>JBJEYH010000001.1:0-1971 GCA_051886675.1 Aristaeellaceae bacterium
TCTGCAGCAGATGCTCCATGTAGTTCAGCACCCATTCCTTGTCCCGGGTGATGGCGCTGGGCTGCTGCACCCAGGACAGCAGCACGCTGGCCAGGGCCTCGGTGAAAAATTCGCACAGGAACGCCCGGTAGGGTTCCGCCAGGACGACCCCCTGCTGCTGGGCCAGGCTGTCGATCAGCCGCTGGGCCAGGCCGATGAAGTCATGGTACAGGAACTGCTTCAGCCCTTCGCGGCCGACGGTGTCGCAGGCGGCGTTGAGCATGTGCTGGTTGGTCAGCACGTACTCGATGGCGAACTGCAGCACCTCCCGGAAGTCGATGAGCATGTCGAACTGCTTGACCACCTCGATGGTTTCCTGCTCCAGCATCCACTTGAACAGGGCGTAGATGTCCTGGAAATGATAGTAGAAGGTTTTGCGGTTCAGATGGCAGTCGCTGACCAGCTCGCTGACGGTGATCTTCGACAGGGGCTTGTGGGCCATGCGTTTTTTCAGCGCCTCGGCCAGCTGCATGCGGGTCATGCGGGAGGAATCCTCGTGCTTCATCCTTGTCACCTCCTCTGCATTGTACCGCGATTGGCCGCATCCTTCAACCAACAATACCGGACATTTGTCCATCCAATTTGCCCCACAGATGACGCCCAAATGTCCCAATGCCCCACACGTGGCCGGATCTGACCGTGGAATGACGGGGCGCGGCGTGCTATGCTGAATGCCGAAAAACGCAGGAAAGGCGGAATGCGCATGGCGCGGTATTGTTATGCGATCACCATGGAAACACCTCTGGGCGACCGGCGCGGTCAGCTGTCGCTGGACTGCGAGCATGGGATCTGCCAGGGGGTCATGACCCTGCTGGGCACGCGGAGCAGCATCACCGGCACCCTGGAGCCCGGCGGAAAGTGTGAGCTGCGGGGGCTGCTGTGCACGCTCCTGCAGACGATTCCCTACACGGCGGCGGGGATGCTGAATCCGGAGCGGCTGTCGCTGACGCTCAGGGCGGGCAGCCGGTGCTTCCGCCTGGACGGCGAGGGGAAGGAGCTCGAATGATGGAACGCTTCTACCGGATGCTGGTGAAGCATCCGCGGGTGGTGACGCTGGCCTTTCTGCTGGCGGCGGGCGTGAGCCTGCTGTGCTGGCCGATGGTGGACGTCAATTATGACATGAACGATTATCTGCCTCCGGAGAGCGCCTCCACCATCGCCCTGGACACGCTGGGGGAGGAATATGACGGCGGCATCCCCAACGCCCGGGTGCTGGTGCGCAATGTGACCATTCCCGAGGCGCTGGACATCAAGGAGCAGCTGCGGCAGATCGATGGCGTGACGGAGATCACCTGGCTGGACGACAGCGTATCGGTGCTGCAGCCCCTGGAGGTGATCGACCAGAAGCTGCTGGAAACCTATTATCAGGAGGAAAGCGCGCTGTATTCCCTGGTCATCGCCGAGGACAAGCGCGTGCAGGCCATCGAGGACATCCGGGCGCTGGTCGGCGACGACAACGCCGTCACCGGCGCGGCGGCCTCCACCGCGGACGCCACCACCTCCACCGTCACGCAGATCATGAAGATCGCCATCGTCGCGGTGATCTTCGTGCTGTGCATTCTGCTGCTGACCACCACATCCTGGCTGGAGCCCTTTATCGTGCTGGGCAGCCTGGGGGTGGCCATCGTCATCAACAGCGGCAGCAACCTGATCTTCGGCGAGATCTCCTTTGTCAGCAACGCGGCGGGGCCGGTGCTGCAGCTGGCGGTGTCCCTGGACTACTCGGTATTCCTGCTGCACCGCTTCGAGGAATGCAGGGCGTCCTGCCCCGACCGGCGGGAGGCCATGGTGCAGGCGCTGTGCAAGTCCACCTCCTCCATCCTCTCCAGCGGCCTGACCACGGTGATCGGCTTTCTGGCGCTGTGCCTGATGCAGTTCCAGATCGGCCCCGACCTGGGTCTGGTGCTGGCCAAGGGCGTGGCCATCAGCCTT
>JBJEYH010000002.1:0-1964 GCA_051886675.1 Aristaeellaceae bacterium
TCCGGATCCACGTCCAGCCAGTCCTGGATGGCCTTCGACTCCCGCGTGGGATCCCGCTGGATGTTGGTGAAGCGCTTGGGCTCCTCGAAGTAGCTGAACAGCACGTCCTCATGCAGGGCGATGGACTGGTACTTGTCCCCCTGCAACAGCCCCTCCTCCACAATGGCGAAGTGATGGTACACATAGCGGAACATGGTCGCCTGCTTCAGGTAGGCGATGCGGCCCCGCCGCCGCTCGGGAGGCGCGACGCGCTTCCAGTCCTGCTCCCCCCGGGGGACGTTGTGCCAGTAGATGTTGTACATCTGCGCCCAGTCGAAGGTGTCCTCCTTTTCCGGCCAGGCGGCCAGGAGCGGATGCAGCGGCCCCATGAATGCCTCCGGCCGGAAGGTCTCTCCCAGCGCCTCGTAGTACAAAAACAGCTGCCGCCCGAAGTAGTACAGCGC
This sequence comes from Aristaeellaceae bacterium, assembly GCA_051886675.1. Classification (GTDB taxonomy): domain Bacteria; phylum Bacillota; class Clostridia; order Christensenellales; family Aristaeellaceae; genus UBA11524. Next base: position 444 of record JBJEYH010000002.1, read on the forward strand.
GGCGGTCATCATTTTCCCTTCGGCGATCAGGGCCCGGGCGTTGCCGGCGCACTGGGCCATCAGGGGCTCGATCTTCGCGGGATCGTCCGTCTCCAGGCGTCCCCGGTAGTGGCAGCGGTATACAGCGCGGTTTTCCATCTTATGCTTCCTCCCATTCCACATGCGCGCGGCGGCAGTTTTCCAGCTCCGTCAGCGTGCCGTCCCAGGGCTCGTTCTCCCCCACGAAGCGCACGCTGCTGTCCCGCAGGCGCAGCCCGTCCACGCTCCGGGCGTACAGGGCGGGAATCCTGTGGGGATAAATGTGCCGCGCCGAGGGCTGCTCGTCAAACAAGCCGCCGGGCTGGGTGCCCTGCTTCTCCAGGGTCAGATCCAGGTCGGAGAGGCGGACATTTTCGATCATGCAGTCCTCCTCGCCCGCCAGGAACACGCAGCTTTCGCACTTCAGATAAATATGGTCGAAGCTGACGTTGCGGATCACCCCGGGGAAGGAATCCGGCTTGCCCTGGCGGCGGGTGGCGCTGACGAACACCGGCTCGCCCTTGCCCCACCAGCCCGGCGCGCCGGGAATGGCGTAGCGGTCGGCATAGCGGCGGACGGCGCCGGTCAGGTGATGGATGTGGATGTTCTCCACCACGCCGCCGTCGCGCACCCACACGCCGATGCCCCGGGAGCAGTCCTCCACCACGCAGTCGCTGAGGATCACGTTGCGGATGACGCCATGGGTCTCCGTGCCGATCTTCAGCGCGGAATCCCGCGAATGCAGCACGCAATTGGTGATGGTCACGTTCTCGCAGGGGCCGTAGCGGCGGGCCATGGGCTTGGTGGTCTTCAGGACGATGGCGTCGTCCCCCGTGCGGACGATGCAGTCCGAAATCACCACGTCCTGGCAGCAGTCCGGGTCGATGCCGTCGTTGTTGGCGCCGCGGTCGTCGTTGAGGATCATGATGTTGCTGATCCGCACGTGCCGGCAGCCCGCCATGTGCAGCGTCCAGAAGGCCGCGTCCTTGAGGGTCACGTCCTTCACCACAAAGTTCGTCACCGCCTCGAAGAGCATCATCCTCGGGCGGAAGGCCGTGCAGACCTTGGGACACTCGTGGAAGTCGTTGTCCTCATTGAGGTCCAGGAACACCTTGTCGCCCTGCCCGTCGATCACGCCCAGGCCGGAGATGGTCACGTTGCAGGCGTCCTTCGCGCCCAGGAAGAAGCCGCCGTCCCAGCCGGTGTCCTTGTTGTCGTCCTCCTCGCCCGCCGGGAAGGGCGAGATGTCCTCCTCCCGCAGGCTGGAGAGCAGCACCGCGCCGGAGGCCAGGTGCAGTTCCACATTGCTCCTCAGCATCACCGTGCCGCTGAGGAACCGCCCCGCCGGGATCAGCACCCGGCCGCCGCCCTGCGCCGTGGCCAGATCCACCGCCTGCTGAATTGCCGCGGCGCAGTTGGTCACGCCGTCGGCCACCGCGCCGAAATCGAGGATATTGTATTCTGTCATGGGGATATGCCTCCTTGCCGGTCAGACTTGCTGAA
>JBJEYH010000003.1:0-1962 GCA_051886675.1 Aristaeellaceae bacterium
AAGGAGGCTTGCAGCATGGGTTTCAATGTGATTGTCGGTCAGAGCGGCGGCCCGACGGCCGTCATCAACGCCAGCCTGGCCGGCATTTTTCAGAATGCGATCCGCCGCGGCGCGGATCATGTCTACGGCATGTGCAACGGCATCCAGGGCTTCCTGGAGGAGCGCATGGTGGATATGGGCACGGTCATCCGCTCCAACCTGGACTTTGAGATTCTCAAGCGCACGCCCAGCTCCTTCCTGGGCTCCTGCCGCTACCGTCTGCCCCAGCCCCAGGAGGATGACGCCCCCTTCCGCAAGATCTTCGAGCTGCTGAAGAAGTACGACATCCAGTACTTCTTCTACATCGGCGGCAACGACAGCATGGATACCATCAACAAGCTCAGCCGCTACGGCGCGTGGATCGGCAGCGACATCCGCTTCATGGGCGTGCCCAAGACCATCGACAACGACCTGGAGCTCACCGACCATACCCCCGGCTACGGCTCGGCGGCCAAGTACATCGGCGTGGTGATGAAGGAAATCATCCGCGACGCCACGGTCTACGGCACGCCCTACGTGACCCTGGTGGAAATCATGGGCCGCAACGCGGGCTGGCTGACGGCGGCGGCGGCGCTGTCCGTGGGCGACGACTGCGACGGCGTGGACATGATCTGCCTGCCGGAGATTCCCTTCCATGTGGACCGCTTCATCGACAAGGTGGCCGCCATGCAGAAGCATAACACCTCGGTGGTGATTGCCGTCAGCGAGGGCGTGAAGCTGGAGGACGGCCGCTACGTCTGCGAGCTGAGCGACGACGTGCGCTCCAAGGACGCCTTCGGCCACACCAGCCTCACCGGCACCGCCCGGTATCTGAGCAACTGCATCGCCGGGAGCCTGAAGACCAAGACCCGCGCCATCGAGCTGAGCACCCTGCAGCGCTGCGCCGGGCACGTGACCAGCCGCACGGACATCACCGAGGCCTATCAGGTGGGCGGCGCGGCGGTGAAGGCCGCCATGGAGGGCCACACGGGCAAGATGGTGGCCATCCAGCGCATCAGCGACGATCCCTACCAGATGACCACCGGCCTGGTGGACGTGGCCAGCGTGGCCAACCTGGAGAAGAAGGTGCCCCTGGAGTGGATCAACGAGAACCGCACGGGCATGCTGCCGCCCTTCCTGAAGTACGCCCGCCCGCTGATTCAGGCGGAGCTGCCGCCCATCTACATCGACGGACTGGTGCAGCACATTCATCTGTGACGGAGCATCCTCAACCATGCCGGGCAGGGCCGCGGGCCTTGTCCGGCTTTTTCATTTTGAACGATTCCCCGCTTTCGCCCGGGCGGAAAGTATGGTATAATGGCGTATCCCACTGGAAGGAGGCGCGGACGTGGCCAAGGAGAAAACCTGCTTTGCCTGCACGGCCTGCGGCTATGAAAGCTCCCGCTGGGCAGGGCGGTGTCCCGGCTGCGGCGCGTGGAACACCCTGGAGGAAACCATCGCCGCCCCGGCGGTGAAGGGCGCGCCGCCCAAGGCTCCCAGGCAGCGGCCCGGCACGGGCAGCGCGGCCATGCTCCTCAGGGACATTCCCGAGGATGCCGCCGTGCGCATCTCCACGGGCATCAGCGAGCTGGACAGGGTGCTGGGCGGCGGCATCGTGGAGGGCGGGCTGATGCTCATCGGCGGGGATCCGGGCATCGGCAAGAGCACGCTGCTGCTTCAGGTATGCGCCCATCTGTGCCGCCAGGGGCAGAAGGTGCTCTACGTCAGCGGCGAGGAATCCGCCCGGCAGATCAAGCTCCGGGCCCGGCGGCTGGGCATCGACGTGCCGAACCTCTACGTCCTGGCGGAAAACGCCCTGGACAACGTGGAGGAAAAGCTCCAGCAGCTGCAGCCGGACGTGGCGGTGGTGGATTCCATCCAGACCATGTACCGGCCGGAAATGGCCAGCGCCCCCGGCTCGGTGAGCCAGATCCGGGAATGCAC
>JBJEYH010000004.1:0-1958 GCA_051886675.1 Aristaeellaceae bacterium
GGCTGATCGAGGCCAGCCAGGTGGACGAGCGTCTGGGCTACGTGGGCGAGGTGGGGAAAATCAATCCCCAACCCGTGCTGGACCTGCTGGAGAAGGGCTACATCCCCGTGGTATCCACCATCGGGTACGACGCATCCGGCCATGTGTACAACATCAACGCCGATACCGCCGCCGCCGCCATCGCCGCCGCGCTCCACGCCGAAAGCCTCATCTCCATGACGGATACCATCGGCCTTCTGCGGGATCCAAAGGATCCCACCTCCCTCATCCGGCGCATCGATCTGCGGGGCGTGGAGAAGCTCAAGGCCGAGGGCGTGATTTCCGGCGGCATGATCCCCAAGGTGGACTGCTGTACCCGGGCCATCCGCGAGGGCGTGCGCAAGGTGTTCATCATCGACGGACGGGTGTCCCACGCGCTGCTGATCGAAACCCTCACTGACGAGGGCGCGGGCACCATGTTCAGGAAGGAGATATGACATGCTCACCAGGCAGGCTGATCAGGCCTATGTGGCCGGCACCTACGGCCGCTTCGACGCGGCGATGGCCTCCGGCTCCGGCGCGTCCTACCGGGATGAGGACGGCAAAGCGTACATCGACTTCGGCACGGGCATCGGGGTGACACTCTTCGGCGCCTGCGACCCCGACTGGGTCAAGGCTGTCACCGGCCAGCTGACCACCCTGGGCCATACCTCCAACCTGTACTATACCGCCCCCCAGGCCCGACTGGCGGAGCTTCTCTGCCAGCGCACGGGCATGAAGAAGGTTTTCTACGGCAACTCCGGCGCCGAGGCCAACGAGTGCGCGCTGAAGGTGGCCCGCCGCTACGGCGAAGCAACGGGCCGCAGCGTGATCGTCACGCTCCGCAACAGCTTCCACGGCCGCACCATCGCCACCCTCGCCGCCACCGGGCAGGACAAATTCCACGCCCACTTCGGGCCCTTCCCGGAGGGCTTCCGCCATATCCCCGCCAACGACTGCGCCGCGCTGGAGGAGGCCCTGTCCCAGGGGGACGTGTGCGCCATCCTCATGGAGCTGATCCAGGGCGAGGGCGGCGTGATCCCCCTCGACCGTGCCTATGTGCAGCTGGCCGCAAAGCTCTGCCGGGAGAAGGACATCCTCCTGATGGTGGACGAGGTGCAGACCGGCAACGGCCGCACCGGCAGCCTGTACGCCTTCATGCAGTACGGCATCCTGCCCGACGTGATCACCACGGCCAAGGGCCTGGGCGGCGGACTGCCCATCGGCGCGTGCCTGCTGGGTGAAAGGTGCGAGCACACCCTGGGCAAGGGCGATCACGGCAGCACCTTCGGCGGGAATCCCGTGTGCGCGGCGGCGGCGCTGAACGTGATCAGCCGCCTGAACGATGAAGTGTTCGAGGGCGTGAAGCAGCGGGAGGCCTTCATCCGCAGCGAATTGGCGGGCTCGCCGGGGGTGAAGGGCATCACCGGCATGGGCCTGATGCTGGGCATCGAGGTGGAGAAGCCCGCGGGCGAGATCGCCGCGGCCTGCCTGAAGGACGGCCTGATGGTGCTCACCGCCCACGAGAAGGTTCGTCTGCTGCCCCCGCTGACCATATCTTTCGACCAGCTTCGGCAGGGAATCGCTATCCTGAAGAAGAATCTGTAATGTATGCCTGCATCACAAGCGCGCTGTCCTACGGGCAGCGCGCTTCATGCGGATTGCCGTCAGGCCGGCGGGCGGTGCTTTCCCTGACCGGCGCATATCACCCTCCGATGGCGTCCCCTCCCCTGCCGGGCGTCCGGGACATCGCGGCGGCATCTGCCCGGCGGAAAGGCTGCGGCCTGTCATCGCCCGGCGGAGCCATCCGGCGTCATGCTTCCGTACCTGTCACTGGCCCGCGCGGGGCTCTGTCGGCCCTGTGCAGGGTATGTAGTCGCCGGTCTGCCGGCGGGCCTGGTTCATCCGGCGGATGACGGAATCGTACTGCCCGTGGCGGA
>JBJEYH010000005.1:0-1957 GCA_051886675.1 Aristaeellaceae bacterium
GGGCAACCTCGCCCTGCACCACGGCGGCTTCCTCGTCAAGGCCCATGAGGCCGCACAGGTTGGCGTACTCCCGGCCGTACTTGACGAACATGCCCGCGATGAACACGCTCTCCGCCACCGGGCCCTCGCTGGGGCCGCTGGTCTGGAAGCTCTCGCCGGGCTCGTCGCTGAAGCAGTTCAGGTTCAGGCAGTCGTTCCAGTCCGCCCGGCCGATCAGCGGCAGCTGGTGCGGGCCCTTGTGGGTGACGGTGTAGTTGAAGCTGCGGCGCAGATGCTCCATCAGCGGCGCGGTGTTGGTCTTGTCGCAGTCGAAGGCCACCTGCTCCTGCAGGATGGACGTATCGCCCGTCTCCCGCACGTACGCGCTGACCGCCGCGATCAGCCACAGGGGATCGTCGTTGAAGCCGCCGCCGATGTCCGCGTTGCCCTTCTTGGTCAGCGGCTGGTACTGGTGGTAGCTGCTGCCGTCGGCGAACTGGGTGGCGGCGATGTCCAGAATGCGCTCCCGGGCGCGCTCGGGGATCAGATGCACGAAGCCCAGCAGATCCTGGCAGGAATCCCGGAAGCCCATGCCGCGGCCCGTGCCGCTCTCGTAGTAGCTGGCGCTGCGGCTCATGTTGAAGGTGACCATGCACTGGTACTGGTTCCAGATGTTGACCATGCGGCTGAGCTTCTCGTCGCCGCAGGAGAGGGCATAGCGGGACAGAAGGCCGTCCCAGTAGGCACGCAGGGCCTCCAGGGCGGCGTCCACCTGCGCGTCGGTGCTGTAGCGGCTGAGGAGGGCATGGGCGCGGGTCTTGTTGATGATGCCCGGCGCGGCCCACTTGTCCTCCCGGGTGTTCTCCACATAGCCCAGGACGAAGATCAGGCTGCGGCTCTCGCCCGGCTGCAGGGTGATGTTGAACTGGTGCACGCCCACCGGCGACCAGCCATGGGCGACGCTGTTGGTGCAGGCGCCCTGCTCCACCGCCTGGGGATTGGCCGGGCCGCGGTACGCGCCCAGGAAGGCGTCACGGCTGGTGTCGAAGCCGTCGGGGGTCTGGTTGGCGGCGAAGACGGTGTAGTGCCGGCGGCGCTCGCGGTACTCGGTCTTGTGGTAGATGGCGCCGCCCTCCACCTCCACCTCGCCGGTGGAGTAGTTGCGCTGGAAGTTGTTGGCGTCGTCAACGGCGTTGTACAGGCAGAACTCCACATAGCTGAACAGCTGCAGGCTGTGGGGCGCGGCGTCCTCGTTGGCGAGGGTCAGGCGGATGACCTCGGCGTTGTCGCCGATGGGCACGAACATCTCCTGCGCGGCGCGGATGCCGTTCTTTTTACCCTCGATGACGGTGTAGCCCATGCCGTGGCGGCAGGTGTAGCTGTCCAGCTCGGTCTGGACGGGCTGCCAGCCGGGGTTCCAGACCACGCCGCCATCCTTGATGTAGAAGCGGTGGCCCTCGCTGTCGGCGGGGGTGTTGTTGTAGCGGTAGCGGGTCAGGCGCAGGAGCTTGGCGTCCCGATAGAAGCTGTAGCCCCCGGCGGTGTTGGAAATCAGGCTGAAGAAGCTCTCGCAGCCCAGGTAGTTGATCCACGGCAGCGGCGTGCGCGGCGTGGTGATGACGTATTCCCTTCTGGCGTCGTCGAAGTATCCGTAGCGCATGGGTGGTTCCTCCTTACGTTACATCCCTACCCATCATAATAAACCCATACGCCGAAAAAAACTACCCCCAAATCACGAAAACTCTACGAAACATTTCCACGTTTGCGCACGCGCCGGAGGAGGCGGAAAGCCTTGCGCGCCAACAAAAAAAGCGGCCCGAAGGCCGCCTGCGGGATACGGGATCCGCCGCGTGTTACTGGGGCAGGGAGACGGAGTAGACCGTCTCGCCATTGGCGATCAGGGCGCGTCCGCCGTTGGTCAGGCCCAGGAAGGACGTGGCCTGCGCGCCCTCCGGCAGGGGCAGCGCGTAGCCGTAGA
>JBJEYH010000006.1:0-1956 GCA_051886675.1 Aristaeellaceae bacterium
CCGAAATGGATGTATACTGGAGTCAGGTCAAATCAGCGCAGAGCTGCTGCAATGCGACTTGACCGTGCCATCCGCCGATCATGCGCCATCACTGCATGGGCGGATGAAATGTTGTCCCCTTATTTCATTTTTTGCCGCGCGCTATTCCGGCGCGGCGCCATCAACAAGGAGGAATTTAACCCATGAACAAGACCGAACTGACTGCTGCCCTGGCCTCCAAGACCGGCTTTGCCAAGAAGGATGCCGAGAAGGCCCTGAACGCCTTTGTTGAGGTTGTGACCGAAGCCCTGACCGCTGGCGACAAGGTTCAGGTGGTTGGCTTTGGTTCCTTCGAGGTGAAGGAGCGTCCCGCCCGCACCGCCCGCAACCCCCGCACCGGCGAGGAAATTGAAATCGAAGCCTCCAAGGCTCCCGTTTTCAAGGCTGGCAAGGCCCTGAAGGACGCTGTGAACGCGTAAGTTCCGTCCCGTGGTTGTGTCGCCCGCAGGTGTACGCCTGCGGGTTTTTTCGTGAAGGAGCGTGAGGCTGTTATGCGTCTGGACAAATTCCTGAAGGTATCCCGGATCATCAAGCGCCGCACGGTGGCCAACGAGGCCTGTGCTGGCGGCCGCGTGTCCCTCAACGGCAAGGTGTGCAAGCCCGGCGCCGAGGTCAAGCCCGGCGACATCATGACCATCCGCTTCGGCGACCGCTACGGCAAATACGAGATTCTCGCCGTGGCCGAGACCGTGCGCAAGGACGGCGCGTCCGAGCTGTACCGCATCCTCTCCGAGGACGAGGGCGTGGCAGCGGAGCGCAGTTGACGGAGGTATCCGGCATGTGGTACGCGATTTTGCTGGCGGGGGGCAGCGGCGCGCGCATGGGCGCCGGCCGCAACAAGGTGCTGCTGACCCTGCGGGGCGAGGCGGTCATTGCCCGGGCGGCGCGGGCCTTTTCCGGGCTGGTGGACGGCATGGCGGTGGTTGTCCGGCCGGAGGATGAAGCGGCTGTCCGCGCGGCTCTGGAAGCCGCAGCGCTGCCCTTCCCCGTGCTGTACGCCCACGGCGGCCAAACCCGTCAGGCTTCCGTCTGGAACGGCCTGTGCGCCCTGCCGGAGGCTGCCGACCGGGTGCTGATTCACGACGGCGCCCGGTGCCTGGTGGACGAGGGCGTCATCCGCCGTGTGCAGCAGGCCGTGGAGGCATGCGGCAGCGGCGTGGCCTCCGTCCCCTCGGTGGACACGGTAAAGGTGGCGGACGCGTCCCTGAAGGCCGTCTCCACGCCCGACAGAGCCAGCCTGCGCTGCGTGCAGACGCCCCAGGGCTTCGCCACCGCGCTGATCCTTGAGGCGCACCGCAGGGCTCAGGCGGACGGCTACCAGGGCACGGACGACGCGTCCCTGGTGGAACACATGGGGCTGTCCGTCCAGCTGACGGAGGGCAGCCGCCGCAACATCAAGCTGACAACGCCGGAGGATCTTGCCATGGCTGAAGCGTTCCTGCGGGAGCAACCCGCGCTGCCCGCCCTGCGGATTGGCCAGGGCTACGACGTGCACCGGCTGGTGGAGGGCCGGGCGCTGGTGCTTTGCGGCGTGACGGTTCCCCACACGCTGGGTCTGCTGGGCCACAGCGATGCGGACGTGGCCCTTCATGCGCTGATGGACGCCATGCTGGGCGCAGCCGCCCTGGGGGACATCGGCAGGCATTTTCCCGACACCGACCCCCGCTACAAGGGCATTTCCTCCATGAAGCTGCTGGCGCATGTGGTTGCCCTGCTGGAGGAGCGCGGTTTCCGCGTGGCCAACGCCGACGTGACCATCGTGGCCCAGCGGCCCAAGCTGCTGCCCTACATCCCGCAGATGCGGGAAAACGTGGCTGCCGCGCTGGGGCTTCCCGTCGACCGGGTCAACGTCAAGGCCACCACCACCGAGCGCCTGGCCTTCGAGGGCCGCGAGGAGGGCATCAGCGCCCAGGCGGT
>JBJEYH010000007.1:0-8573 GCA_051886675.1 Aristaeellaceae bacterium
GGGAGCTGAGCCTGCGCCACGTTCCCTGCGAGATCGTGCCCATCGACCTGCTGGAACCGGGCCGCTACGACGCGCTGTACGTCCCCCGGGGGAAAATGTGGCCGGAGAAGCTGTTCTGCCGCCTGCGGACGCTGATGGACGCGGGGTGCCGGGTGGTGTTCGTGGACGCGCTGCCCGAGGGGCTCAGCGAGGGCCAGGGGGATATCGCGCGGCTGACGGAGGGCATGACCGTCCTTCCGCTGGAGGCCATCGGGGAGGACGCCGCCGCCCGCGTACCCCGGCCCGTCCGCGCCCTGACGGACAGCCCGGATATCTACCTGTACCTGTACCGCCGGGCGGAAGGCCTGCTGGCGGTGCTGTTCAACGAGGACGCGCGGGCAAGCCACGCCATCACCCTGACGACGGACGCCTTTACCGCCCCCGTGCTCTACGACAGCGAGCGGGACGCCTGCTTCCTGCCGCCCCCGGGGGACGCCCTGGAGATCACCGTGGAGCCGGGTCAGCTGCTGATGCTGGGCGACCGTCAGCCCGCCTGGCCGGAGGCGCAGCCCCTGCCCCGCTACGCCCCGGCGGGGGAAGCCCGGCCTGTGTGGCGCATCAGCTTCTCCGACCCCGCGCTGCCCCCCGTGACCACCGATCAGCCCGAGCCGGTGAACGCGCTGCATCCGCGGTTTTCGGGCCGGGTGCGGTACGAGGCGGAGGTCAATCTGACGGAGGGCCGGGACGCGCTGCTGCTCCCGGAGATGACCGGCACGGCGGAGGTCTGGCTGGACGACACGTTCCTGGGGTACCGGGCCGCGCCGCCCTATCGCTTCGATCTGCCGGAGGGCTGCCGCGGAACCCATGCCCTGCGGCTGGAAACCGTGGTGTCCCTGGTGCAGGCGCACCGGGACGCGCTGTCCTTCTTCAATTATATCAAGCCCGCGGGGCTGACCGGCCCCGTGCAATGGCTGCACAGGGAGGTTCATCATGGCTGAGATCATCCGCGTATCCGACCCCCATCGGGCGGACGTGCGCTTTCAGGACGGGGCGCTGCCCCATCTGCGGGGGGTCAAGAGCTGGCAGATTCTCCGCTGCAACCGTCAGCATCCCGAATGGGCCGACGGCATCGGCTGGACGTACAACCACGCCGCCATGCTGGCCCATGCCTGGGGCAGGTTCTTCTGCGAATACCTGTCCAACCCCGTGGACGAGCACGAGGTGCCCGGCCACACCATGCTGACCTCCAGCGCGGACGGCATCCACTGGGAAAGGCCGGTGGTGGCCTTCCCGGAGGTGGAGGTGCCCACCTGGCAGTACAGGGGCCCCCGCACGCCGCTGCTCAAGGAGCGGATGCTCACCGTGCCCCATCAGCGCATGGGCTTCTACTATGCGAAGAACGGCGTGCTGCTGCTTTTGTCCTTCTACGGCATCGTGCATGACCGCCGCCGCTCCATGCCCTGCGACGGCTGGGGCGTGGGCCGGGCGGTGCGGCGGATTTACCCGGACGGCTCGCTGGCGGAGAACATCTATTTCCTCATCTACAACGAGCCCGCTGGCTACACCGCGGAGAACACGGGGGTGTTCGCGCCCTTCCGGGAGAGCGGGGACGCCGATCTGATCGTCGCCTGCGAGGAGCTGCTGCAAAACGGCGCGGCCATGCGGCAGATGTACGAGGAGCAGCGCTTCGACAAAAGGCTGTTCCCCAACCCCGCGGGGGAAGCGCTGTCCTTCTACACCACCGGCCCCGACGAGATGCTGGGCATGTACAAGAAAGGCCTGGTGGCGGTATCCCGTGATCAGGGCAGAACCTGGAGCGACGTGGAAAAGCAGCCGACCATCTGCACCGCCACGGGGAAGGTCTGGGGGCAGAGAACCTCCGACGGCCGCTACACCCTGATGTACAACCCCACCACCGACGGACAGCACCGCTGGCCCATCGCGGCGGTGACGGGGGATGACGGGCATCATTTCGCGGACATGGCGGCCATCACCGGGGAGATGTCCCCCCAGCGCTACGGCGGCCGGGACAAGAACCTGGGCCCGCAGTACATGCGGGGCATCGCCGAGTGCAACCCGCAGTCGCCCGACGGGGACGTATGGCTGGTTTACTCCAACAACAAGGAGGACATCTGGATCAGCCGGATTCCGGTGCCGCTGACCAGCGTCGGCGAGGCGGAGGGCGAAATCAGCTGCGGGGCCGGCGGGCTTCCGGCGGAGCTTGGCGTCTACGCGCCGCAGTGGGCGCCGGTGGAGGCGGAGGAGGGCGGCTTGCTGCTGCGCGACCGGGATCCCTGCGATCAGGCCCGGATCGAGCTGGCGATCCATCCGGCCCGGCGGGGGACGGTGCGCTTCACGGCGGAGATCGCCGCCCTGGGCGACGCGGGCGCGCTGACCTTCGAGCTGCAGGACGATACGGGCCGCACGCCCGTCCGTCTGGTGTTCCGTCCGGACGGCATGCTGTACGTCCGCGGGGACGGCCGCACCGATCCCTGGCAGCCCTATGCCTCCGGCAAGGCCATCGGCGTGACGGTATCCTTCGACTGCGACCAGGCCCGCTTCACCGTGCAGGCCCTGGGGCAGGAGAAGAGCTTCGGCTTCAGCGCGGCGGTGGACGTCCTGACCCGCTTCCGCCTGATGACCAAGGAGAAGATCCCCCATCTCACCACGGTGGACGACTGCGGCAAGTGGGGCGTGAAGGAGCAGGTGCTTCCGGGCTGCGAGGAGCCCGTGGCGGAGAGCGTGATCCGGCTGCGTGGGATCCGCTGGCAGACAGAGGACTGACCGTCCCGGCCGCCCGGCCCCTCCCGCGCTTCCATCAAAAGACCCCGGCGGACGCTGTGTCTGCCGGGGAATGCTTTTGCCGCGGGAAGGAGTGCCGGCGGGGCCGCGGGGCGCACCGGACGCTTCCGTGGCCGGGGAACCTGCCGGGGGATGCTTCGCGGAAGCCGTGATTGTCACAGGCTGCGGGGCTTTCCCGGGGTCACGGGGCGTGAGGTTCCATCGCCCGACGCAACCTGCCCCGGGCGGCACGATCGCTGAAGCCGTTGACTTCCCGGGGCCGCGGGGCGGGAGGTTCCATCGCCCGATGCAACCTGCCCCGGGTGGCACGATCGCGGAAGCCGTTGATTTTCCGGGACTTCGGGGCTTTCCCGGGGCCGCGGGGCGGGAGGTTCCATCGCCCGATGCAACCTGCTCCGGGCGGCACGATCGCGGAAGCCGTTGATTTCCCGGGGCCGCGGGGCTTTCCCGGGGCCGCGGGGCGGGAGGTTCCATCGCCCGATGCAACCTGCCCCGGGCGGCACGATCGCGGAAGCCGTTGATTTCCCGGGGCCGCGGGGCGGGAGGTTCCATCGCCCGATGTAACCTGCTCCGGGCGGCACGATCGCTGAAGCCGTTGACTTCCCGGGGCCGCGGGGCGGGAGGTTCCATCGCCCGATGCAGCCTGCTCCGGGCGGCACGATCGCGGAAGCCGTTGATTTCCCGGGGCCGCGGGGCTTTCCCGGGGCCGCGGGGCGGGAGGTTCCATCGCCCGATGCAACCTGCTCCGGGCGGCACGATCGCGGAAGCCGTTGATTTCCCGGGGCCACGGGGCTTTCCCGGGGCCGCGGGGCGGGAGGTTCCATCGCACGATGCAACCTGCCCTGGCCACATATCGCCGAAGCTCTTGCTTTTCCCGGGCTCACCGTTCCGTCACAGGCACATCAGCCTTGCCAGGCTTTCCCATTCGTCGCAGCCCAGCTGCTTGAGGATCGGCGCGGCGTAACGGTCGAATTCCGTGTGGTCGATCAGGCGGAAGGCGGCGGCGGTTACGTCCACCGCGGCGTTAACATCCTCCTTGTCCGCCATCCAGCCCACCCACAGGAAGCGCAGCAGCGCGTATACCGCGCACAGGGCGATGAACTCGTCCCGCAGGCTGACGGGCCTGTCCTGGAAGGGGAAGCGCGCGAAGAACATATGATTGGCCAGCAGGTTTTCCATCCAGCAGGGCCACAGGGGCACGATGCGCTCCCAGTGCGCCCGGGCCGCCTCGTAGCGGCGGAAGGCCTCCTCCCCCTGCCCGAACCACGCCAGCACTGCTTCGCCGTAGCTGCGGATCGACCGGCTGTCCTCGCCCACCATGGCCAGCAGCTTTTCCATGATCCCCAGGCCGTAGCGCAGGGTTTCCGGATCGGGCTGTGCCGCCTCGGGCACGGGCGTGGCCTCCTCTCCGGAGAGCAGCGCCTCCACCCGCCGGGCATCCCGGGCGGTCAGGGCGTCGTCCATGGCGTGGAGCGCACGCCCCAGGGCCAGCAGCCGCCGGGGCAGCGGATACCGTCGGTCCTGCGCCTTCCCGATCAGCCACAGCCGGATCTCCTGCTCCCGGCCCGCCGTCTCGAACAGCACCGCCCGGGGGCCTTCCGGCGGAGGCGTCAGCGTCAGGGGCGTGGGGCGGAAGGTCAGCGGCTCGGGCCGCAGAAGCATTTCCGCCACCGCCTCGCAGCTGTTGGCGCAGGAGCATTCCCTGCCGCCCCGGGTGCGCACCCCGCGGGGATACAGCCGGCATACCGCCGACAGGCTGTCCTCGCCCAGCTCCGCCTGCAGGCCGCAGCGGCCGTCCTCCAGGCGCAGGGGACAGTTCCCGTCGTAGCGGGGGACGATCTGCGCGTATTCCTCCTGCGTGGGGTGCGGGGCCAGATGCATGGCGCAGTCCAGACGGCGGCGCAGCGTCGGGCTGCAGTCCACCCCCAGCAGGCGGAAGTAATCCGCCATGGAAAAGGAGATCGGCCAGCCCTCGCAGCAGGCGGCGCGGCAGGCGCCCATTTTGCAGGCAAAGCCCGGCATATAGTCCGGGGCAAGATAAACGTCCGTCCGGGACACGCTAATAGCCTCCTTCGGCTGCGTTTTTTCATCAGGGATTATAGCACTTTCCGGTGAAAAGCGCGGCGCGGCCCTGTGAACTTTTTGTGTATTCAATTTGGAAGGAAAAAAGACAGAATGCCGCGAATCATCATGCAGACCACGGAATACGCAAGGAGGAAATGCATCATGAACGTATCTGCCCACCGCGCCTTCGGGCTGATGAAGGAGCTGGCCTTTGAGCGCGTCAGCTGCTCGGAGGCGGAACGCCGGGCCGCCGAAAGGCTTCTGGCGGAAGCGCAGGGCGCCGGGCTGTCGGCGCAGCTGGAGGAATTCACGGTCAAGTGCGGGAGGGTTACCCGCGCGCGGCTGTGCGTGACCGAGCCCTTCGCCAAGGAATTCGAGGTCACCGGCTACGAGCGCGGAGCCTCCACCCCCGCAGGCGGCGTGGAGCTGCCCTTTTACTATGCCGAGAACGTGCTGCCCGTGCATCTGGCGCAGGTGAAGGGCAAGGCGGTGCTGATCAACGGACGCCTGCGCCGCAAGGATTACGAGAAGCTGCGCAAGGCCGGCGCGGCGGCGGTGCTGACCTTTTCGGGCACGACCATCGACCGGCGGGGCGAAACGGACTGCGATATCCGCAAGCTGCGGGAGACCCTGACGGATGATTTCGGGGCCATTCCCGCGCTGAACCTGCGGGCGGCGGACGCGGCGGAAATGGTGCGCCGCGGGGCGAGAACCGTCCGCGTGGAGCTGGAGGGCGAGGACTACGACGGCGTGAGCCAGAATGTATGCGCGGTGATCCAGGGCACGGAGAAGCCGGAGGAAATCATCTCCTTCGGCGCGCACTACGACAGCGTGTACTTTTCCACCGGCGTGTATGACAACATGTCCGGCAGCGCGATCGTGCTGGAGCTGGCGCGGTACTTCGCGGCCCATCCGCCGCGCCGCACCATGCGCTTCAACTGGTACGGCTCGGAGGAGCAGGGGCTGCTGGGCTCCAAGGCCTGGGTGGCCGCCCACGGGGAGGAGCTGGACAGGCATGTGCTGATGATCAACCTGGACGTGGCCGCCGCCACCCTGGGCAGGAACGTGGCGCCGGTGCTGGGCACGGAGGCCGCGGTGGGCTACGTGGACGCGCTGATGAAGGAGCTGGGCGTGGCCTGCGAGACGAAGCTGGACATCTACTCCAGCGACTGCATCCCCTTCGCGGACAGGGGCGTGCCGGCGGTGAACCTGTGCCGCTTCGGCGCGGAGGGCGCCAACTACATCCATGACCGGCGGGACAACCTGCGCAGCGGCTACCTGGACGAGAAGGCCCTGGACATCACCCTGCGGCAGGCGCTGTTCCTGGCCCAGCGGGTGGACGGCGCGGCAGCCTTCCCCATCGAGCGGAAGATCGCCGACGAGATCCGCACGAAGGTGGACGACTACCTGTTCAAGAAGAAGGACAAGGCGCAGTGACCATCCCCTTTGCGCCCGAGGGCCCTGGTACCACGGCTCCGGCGCGCATCTGACGGAATGGCGCGCTGGCGGAGGCCTTCTTCCGCGGGCCGGCCACGGGGATGGCGGCCGCCCATCGCACAACGGCGGGGCGCGGGCCGCGCGGCCAGGGGCTGCACCGGGTCAGAGGTGCTGACGAGCCCGTCGCCGTGAACGCGGACGCTTCATCCGCGCGCCGCCATGGACGCCAATGCCGGACTTTTCACCAGTCAGCCGCGCAGGGCTCGGCGGATCGCCGGGCCGCACCGTGTGACGCGGGCCGCGCGGCCAGGGGGCCGCACCGGGTCAGAAAGCGGATTTCCGCATCCGGCGCGGCCCCCGGCTTTTCCCCGCCCGGGGCAGGCCCTTGACAACCCTGCGGCGGGGTGTTATCGTTTTGCTGTCCGTGCTGCGCGGACAGTCTTCTGCTTTCAGGAAGGGCGGATGCTCCCATGCGGATACTGGCCATCGGCAACAGCTTCTCCCAGGACGCCACCGCCATGCTGCGGCCGGTGCTGGCTTCCTCCGGCATACAGGCGGAGGTCATGAACCTGTACATCGGCGGCTGCTCCCTGGAAAGGCACTGGCAGAACATCGAGCAGGACGCTCCCCTCTACGAGGAGCAGCGGGACGGCGAGCCCACGGGGCGGAAGCTGTCCATCCGTCAGGCCCTGGCGGAAGGCCCCTGGGACTGGATCGTCACCCAGCAGGCCAGCCACGACAGCGGCTGGGAGAATACCTACGAGCCCTTTCTCACGCTGATGGCAGGCTGGCTGCGGGAGCGCGCGCCGGAGGCGAGGCTGGCCCTGCAGCAGACCTGGGCCTACGAGCGGGACAGCGATCATGCGCATTTCATGCGTTACCACCGGGATCAGGAGGAGATGTACCGCCGGCTGACCCTGTGCTACCGGGAGGCGGCGGCGCGGCACGCGCTGACGCTGATCCCCTGCGGGGACGTGATCCAGGCCCTGCGCCGGGAGCCGCCCTTCCAGTATGAGCGCGGCGGGATCTCCCTGTGCAGGGACGGCTTCCACATGAACGCGCTGTACGGCCGCTATGCCCTGGCACTGTGCTGGGGACGGCGGCTGACCGGGCTTTGCGCGGAGGAGAATCCCCATGTGCCCCGGGATGCCTTCCGCCACCTTGTCCGGCCCAGACCCGAGCTGCTCCGGCTGATCCGCCGGACCGTGGATCGCCTTGTTCCCGGGCCGTGACGCGCCCCATCCCCACCGTCAGGCGAGTCCTTATGCAGAAAAACGAAGCCTCCTATTTCCACAGCAAGGTGTTTATCCGGCTGTTTCTGTCCTATGTGCTGATCATCATGGTGTTCCTGGGGGTGTACGCCGCCACGTATCTGGTGGCGTATTCCTCCTACCACCGGGAAATGGTGGAGCGCGAAATGCAGCAGAAGGCCGAAGCCTGGGGCATGATCATGGATCAGCAGCTGCTGACGGCCCAGAACGTCTGCGCCGCCGTCAACACCTCGGAAAACTGCCGCAGCATCCTGCAGACGGTCTACGTGGAGGGCCGGACCATCGACTCCATGCAGCTGTACAAGATGCTCAACGAGCTCAAGCGCATCAAGGGCGCCACCTCCAACATCAACCTGTATACGCTGATGCTCGCCTTCCAGAACGATAACCGGCTCTACACCGCCGGCTCGGTGATCTCGGTAAACGGCCAGTGCGCCCTGCTGGAGCAGCGGCCCTACATCGGGGTGACCACGGTATCGCGGCTGCTGGGGGTCAGCAGCGCCGGCAGCGTGGTGATGAACAAGGAATACCTCATCTATGCCGACGACTACACCGCCTTCAACTATTCCGCCTACCCCGACGGCACCGCCGCCAAGGGCACGGTGCTGGTGCTGCTGGAGCTCAGCGGCCTGCGGGCCATGGCCCAGGAGGCGCTGACGGATGTGTCGGGCTTCTGCATGCTGTACGGGGAGGACGCCTTCCTCGCCGGCGGGGAGGAGACCGACTGCGCCTTCACCGCCGAAAGCATGGTATCCTCCCGCCTGAAGTACCGCATCTACACCCCGGCCTCCGCCTTCGCCCCGCCGATCCTGCGCTCGGTGGTGATTCCGGTGCTGGGGCTGGCGCTGCTGGGGCTTCTGTTCATCTGGGCCACCTACTGCATGTCGAAGAAGTACTATCAGCCCATCGGCTCCATCGGCCAGATGATCGAGCGCAACGGCGCCGGCAGCAACGAGATCGACGATATCCTGGAGGGCATCCGGGGGCTCATCGGCGAGCGCAACGGCTACCGGGAGCGCA
>JBJEYH010000008.1:0-1948 GCA_051886675.1 Aristaeellaceae bacterium
TGATGGGCTTGCCGCCGAAGGCCTTGATGATCTGGTTGATGATGCCCGAGGAGGGGGAGAGGAAGTTGGTCATCATGCCGACCACCACCACGGTGGAGATGAAGTAGGGCAGATACGTGATCACCTGGGCCACCTTGGCCACGCGCTGGTTGCGCAGCTGGGTGATGCAGATGGCGAAGATGATGGGGATCGGGAAGCCGAAGATCAGCGAATAGAAGCTCAGCAGGAAGGTGTTGCGGATCAGCCGCCACGCGAACACCGAGTTGAAGAACTGCTGGAACCACTTCAGCCCCACCCATTGGCTGGTGAACACCCCCACAAAGCCGCTGCCCATCTTGAAGTCCTGGAAGGCCATCGCCAGGCCGGCCATGGGCAGGTAGCAGAACACAATGTAGAATATGAACACCGGCAGGAACATCAGCAGCAGATACCTGTCGCGGCTGACCAGCTGGCGGAGGGTTTTCTTCTCTCCGATGCGGGCCGCGCTCGCCTTCGCCTGAGCCAAAGCGTCATCTCCTCCTTACGCGGACGATGGTTTTCCCCCTCGGCGGGGAGGGGCGAATTGTTCAAACTGGTTGTGCAACGTCCATTCAAGACAGCACAAGCATACAAAAAAGGCCGCGGACTGGCAAGCATCAATTCGTGCCTGCACCCAATCCGCGCCCTTTTTTGATGCATCAAAAACCGACGGGCCATGGAAAAACGGGGCGTTTTTTGAACATATGGGCCATGGAGGGGTTTACTTGCGCATATCGCTGGGGTTGCAGCCCATGACGGCCTTGAAGTTGCGGCGGAAGGTCAGGAGGTTGGTGAAGCCGCAGCGGGCGGCGATATCCTCCAGGGGCGCGTCGGTGGTCTGGAGCAGCTGCACCGCCCGGTGAATCTGCTGATCCCGCACGTGCTGCAGGAAGGTCTTGCCCCAGGCGTTCTTGCAGATGAGGCTGACCATCTTCGTCGATACGCCGAAGCGGTCGGCCAGGCTGTTCAGGGACAGATCCGGGCTGCACAGGTTCTCCTCGATGTATTGGCAAATCTCCTTCTCCAGCGCCCGCTCGTCGCCGCCCTCGGTTTCGCCGCTCTCCTTCAGCGCCGTGGCGAACACCGTGCGGTAGTAGGTGAAGATCTCGTCGATGGTGGCGGCCTCGCGGATGCGCTCCATCTGGATGTGGGTGGTGCTCAGGCCGTACACGTCCCGCAGCGCGCTGCGGATGGTCACGTGCAATTCGTCCACCATCAGCCGGATCTCCGACAGGGGCAGATCCGCCTCCTGCACGTTGCGGCGGTAGATCTCCTCCAGCATGGCCTGCAGGGAGGCAAGGTCGCCCTCCTTCAGGTCGCGGATCATGTGCTTGAGCGCGTCCTTGGGGAAGAAGTAGCGCCTTTCCCCGCTCTCCTGGGGGGACTCGTGGAAGTACACGCTGCTGCGCCCGCCGGTGAGCATCTGCTCCAGGGCGCGCTCGGCGTCCTTGCAGGCGTCCTGCAGGGCCTCCAGATCGTTCTCCAGGCGGCTGACGCCGATGGTCACCGCCCAGCGGGGATCGTCCAGCGCCTCCACGATCCGCTGGTACAGCTGGTAGAACTGATCCTCCATGCCCTTCTCATCGTCGCTGCCCACGATGACGAACAGGTTCTGCTGATTCTTCGGGCAGCAGACCACCGCGTGCTCATCGGTGGACATTTCGTGGCAGACGTGGGTGATCAGCGCCTGGGCGTCCTGATACTGCTGCACGGTCACGTCGCTGCCGGCCACGTTCACCAGCGCCAGCATGAAGCAGGCCTTGCGCAGGTCCACAAACTGCTGATCGGTGAAGACCTCCAGCTGCTGCTGGTTCACCCCGCCCCCCAGCAGGGAGTGGAGCATCCCCTGCCGGGCGTAGGGGGTGATGGTCACCATGCGCTCCCGGTAGCCGTTGCGCTCGCCGATGAGCCCCCGGATGCCCTCCAGGAT
>JBJEYH010000009.1:0-1915 GCA_051886675.1 Aristaeellaceae bacterium
CGGTCAAGACCCGCCTGATGCGCGGCCGCGAGCGAATGAGAGAGGACAGCTATTTTCAGGACATCGACCTGGATGCAGCCCATCCGGAAGGAGGTGCAGGATTGTGAAGCAGCTCAGCGACGTGGATTTCCGTCAGGCCTTCGGTGACGTGCCGGAGAGCTTCTCGAACCGGGTGCAGTACGCCCTGCGCCGGACAGAGGAGGATTCCAGGATGAAAAGGGCGACCTTCCGCACCGCCGCGCTGGTGCTGGCGCTGGTCATGCTGGCGGCGACGGCGCTGGCCGCGGCGGTGGTCAGCAGGACGACGGACTTCTTCGGCGGCTTCTACGGCGAGGAGAAGCGTCAGCAGCTGGAGGGTGGCGACGCGGTTCCCGGCGGGCAGAGCCACCGCGTGGGTGACGTTGTCTGCACGCTGGGGGACGTGATCGCCGTGGAGGAAACGGTCACCTGCGCCGGGGAGGACGGCGAGACCTTCACCTTCGGCACCGTCGCCCTGTACGGCACGGGCGTGATCGCCCCCGCCCCGGACGCGAACGTCGTCCTCATGCCCATGGACGAGTACGACCTCTCCGACCCCTGGGGCTTCGATCTGCTCTACGGCATGGACGAGGTTCCCGAGGGCGCAGTCACCTACGCGCAGAAGGCGGCGGAAACCGGCGCGGCCATCCGCAGGGTGTCCGCCATTCCCAATTTTATTGTCGGCGCGGACGGCGAGCCCCGGTATGCCAGCGTGGGCTACACGCTGATCCCCCGGCGGGACGGCACGGTGCTTTTCTCCTTCGAGATCATCCCCGAGGCCGACGCGCCCCTTCCCCGCCAGGACAGCTACACCCTGAGCCTGTGGCTGGGCAGCGACGAGGTGTCGGCGGACGGCAGCATCGTCGAGGGCAGCCGTCAGGCGGAGGACTGGGTGGTGGAGCTGCGCACGCAGAGCGCGCCCGATGCGACAGCGGACGCGCCATCCGCCGCCGATGTGCGCTGAGCCGCCCGGGACGAGGCGGTCAGGCCCCTGTGCGAATCATCGGTGAACGCAGCCGTCAGCACCCCCGTCAGCGGAACCGTCAGGCCGTATGGGCAACCTTCCCGGACGGGACGGCCTTCTTCGGCACGCTGGGTTCCGCAGGCTGCGGGCCGAAGGATGCCTGGCTGGATGAAGCAACCGGCGAGCTGGCTGAGCGCGCCAGGCGCATCTGCATCCGCTTCCCCCGCAACACCACGACCGCGGCTGTCTCCCCTTGCGGACAGCCGCGCTTTTCATGAAAGGAGCATTCATCATGCGCAAGCTGTTATCCCTTATGCTGCTGACGCTGCTTCTCCCCTGCGCCGCCCTGGGCGACGCGCTGCAGGTGGACATGCCATGCCTTCAGCCGGAGGATGAAGCCGCGTTTCTGGCGCAGTATCCCGGCCTGACCATCGAGTACGGCCGGCACGGCTCCTTCAGCTCCGGGAACGACCTGAACGTCACCCTGCTCACAGGGCAGATGGCCTACGACCTCTTCACTGCGGACAATATCAACATGAACTACCGTCCGGCCATGGAGCGGGGCTACTGCCTTGACCTGTCCGGCAGCGAAATCATCCGCCAGGCCGTGGCGCGCATGGTACCCGCCGTGGCGGAGCAGCTCATGGCGGGCGGGCGCATTTACGGCCTGCCCACCGGGGTGCAGTTCGATCTGCTCTACGCAGACGCGGAGGTTTTCCAGAGCGTGGGCTTCGGCAGCGGCGACGTGCCCCGAACCTGCGGGGACTTTCTGTCCTTTCTGGAAGCGTGGGTCGTGCGGCAGGAAACCGACCCGGAAGCCGTGCAGGTCTTCGGCGACTGGGACTACACGGTCTACGACGGAACCACCTACACCGCGGAGCTTGCCCGGCTGGTTCTGGAGGAAGCCATCCGCCAGCAGCAGGCCGCCGGGGA
>JBJEYH010000010.1:0-1909 GCA_051886675.1 Aristaeellaceae bacterium
CCATGGACAGGCAGGTCAGCACGGCGCGGCGGTCATGCTCCTCCCGGCGGAACAGCCGGCTGGCGACCACCCCCGACAGGCCGATGGTCAGGCAGGTCAGCACGAACATCCACGCCAGCTCCGTCACCAAATCGGGGTTGGAATCCTGCTGCAGCTTGGAGATGATCAGGCCTACCTGGGCGAAATTCAGCACAAAGGTATTCAGGGCGCCCACGCCCTTCTGGTCGAGGACCCGGAACCTGACCGCGATCAGGCCGCAGAGCATCAGAAGCCCCAGCGTGAGCACCTGCAGAAGCACCGTCATGAAAGCGTCTCCTCCTCAGGACTTGTTGACAGATGTACCCCGACATTGTACACTGTTTGACAGGAATCTTCAAGAACGGGGGAGGGATAATCCATGGAAAACTTTCGCACGTTTGATCCCTGCACGCTGCTGAGCCCCGTGCCGGCGGTGATGGTTTCCTGCCGGGGGACGGCGCAGGACGCCCGGCCCAACATCATCACCGTGGCCTGGGCGGGGACGGTCAATTCCGAGCCGCCGATGGTATCCGTCAGCATCCGCAAAACCCGCCTGAGCCACGACATCATCCGGGACTCGGGGGAATTCGTGGTGAACCTGGTGGACGCGGAGCGCTGCAGGGCCCTCGACTTCTGCGGCGTGCGCTCGGGGCGGGAGGTGGACAAGTTCGCCCGCTGCGGCCTGACGCCCATGCCCGCGCTGAACATGACCCATGCGCCCGCCATCGCGGAATGTCCCGCCTATCTGGCCTGTCGGGTGCGGCAGGTGCTGGAGCTGGGCAGCCATGACATGTTCCTGGGCGAGGTGGTGGGCGTGCAGGTGCGCGACGACCTCTTCGACGCGGACGGCTCGCTGCATCTGGAGCGGGCGGGGCTGGTGGCCTACAACCACGGCGTGTACCAGCGCTCGGCGGACGTGCTGGGGTTCTTCGGGTACTCCGTGGCGCGGCCCGAGGTGCTGGAGCGGCGGATGAAGGCCTACGAGGTGAAGAAGTGAACGTGGAACGCGTGGTGAAGGAGGCCTTCGCGGTGATCGGCCTGGAGGGCTCCGCGGAGGAGGGCGAAGGCTTTGTCCAGCGGCTGTGGGCGGAGGCCAACGCCCGCTTTCCGGAGGTGGAGCCGCTGGCCCTGCGGGACGAAAGCGGCCGCCTGATGGGCGTATGGGGCGCCATGACCGATCCTGCCCGCAGCTTTCAGCCCTGGGAGGAGAACTTCACCCGGGGGCTGTACCTGGCGGGGGTGGAATGCGCCCTGGACGCGCAGCCGCCGGAGGGCTGGGTGAAATGGATCGTGCCCGGGTTTGAGTACCTGCGCGCGGAGCGCACGGGCGATGCGGCCTTCGCCGGGATGCTCGCGTACATGCAGGAGCGCGGCCTGTCCCTGGAGGGCGCGGCCCAGGACTTCACCTGCCCCGCCACGGGGAAGAACTACATCCTGTTTCCTGTCAGAAGGCTGTGAGGCGGCGTCCTGCGGATGCGGTCCGGGCGGAAGGCGCGGCGGCGCCGGGAGGCCGCGGAAGCACGAGAAGCAGGGTTGCCGGGCGGTGAATCCCACAGCGCGAAAACGCCTCCGTATGCATGACGCATACGGAGGCGTTTTTTCCGGCCAGGCGGGCAATGCGGTCAGGGACAGGGGTGGATTCTCGACCAGTCCTCCCGGAGGATGGCGTACAGATCCACGTCCACAAAGCGGCCCTTGTTGAACACACGCCCCCGGAGCCGCCCCTCCCGGCGCATGCCGCACTTCTGCATCACGCGGCCGCTGGCGGGGTTGTCGGTTTCGTGCTGGGCTTCCACCCGGTGCAGCCCCAGCTCCCGGAAGGCCATGTCCAGCACCGCGGCCAGGGCCTCGGTCATCAGCCCCTTGCCCCAGAGCCACCGCGCCAGGCTGT
>JBJEYH010000011.1:0-1906 GCA_051886675.1 Aristaeellaceae bacterium
CCTACGAGCAGCACGTCATCCGCAACCTGCGGATGATGCTCACCTACTGGGAGCCCGACGACAGCGTCTTCACCGCCAACTCCACCCGCTTCGACAAGGATCTGACCGTCTACCCCGACGGCTACTACTGGGAGTACCTGTCCCTGGGGATCCGCTGCCAAATCCCGGAATTCCTGGCCATGGCGAACCACATCATGGACGTCGTCCGGGAAAAGGGCATCCCCGCGCCGGACGTGCTCATCGAGCTGATGAACCACCCGGACTTCATCGGCGCGGAGTGGGCGGCGTCCGGAACCCCCGACGCCTACCACGCCTTCTACCGGGATTCCGGCATCGCCCGGGTGCGGCGGGGGCATTACACCTACACCGTCATGCGGGACAAGTCCAACTTCCTCTACGTGCACAACGGCTCCATCCGCCTGGCGATGAAGATCGGCGGCAGCTTCTGCGAGCACCGGGCCTTCCGGGCCGAAACCATGACCGCGGACGAACAGGGCTTCCACCTGCATCAGACCATGCGGGGCTGGTACTACCTGCCCTTTGCCCAGGCCCCCGATACCAGCGACTGGTGGCGGATGGACAACGCCCGCCGCGACAAGAAGCTGGGCCCGGACATGGGCATCGACGTGACCATCCGGGAGACGGCGGAGGGCCTGGAGGTGGAGGTGGAAACCTCCGGCGTATCCGGCGCGCCCTGGCGGGTGGAGCTGGCCTTCGAGGGCATCACCCGCATCAGCAACGAGCACATGACCATGCCCGTCCACGGGGACGAGGTGCTGGTGCTGCGGGATTCCTTCTTTGAGGTGACGAACCCGGAAGCCGTCATGCGCATCGGCCCGGCCTTCGGCGCGCACCACTTCACCGAGGGCAAGGAGGACAGCGAGGCCAAGACCCCCGGCGCGGCCACGGTGTACCTGACGGACTACACCCCCTTCCATCATGTGATCGCCATCCAGCCCTGACGGACGTCCCGCCCGCGGAAGGCTCCGGCGGCGCATCCCCCGCGATGACCTGTTCCCTGCGCGGCAGGCGGAGCATACCCTCCGTCCGCCGCATTTTTCATGCCCGCCGCGCAAGATGCGTCCCGCGGAAGGATTCCCCCCTGCTGATGCAGAATGGAACCAGCATCCGGCGCATCACGCGCCCTCATACGAAAGGAAGTCCTCCCTATGATGTGGCTGACAGCCGCGGTATGCTCCTCGGTCTTTGCAGGCCTCACATCCATCCTGGCCAAGTGCGGCATCCGCCGGACGGATTCCGACGTGGCCACGGCCCTGCGCACGCTGGTGGTGCTGATCTTCTCGTGGATCATGGTGTTCATCGTGGGCTCGGCGGAGGGGCTGAAGACCATCAGCGGCCGCTCCGCGCTGTTCCTGGTGCTTTCGGGCCTGGCCACCGGCGCGTCCTGGATCTGCTACTTCAAGGCCCTGTCCATGGGCGACGTGAACAAGGTGGTTCCCATCGACAAGTCCAGCACGGTGATGTCCGTGCTGCTGGCGATGGTGCTCTTCCACGAGACGCAGCATCTGATCGTGCGGCTGATCTGCACGGCGCTCATCGGCGCGGGCATCCTGCTGATGGTGGAGCGCAAGGCTTCCGCCCAGGACGGCAAGGGCCCCTGGATGCTCTACGCGCTGCTTGCGGCGGTGTTCGCCGCGCTGACCTCCGTGCTGTCCAAGCTGGGCATGACGGACGTGGAATCCAACCTGGCCACGGCCCTGCGCACGGGCGTGGTGCTGGTGATGGCCCTGGTCATCGTGCTGATGAAGGGCAAGCAGGGGCAGCTGCTCCACCCGGACAGAAAGGAGCTGGGGTTCATCATCCTCTCCGGCCTGGCCACGGGCGCGTCCTGGCTGTGCTACTATTACGCCATCCAGCACGGGGTGGTCAGCGTGGTGGTGCCCAT
>JBJEYH010000012.1:0-1904 GCA_051886675.1 Aristaeellaceae bacterium
GCCGCGGCCTTCGCCCTGTGCGCGGAGAACGCCGTGCCCATGGTGCGGGTGTTCGGCCTGGACGTGCCGGAGAACCTGGTGGCCGTGCTGGAGGGCAGCGACATGGGCACCTTCGTGCATCCCTGACGGGCGGCGGCGGAAGGAAAAATGGCGCGTCCCCTCTTGTCAGGAAGGGAAAAACAGTTTACAATAGATATTAGCAATCGAACATCCGTGGATGAAGGAGGCTTTTCCTATGACCGTGAAGGAAATTCTGGATACCGCCAAGGAGAAGATGGGCAAGAGCTGCGCCGTCTATGAGCGGGACATGCAGGCCCTGCGCACCGGCCGCGCCAATCCCAAGCTGCTGGACCGCATTACGGTGGATTATTACGGCACGCCCACGCCCCTGCCCCAGGTGGGCAACGTGTCCTCGCCCGAACCCCGGATGCTGGTCATCGCGCCCTGGGAGGTCAAGATGATCCCCCAGATCGAGAAGGCCATCCAGAAGAGCGACCTGGGCCTGAACCCCACCAACGACGGCAAGATCATCCGTCTGGTGTTCCCCGAGCTCAACGCCGAGCGCCGCAAGGAGCTGACCAAGGTGGCCCGCAAGGGCGCCGAGGAGGCCAAGGTGGCCATCCGCTCCATCCGCCGCGACGCCATCGAGCAGGTCAAGAAGCTCAAGAAGGATTCCCAGATCACCGAGGACGACCAGCGCAAGGCTGAAGAGGACGCCCAGAAGATCACCGACAAGGCCATCAAGGACGTGGACGTGATCTGCGCCGCCAAGGAGAAGGAACTCCTGGAGATGTGATGGAGCCGATGAAGCAGGTTCTGGGGCTGGAGCTGGACGAAGCGTTGAGGTATCTGCGCGCCATGGGTGTGGAGCCGGAGGTGGTGACCACCTGCGCACCGGGGACGAGCCGCGAGGGCGGCACGCTCCGGGTGATTCGCGTGCGCGGGAATGAGATCACCGTCAGCGCCTTTCAGGATGCAATCAGGGAATGAGGTCGGAGGCGCGGGTTCCTGGGGGAGCCTGCGCTTCCGTACTGTTAAGGAGAAAGATGAACAAGCTGTTCACAAAACCCGGCAGGCAGCACGCCAGGGCCCGGGAGGATTTCGCCAGGCTGCCCCGGCATGTGGCCATCATCATGGACGGCAACGGCCGCTGGGCCAAGAAGCACAGGCTGAACGTGGCCATGGGCCACCGCAAGGGCACGGAGACGCTGCGGGAGATCATCCGCCACACGGATGATCTGGGCATCGAGGCGCTGACGATCTACGCCTTCTCCACGGAGAACTGGAACCGTTCCCCGGAGGAGGTCGCGGCGCTGATGCAGCTGATCCTGGACTTTTTCGCCTCGGAGATCGACGAGCTGGACGCGAAGAACGTGCGCATCCTGATCCTGGGGGACAAGCAGGGGCTGCCGGAGAAGCAGCGGGACGTGCTGGTGGAGGCGGAAGAGCGCACCTGCAAGAACACGGGCCTGCGGCTGAACATCGCGCTGAACTACGGCGGGCGGGCGGAGATCGCCCGGGCGGCCCGGGAGCTGGCGACGCTGGTGCAGGCGGGGCAGCTGCGGCCCGAGGATATCGACGAGGAGGCCATAGCCTGTCACCTGTACACCCGGGGGCAGCCGGAGGTGGATCTGATGATCCGCACCAGCGGGGAGATGCGGCTGAGCAACTTCCTGCTCTACCAGTGCGCGTACGCGGAGTTTCTGTTCCCGAAGGTTTTGTGGCCGGACTTCACCGTGGCGGACTATGACGAGGCATTGACGGCCTATGGCGGGCGGGAGCGCCGCTTTGGCAGGAGGTTGTAAAATGGCTGGTAGCAATGAGAAGATGCAGCGGTTCGTAACCGGCGTGGCGCTGGGCGTGGCGGTGGTGATCCTGATGTGCTTCGGCGGCGCGGTGATGGC
>JBJEYH010000013.1:0-1902 GCA_051886675.1 Aristaeellaceae bacterium
GCAATCCCTTCGACATCGCCAACCTGACGCCCTCCAACCAGGAGGAGATGATGCGTCATTACGGCCTGGATCAGCCGTTGCTCACCCAGCTGAAGCAGTACATGGTGAACCTGCTGCACGGGGACTTCGGCATTTCCTACAAGAAGTCCGGCGTGACGGTCAGCGAGCTGATCGCCCAGGAGGCCCCGGCCACCATGCGCATCGGCGGCATCGCGTTCCTGGTGGCGCTGGTGGTGGGCACGGCCATCGGCATCTGGATGGCCGTGACGGGCCGGGAATTCGTCCGGGGCGCCATCCTGACCTTCTCCACCCTGGGGATCAGCGTGCCCAATTACGTCCTGGCGCTGATGCTGATGCTGGTGTTCGGCGTGCAGTTCAAGTGGTTCCCCGTGCTGGGGCTGAGCACCCCGGCCCATTACGTGCTGCCGGTGACCACCCTGGCGGTGTATCCCATCGCGCAGATCTCCCGCCTGGTTCGGACCAGCTACGCCGAGGCCATGCAGCAGGACTACGTGGTCATGGCGAAGGCCAAGGGCATCCGGCCCTGGCGGATCACCCTCATCCATGTGCTCAAGAACGCCCTGCTGCCGGTGATCACCACCGCGGGCCCCATGATCGCCTTCCTGCTGACGGGCAGCTTCGTGGTGGAGACGATCTTCACCATTCCGGGCATCGGGCGGGAGTTCGTCATGGCCGTGTCCAACAGGGACTATACGGTGGTTATGGGCCTGACCATCTTCATCGGCGCGCTGATCATCCTGTGCAACCTGGCGGCGGATCTGCTGTGCGCGCTGGTGGATCCCCGGATCAAACTGACGGAGTAAGAGACGATGCTGAAGCCTGAGGAATACTTTGAGCCCCTGCCCATGGAGGAGCGGGATACGGAGTTCATCGCCATGGAGCGCAAGTCCTTCGCCCGCAACGTGTGGGAGAGCTTCTCCCGCAACCGCCTGGCGCTGGCAGGTCTGATCTGCCTGACGGTGATGGTGCTCTTCGCGGTGGTGGGGCCGATGATCTCGCCCTACCCCTACGACGGCATGAACGCCATGGCGCGCAATCAGGGCAGCAGCGCCGCCCACTGGCTGGGTACCGACCAGATGGGCCGCGACGTGATGACCCGCGTGATGTACGGCACCCGCGTCAGCCTCCTGGTGGGCTTTGCATCCACCGCGCTGAACCTGGTGATCGGCGTGCTGTACGGCAGCATCGCCGGCTATGTGGGCGGGCGGACGGACATGATCATGATGCGCATCGTGGACGTGATCTACGCCGTGCCGGCCATGATCTACATGATCCTGCTGATGCTGATCTTCGGCTCGAACATCTACAGCGTGATGCTGGGCATCTGCGTCAACGGCTGGACGAACATGGCGCGCATCGTGCGCTCGCAGGTGATGTCGCTCAAGGAGCAGGAGTTCGCCGTGGCGGCGTTCGTCATCGGCGCAAACCGGCGGCGCATCCTCCTGCGCCACCTGCTGCTCAACAGCATGGGCCCGATCATCGTCACCGTCACGCTGATGATCCCGCAGGCGATCTTCACTGAGGCGTTCCTCAGCTTCATCGGCATCGGCATCTCCGCGCCGATGGCGAGCCTGGGCACGCTCGCGCAGGACGCCAAAATGCTCATGAACGTCTATCCGATGCAGATGGTCTGGCCCGTGCTGGTGATCTGCATCGTCATCTTCTCCCTCAACTTCATCGGCGAGGGACTGGAAACGGCACTCAATCCGAGAGGTAAGCGCTGATGGCTGAACGACTGTTAGAGGTAAGCGACCTGTCCGTGGCGTTTCATACCCGGGAAGGGGTTGTGCGCGCCGCCCGGGGCGTCAGCTTCCATGTGGACCGGGGCGAGATTCTGGGCTTCGTGGGCGAAAGCGGCTCCGGCAAGAGCGTGAGCGTCAT
>JBJEYH010000014.1:0-1891 GCA_051886675.1 Aristaeellaceae bacterium
ATTTCGCTACCTTAGGACCGTTATAGTTACGGCCGCCGTTTACCGGGGCTTCAACTCGGCGCTGCCACCCTCACGGGCATGACGCCTCCTCTTAACCTTCCGGCACCGGGCAGGTGTCAGGCCATATACGTCTTCTCTCGAATTGGCATAGCCCTGTGTTTTTGGTAAACAGTTGCCTGGACTTTGTCACTGCGGCCCCCATCCCTGGGGGCGCCCCTTCTCCCGAAGTTACGGGGCGGTTTTGCCTAGTTCCTTGACCGTGGGTCACTCGCGCGCCTTAGTATGTTCAACCCGACCACCTGTGTCGGTTTAGGGTACGGGCCGCGCGCCTCGCTTTTCTTGGCGGCGTCCTCCCGCGCTCGCTTCGCCCGGGGGCTAGGCTCTGGGGGGCATCTCCGTCGCCCCTCGCGTGGCCGGACGCCGCGTCGCTTCCGTTGGCGGCGGGCTCTGGAATTTTAAACAGACTCCCTTCGGGGTCCCCTCGGCGGGTGGCCCTTAGGACCCGGCTTACCCTGATCCGTCGAGCGTTGATCAGGAACCCTTGGTCTTTCGGCGTGGGGGATTCGCACCCCCATTATCGTTACTCATGCCTACATTTGCTTTTCGCGGCGCTCCACGGCGGCTCGCGCCTTCCGCTTCGCCGCGCCGCGAATGCTCCCCTACCGACCCTGACCGCTGTCAGAGTCCCATGGCTTCGGCGGGACGCTTATGCCCGATCATTATCCACGCCCCCGCGCTCGACCAGTGAGCTGTTACGCACTCTTTGAATGAGTGGCTGCTTCCAAGCCAACATCCTGGCTGTCTCTGCGCGGGGACCTCGTTAGCGCAACTCAGCGCCCACTTCGGGGCCTTGGCCGATGGTCCGGATTGTTCTCCTCTCGGACGCGGACGTTAGCACCCGCGCCCTCACTCCCGGGGACACATGGCGGCGGCATTCGGAGTTCGTCAGGACTTGATAGGCGGTGAAGCCCTCGCGTCCTATCGGTAGCTCTACCTCCGCCGCACTAACCCCGGGGCTGCACCTAAATGCATTTCGGGGAGTACGAGCTATCTCCCAGCTTGATTGGCCTTTCACCCCTACCCCGGCCTCATCCGTAAGCTTTTCAACGCTTACCGGTTCGGACCTCCATCCCGAGTCACCGGGACTTCATCCTGGACCGGGGTAGATCGCAAGGTTTCGCGTCTGGCCCGGGCGACTCACGCGCCTTTTAAGGCTCGCTTTCGCTTCGGCTCCGCCCCTCATGGGGCTTAACCTCGCCGCCCGGGGCCAACTCGTAGGCTCATTATGCAAAAGGCACGCCGTCACGGCACGAGTGCCGCTCCGACAGGTTGTAGGCGCACGGTTTCAGGGTCTCTTTCACTCCCCTCGCGGGGTGCTTTTCACCTTTCCCTCACGGTACTGGTTCGCTATCGGTCTCCAAGGAGTGTTTAGCCTTGGCGGATGGTCCCGCCCGCTTCGCGCAGGGTTTCACGTGCCCCGCGCTACTCGGGATGCGGACTGGCTCGGGGTGTCGTTGCGCCTACGGGGCTGTCACCCTCTGTGGCCGGCCTTTCCAGGCCGTTCCGCCTCCTCACCTTCGCCGTCTGTCCGTCCCACAACCCCGCCGGGGCCTTGACCCCGGCGGTTTGGGCTCATCCCCTTTCGCTCGCCGCTACTCGGGGAATCACTGTCTTGTTTTCTCCTCCTGCCGCTACTAAGATGTTTCAGTTCACGGCGTTCGCCCACCTCTCGGTGTCGCATCGCTGCGGGGTTCCCCCATTCGGACACCCCCGGGTCAATGGCTGTTTGCGCCTCGCCGGGGAGTTTCGCCGCTTGTCGCGTCCTTCGTCGCCTCTTGGAGCCTGGGCATCCTCCGTGCGCCCTTGTCTTCTTCTCCTCTGGGGGCCGCGC
>JBJEYH010000015.1:0-1891 GCA_051886675.1 Aristaeellaceae bacterium
CCGGGCCCACGGGATCCATCTGCTTGAGCCCGCCGTAGCGGCTGCCCATGCCCGCCGCCATGATGAGCAGAATCGGTTCCTTCATCGCTGATCCTCCTTATTCCATGGATGGCTGTGCCCGCAGCCAGCGTTCCACCACGTCCTGCATGGCGGGCTCCTGCCGCTCCATATCGGCCAGGAGCGCGAACTGATTCCGGGCGCGCACCAGGTTGTGCTCCGGGTAATCGGTGTGGAAGTAGCAGTCCCCGTCCAGGTAATCCGTCAGGAAGCGGATGCCCACCTCGTAGGTCATCATCCACGCCCCCAGGGGCAGCGAGCGAACCTCCTCATCCGTCAGCAGGCCGCCGGTCTTTTCCAGGTAGCCCTCGCAGTAGGCCCGGAACATCGGCATGCTGAAATGCACCCTGTTCAGATCGGCCTCGTCCTCGGCGGCGGTGTTGGCTCCGAAGCGGATGGCGTCCCCGAAGTCATAGGCGCACAGGCCGGGCATCACCGTATCCAGATCCACCACGCACATGGCCTTGCCGGTGGTGCAGTCCAGCAGGACGTTGTTGAGCTTGGTATCGTTGTGGGTGACGCGCAGGGGCAGCTGACCCCGTCGCTGGGCCTCCACCAGGGCGGTGGTGCGCGGCTTTCTCGCCAGGGCGAAGGCGATCTCCTCCCCCACGCCCGCCGCGCGGCCTGCCGCGTCCTGCCTGACCGCCGCCTCCAGCGCCTGCACGCGCCGGGGCGTATTGTGGAAGTCGGGGATCGTCTCATGCAGGCTCTCGGCTGGATAGGCGGTCAGATCCCGCTGCAGCGCGCCGAAGGCCCGGGCCGATTCCCGGAAGATCTCCTCGGACTCGGCCTGCTGGCAGGTGAAGCTGTTCTCGATGAACAGATACATCCGCCAGCATCCGCCCCGCTCCTGATCCAGGATGTAATCCCGGCCGTCCCGGGCGGGAATGATGATGAGCGTTTCCCGATCGGGATCGCCGCCCCGGTCGCGGATTTTCTCCTTGAGATAGGCTGTCACCGCGGCGATGTTCTCCATGACCTTCTCCGGCTCATGGAAGGCCACGGGGCTCAGGCGCTGCAGGATGTAGCGATGCTCCTTCACCGCGCCGGGCTTGCGGGTCACCACCAGGAAGGTATCGTTGATATGGCCGCAGCCGTAGGGCTCCACGGAAACCACCTGACCGTACAGGTCAAAGGACGGCAGCACGCGGGCTGCATCCTCGGGCGAGTAAGCGGGCATGACCATTCCTCCATACGCGCCCCGTCCGCCGGACTGCCGCGCTTCATGCTTCATTATATCATAGCACAAAGCAGGCTGAATTGCAAATCCCGGCGGCCTTTCCGGGAACTTCCCCGGCGGATGCGGGTTTTGATTGTATTCGGCGGAAAGTTGGCGTATAATAGACGTGCCGATTGTCTGCCGGCGACGCGCCGGATCAGGATAGAGAGCCTTCCCCCGCGGCGGACGGGCCGTCCGCAAGCTGAAAGGAGACACGACCATGGACTTTCTCAAGACGCTGATGCTGTACATGTCCCTGACCTTCGCCACCGCGGTGCAGGGGGCGGAGCCGCCTGTGGAAACCGCCGTTCCCACCCTGACGCCCACGCCGGCCGTGGTGGAGACCGTTCCCGGCGAAACCGCGGCGCCCACCGTGATCACCGCCTCGCCCACCGCCACCCCCGATCCCGATGCCACCGCCACCCCGGCGCCCCAGCCCACCATCACGCCCAACACCGGCTACCGCAACCTGCAGATGAACAGCCGCGGCGATCAGGTGAAGCGGCTGCAGGAGCGGCTGATTGAGCTGGGCTACCTGAACGGCGCGGCGGACGGCGCCTTTGGCCGGCAGACCTACAACGCGGTCATCGCCTTCCAGAAGGCCAACGGGCTGAC
>JBJEYH010000016.1:0-1883 GCA_051886675.1 Aristaeellaceae bacterium
CTTGACCCTTTTCCGCTGGCGCGTTCACTTGCAGTGCGCGGAACCTGCCGTTTCCAACGCGGGCGGACTGGCGTCGCCTGCTGGGAAACTCGGGCTTCTTCTCGTTCCATTTTATCTTGTCTTTGGTGTTACGCCTGGGCTGCCGCCCAGACCTGCGCAGGGGCTAACGCCGCCCCTGCTACCAAGGCAAGGGGCATCGCCCCTTGACCCTTTTCCGCTGCCGCGTTCCCTGGGAGGGTGTTTGACCTTGCCGGAAAAATGTGCTACACTCACAGGGCTCAATTTGTTGTGAAGAGGTGACTGCATGATGAATCAACGCGATCTTTCCGAGCTGCGCCGCCGCCTGAATCCGGACAAGCGCAATCCCACCGTGCTCCGCGGCTGCTATGTGGACAGCGAGGGCAAGGTGATATCCACCTTCGTCCAGCCGGTGGCCCGCCTCCCCCAGGAGGAAAACGAAAAGTATATGGCCATCTTCAGGAAGTGCCTCTCCGGCACGGCGGGGCAGAACCTCCTGCCTGTCGACTTCACCCGGGAGCAGGCCGACAATGGCGAGGCGCATCGGCTGCTGATGACCCTGCGGGACACCGGGCTGCAGGATGCCGCGGCGGTGGACGAGTTCTGCGGGCGGGCCATCGCCTACGTGCAGGCGAAGCATGAGGAGCTGGCCCAGTCCGTGGATGCGCAGCAGACGGCGGACAATTATCTGATTCTCCTGCTGCACGACGGCTACGATCTGCCCGTGCGCAACGCCAGCGACGAGCTGGACCGTGAGCAGTCCTCCGAGCTGTTCAGCTATATTCTGTGCGCGGTGTGTCCGGTGCGGCAGTCCAAGCCGTCGCTGCGCTACTTCGCGGCGGAGAGCGAGTTCCACAGCCGGGAGACGGACTGGGTGGTGGGCGTGCCGGATCTGGGGTTCCTGTTTCCGGCCTTTGAGGAGCGCAGCGCCAACGTCCACCGGGCCCTGTACTACACCCGGGATGCCGCCGACGTCCACGAGGCCTTCCTGAAGAGCGTCTTTGGCGCCGAGCCTCTGATGACCGCGCCCGAGCAGAAGGAAGCCCTGCAGGCGATTCTCCAGGAAACGCTGCAGGAGGAATGCAGTCTGGACGTGGTGCAGACCATGCACGAGACGGTCAGCGCGATGATCGAGGAGCAGAAGGCCGACAGGAACGCCGAGGCGCTGTGCCTGACGGGGCGGGACGTGAAGCAGGTGCTGGAGAACTGCGGCGTATCCCAGGAGAGGCAGGCGGCCTTCGAGGAGCGGTACGCCGAATCCTTCGGGGAGCAGGCGGCCATTCCCGCGGTGAACGTGGTGGCGCCCAGGCAGTTCCGCATCGACACGCCCAATGTGTCCATCAAGGTGGATCCCGAGCACAGCGATCTGGTGGAAACCCGCATGATCGACGGGCGGTACTACATCGTGATCCTGGCCGACGGGGACGTGGAGGTCAACGGCATGCGCATCTCCTGCTGATGCGCCGGTGCAGCGGCAGGCCGCCCGCTGCCCTGCGGATGCCGGTGAAAATGTCCTGACCGACCAGGGCCCGGAGGAAGCTCCGTGGCGCGGGAGGCTTTCAGGATGGCGAACGGCATTCCCGAGGGGGGCGGGAGCAATGCCAGGCATGTGACAATCCCGGCGGGCGTGACGCTCATTGCGCGCGCCTGCCGGAGGTCAGCCTTCCTGCCCGAGGGGAGCGGGGGCAATGCCAGGCATGTGACAATCCCGGCGTACGTGACGCTCATTGCGCGCGCCTGCCGGAGGTCAGCCTTCCTGCCCGAGGGGTGCGGGGGCAATGCCAGGCATGTGAAAATCCCGGCGGGCGTAACGCTCATTGCGCGCGCCTGCCGGAGGTCAGCCTTCCTGCCCGAGGGGCGCGGGG
>JBJEYH010000017.1:0-34810 GCA_051886675.1 Aristaeellaceae bacterium
CGCCTGATACACCCCGTCCGGCTGGCTGAAGGCCCCGTACCAGGGGCTGCCCTCCTGCAGGTTCTGCATGCGCAGCGACTGTCTGACGGCCCTGTCCGTGTCCCGGAGAATCAACTCGTAATGCGCTTTCATGGGGTACACTCCTTCTGTGCGATATGCAGCAGGATGGTCTTGATCTCAAAGGCGCCGAAGTGCAGCCGCAGCCCGCCTTCCACGGGCAGGGGACGGCTGTTTTCCTCCAGCATGTCGGTTTCCGTCGCCGCGGCGATGGATGGATGCAGGGCGACAGCGGTATCCGTGGCCATGCCCATGGCCTCGTAGACCCGCACCAGCAGCGCGCCGGGATGAGCGTCGGCAACCTTCACCGTGTCCGCGATGACGTTGGCCTTCTCCGGCAGGAACACCGGCAGCTCGTCCACCGCGGCGATGCTGCCGGGAATCGGCGGCTCGTTCAGCTCCACGGCCTCGCGCAGCACCCGGCTCTGCTCAAAGGGCCCGGCAAAGGGCATGAAGGCGTAGGTGAAGTCCTGCTCGCCCTGATCGGCGGTCATGTCCGGCATCAGGGGCGCGCGCAGCAGGGACAGGCGGATGTCGCTGCCCTCCACGCTCACGCCGTACTTGCCGTCGTTGAGCACCGCCGCGCCGCCGCTGCCGTCCCGAAGCACGGTGTAGCGATGGTTGCAGACCT
Organism: Aristaeellaceae bacterium; assembly: GCA_051886675.1. Lineage (GTDB taxonomy): Bacteria > Bacillota > Clostridia > Christensenellales > Aristaeellaceae > UBA11524. Next base: position 689 of record JBJEYH010000017.1, read on the forward strand.
CGTAGCGGTCCCGGTCATGCCGGGTGGAGCGGTGGGTGGGCCGCGGCAGGTAGCCGAACTGGATCTCCTGCAGGGCCTCCCGGGAAAGCACGTTCACCGGGAAGGACACCTTCAGCAGCTTGTGCCGCTCCCGCCAGGTGACATGGGTGACGAAGTCCAGCCGCTGGGCGTCGTCTCCCAGGAAGATCTCCTGCCGCAGCCGGGAGTGGTGGAGCTGCCGCTCCAGCAGCAGCGATACGCCATCCTCCCGGGCCATGACGGACAATTGCACCGGCTCCTCCAGCGGCACGGGGGCCTGATCGGTCATGCTGGCCAGCTCCCAGGCGTCGTAGCAGGTGTTCACGTCCCGGAACATCATCAGGCGGTTGCCCGGGCCTGACAGGTATTCGCGATCATCCCCGGGCCGGCGGACGCTGAGCGCCTCGCCCCGCCCGCTGATGCGGCAGACGAGGTGGGCGTTGCGCAGCACGAACCCGTCCTCCGCGGGGGTGCAGAGGGCCTTCTCCCGGGGCGCGGGATGGCCCGCGGCCGCGAAGCCCTGGGCCGGGATCACCTGCCCCCGCCAGACGCGGGGCCAGCTCAGGTGATTGTACAGCGCCGGGGTCTCGCCGGGATCGCCCGCCATGGCGCGGATCAGCCCTTCGCCCCCGCGGATGGCCTGCTCCAGCTCCTCCTCCGCCCGCGCGTGCACCCTTGCGATGGACGCCCCCGCCGCCACGTCGTGGAACTGGTTGAACAAAAGCTTCTGCCAGCACTGGTCGAGGGTCTCCTGCCAGAGGGGGGCGATGGGCTTCCCCGCCAGCAGACGCCGGGCCATCAGGTATTCCGCCTGCTTCAGCGTGACCTCCGCCCGGCGGATGCCCCGCTTGGTTTTCGCCTGGGCGGTCAGGGTGCCCCGGTGCCAGGCCAGGTACAGTTCCCCGCAGTAGACGTTGTCCACCTGCCCCTGCCGCTCGAAAAACCGCACGGGGCTTTCCATCCGCAGCCGGGGCGCGCCCTCAAGGTCGGCGCAGCGGCGGGCGATTTCGAGCATCTCCCGGGTGGGGCCGCCGCCCCCGTCCCCGTAGCCGAAGGGGTACATCAGCCCGTCGATGCCCTCTTGCTGGATACGGTCGTCCTCCCAGCGGGCGATCAGATCCCCGGCGTTCAGGGCGGCGTTGTTCTTCTTGAAAATGTGGGACAGCACCCGGCTGCCGTCCAGCCCTTCCCACCAGAACACGTTGCAGGGGAAGGGCTCGGCCTCCGGATCCTGCCGAAGGAGCTTCTGCGTGGCGAAGTAGGGCACCTGGCACTTGCGCAGGATCTGCGGCAGCGCGGCGGTGAAGCCGAAGGTGTCCGGCATCCAGGCCATGCGGCTGTCCGCGCCCAGGTTCTCCCGGAACCACCGCTTCCCCCGGACAATCTGCCGGATCAGGCTCTCGCCGGAGGGAATGTTGGTGTCGGACTCGATCCACATGGCCCCCTCGGGCAGGAACGCGCCCTGGGCAGCCTTGTCCATCACCCGCCGGAACACCTGGGGGTAGAGCGCGCGCAGGTATTCGAGGATGGGCGGCTCGCACATGAGGAAGCGGTACTCGGGGTATTCGTCCATCAGCGCCAGCTGATTGGCGTAGGTGCGGGCCGACTTGCGCATGGTTTCCTCCACCGGCCACAGCCAGGCCATGTCCAGATGGGACTGGCCGAAGACGGTGTACTCCGGCGCGGTGGAGCCGTTGCGGCACTGGAGCAGGGGATGCAAATGCCGCCGGGCTGCCTCGGAGACGCTGCGGGTCATGTCGGTCAGCGGCAACTCAAAGTCCGCCTCCAGGGTGAAGCGCTTCAGCCCCTCGATGATCTTCATGGCCCGCAGGCTCTTTTCCGGCAGCCGCTTCACCAGGCTGTACAGCGTCTGATAATCCATGGACGCCTGGAACACCGGCTCGTTCCACACGCACAGGAAGGAGGGCCGGACGGTCTGCTGATGCTCGGGCGGCTCGGGCACGGTGACCTCGTCGGGGGCGGCGGGGCCTGCGCCCTCCATGCGGGGGCCGTGACCCGCGTAGCACTCCGCGAGGATGTCAAAGACCTCCCCGGCCCGGGCGCAGCGGGTCAGGGTGATGTGATGGTGCTTCCTGTCGATGGCCCCGGCCTCCTGGCCGTTGACCCAGACCAGCATTTCCTCGCCCACGCCCAGGGAAAGCGTCAGCCGCAGCCCGGCAAGCGCGGCGGGTACCTCGGCCCTCGCGCGGAACCAGCCGTATTCCCATTTCCGGCCCCAGCGCGTGCCATCGGGCGCAGGCTGAAAAGGCCCCTGGGCCGCGGTTTCCAGGGGCAGATGATCCATGGTGGTGAAGCAGCTGACCTGCAGGGGGATCCGATGGGCGATGTAGCGCGCTTCCAGCGCTTCGCCCCAGATGCGCAGCCGGTCCTCCCATTGCCTGCCGATGTTCATGGGCATACGCCTCGCTCCGTGATGTCTTTCGTTATGCCAGGCACTCGATCAGGAACAGCATGGCCAGCGCCTGACCGTAGGGCATGGGCCGAAGCTCGATGCTCTTGTAGAAGTCCTTGCTTTCCCGGCCCATGGGCGTGCCGTAGGAAACCTGCTGCACCACGCCGTCGGGCCCGATGCAGGAAAGCACCGGCGGCAGAGCCTTCAGCGCCACGTCCGCAAAGGAGGGATCCAGCAGCCCCATGTGCACCCCCCTGAGCAGCCCGTAGCCGAAGCCGCAGGTGGCGCTGGCCTCCACATAGGAGGTGGGATCGTCCACCAGGGTGTGCCACATGCCGCCCTCGTCCTGATATTTCCGCAGGCTCTCCGCCTGACGGGCAAGGGCCGCCGTCAGATCGGCGCGGACGGCCTCCTCGCAGGGGATCATCGACAACAGCTCCGGAATGGCGATGGTGATCCAGCAGTTGCCCCGGCCCCAGAACGCTCCGGCGAAGTTGTGCCGCCCCTTGAACGTCCAGCCGTGATACCACAGGCCGTTGTCCGGACAGGCCAGGTACTTCTCGTGGAGCAGGAACTGCCGCTGGGCCTCGTCCAGATAGGCCTGATTGCCCTCGATGCGGCCCATGGTGGCCAGGAACAGCACCGTCATGAACAGGGTGTCGTCCCACAGCTCCTGATCGTTGAGGGTGTCGGAGGTCATGTGCTGGAAGCCGCCCTCCTCCGTGCGGGGGAAGCGCTCCATGATCCACCGGGCGCTGTCCCGGCAGGGGGCCAGATACTTTTCCTCCCGCAGCCGTTCGCCCACCAGCGCCATGGTCAGGAAGGGCGCGGCGGTGTTCACGTTCAGCGCGGGGAAGCCGATCTCCAGCTGCTGGTCGAAGAAGCGGGTGAGAATGTCCATGTACCGCTTTTCCCCCGTGGCGGCGTAGAGCTTCCACAGCCCGTACAGGCCCACGCCCTGGGTCCATTCCCAGTGCTGATAGCGGCGGATGTCATCCCCGGCCAGGTTGCGGTCCTTCATGTTTTCCAGGAAGATGTCGTCGTCCTCGTACAGGATCGGGCAGAAGGCCTCCACCAGGCAGGCCAGCCGGCTCCGGAGCGATTCGGCGGATAGATTCGTATGCATGCGTACCTCCGTCAGGCGTGATGTTCCAGCTGATCATTCAGCGTGTGCAAAAGGTTCAGCAGCTCTTCCGGCGTGCCGACGGTGTAGTCCGGCTGCCAGTCCGGCTCCTCCACGGCGTGGAAGTACCGGGGTGACCAGTCCAGCCAGATGCTCGTCAGCCCCTGGCGGTTGGCCCCGGCAACGTCCTTCTTCAGGTTGTTGCCGATCATCACGATCCGCGGCCTGTCCGCGTCGGTCAGGCCGAGCTGCCGCAGGGCCGTCTCGAACATGATGGGCGCGGGCTTCTGCAGCCCCACCACCTCCGACACCACCCAGGTGTCGAAGCAGTCGCCCAGGCCGTTTTCCCGGTACACGTTGCGGAAGGACTCCCATTCCCCGTCCGCCACCAGCGCGATGGTGAAGCCCTCCTCGTGCAGCTGGCGCAGCACCCTGTCCGCCCCGGGAATGCACTGCGCCCGCAGCACGATGCCCCGCGCGTCATAGACCTGGGTGGCCTCGTCGATGATGGTGTCGCCGCTGTCGGTGAAGATGATCAGGGGTTTACTCATCGTAATCAAATCCTCTCAGCTGAAGCTCCCGGGCCCGGTGGCAGGCCACGTAATGTCCGGGCTCCAGCTCCAGATAGTCGGGGGAAGCCTCCTTGCACCTGTCGGTGCAGTAGCGGCAGCGGGTGTGGAAGTAGCAGCCGCTGGGCGGATTGGCCGGGTTGGGGATTTCGCCCTCCAGAGGGATGCGCTCGCTGACCACGGTGGGATCGGCCACGGGCACGGCGGACAGCAGGCTCTCGGTGTAGGGGTGCATGGGGTGGGAGAACAGCGCTCTGGTGGGCGCGAACTCCACCATCCGGCCCAGATACATCACGCCCACCTTGTCGGAGATGTACTCCACCACCGACAGGTCGTGGCTGATGAACAGATACGTCAGCCCGAACTCCTGCTGCAGGTCGTGCAGGAGGTTGATCACCTGGGCCTGAATGGACACGTCCAGTGCGGACACCGCCTCGTCGCAGACGATGACGCGGGGATTGAGCACCAGCGCCCGGGCGATGCCGATGCGCTGCCGCTGTCCGCCGGAGAAGGCGTGGGGGTAGCGCTTGAGGTAGGAGGTGTTCAGCCCGACCTTCGCGGCGATGTCCATGACCCGGCGCTCCACCTCGGCCTTGGGCATTTTGGGATAGTTGGCCAGAATGGGCTCCTTGATGATGTCCAGCACCGTCATCCGGGGATCCAGGGAGGAGTAGGGATCCTGGAAGATCATCTGGATTTCCTTGCGGTAGCGGCGCATGGTCTGCCTGTCAATCTGCAGGAAGTCGAAGGTCTCCCCGTCCCCGGCGGTGTAGATGACCTTGCCCTCGCTGGGCTCGTAGGCCCTCACGATGCACCTGCCCAGGGTGGTCTTGCCGCAGCCGGATTCGCCCACGATGCCGATGGTTTCGCCCTCATCCACCGGGAAGCTCACGTCCGTCACCGCCCGCACGCACAGCCCCTTGGACTGGAAGCGCATGGAGATGTGCTGCACGTCCAGGATGCGATCGCCTTTACTCATGGGTGGTTCCCTCCTGTTCCTTCGGGGCCTGACGGGGACAGCCCGTGCAGGCGAAGCAGGCAATCTGATGATCGCTGCCCACGTCCACAAGCTCCGGGTCGTACACGTTGCACACGCCCTCGATGCGCCTGTGGCACCGCTCGTAGAAGCCGCAGCCCGCCGGCAGGTTCAGCGCCAGAGGCACCGTGCCCTCGATGGAGAACAGCCGCTCCTGGGCCTTGGTGCCGATCCTGTGCACGGAGCCCAGCAGCCCCTGGGTGTAGGGATGCTGCGGGTTCCTGTAGATTTCCACCGCCGGGGCGGATTCCACAATGCGGCCCAGGTACATCACCGCCACCCGGTCGCACATGCGGGCCACGGTGCCCAGGTCGTGGGTGATGAAGAGGATGGACATGCCGAAGTCCTTCTGCAGCTGCTTCATCAGCTCCAGGATCTGCGCCTGAATGGTCACGTCCAGGGCGGTGGTGGGCTCGTCGGCAATGAGCAGGCGGGGGCTGCACACCAGCGCCATGGCGATCAGCGCGCGCTGCAGCATGCCGCCGGAAAATTCATGGGGATACTGGTCGTAGCGCTTCTCGGCGTTGGCGATGCCCACCTTGCGCATGACCTCCAGGGAAATTTCCTTTGCCTTCTTCTTGTCCTTTGTGATGTGCAGGAGCGTGGCCTCGTTGATCTGGTTGCCGATGGTGTACATGGGGGAGAAGGCCACCATGGGCTCCTGGAAGATCATGGAGATCTGCTTGCCCCGGATGGAGCGGATTTCCTTCCCCCGGGGGTTGAGGGTGAGCAGGTTGACCCGGCCCAGGTTTTCCGCGTCGAAGATGACCTCGCCCTCGGCCCTGCACTTCTTGTCGTTGATGCCCAGGATGGCCTTGCTGGTCAGGCTCTTGCCACAGCCGCTCTCGCCCACCAGGCCCAGGGTTTCGCCCTTGCGGATCTGGAAATTCACGCCCCGCACGGCGGTCAGCGTGCCCTCGTCGATTTTGATGTTCACCCTGAGGTCGCGCACCTCAATGATGGTTTCGTTCACGTTATCGCTCATCGTCCGCACACCTCCGTTCTCACTTGTAGGGGTCGGCGGCGTCGCGCAGGCCGTCGCCCAGGAAGTTGAAGGCCAGCACGGTGATCACCACGAAAATCAGCGGGATCATCTTCCACGGGCACTGGGCCACGGAGACCAGATCCTCCGTCTCCTTCAGCAGCACGCCCCAGCTGGTGGCGGGGGCCTTCATGCCCAGACCCAGGTAGCTCATGGACGTCTCGCCCAGGATGGAGCCCGGGATGCCCAGCGTCAGGTTGACGATCAGGTAGCTCAGGAAGCCCGGCACCAGGTGCTTGACGATGATCTTGAAGTCGCTGACGCCCGCCAGCTTCGCCGCCATGACGAAGTCCTCCTTGCGCAGGGCGATGAACTTGCCGCGGACAATGCGCGCCAGGCCCGTCCACCCGATGAAGGACAGGATGATCGTGATGTACAGGTACATGGCCGATACGGAGATGCCCGGGGGAATGGCCGCGGACAGGGCCATCCACAGCGGGATGCTGGGGATGGCGGACAAGACCTCAATCACGCGCTGGATCACATTGTCGACCCAGCCGCCGAAGTAGCCCGACAGGCCGCCCAGCAATATGCCCAGCACGAAGCTGATGGCCGCCGACACGAAGGGAATCGTCAGCGACACCCGGCTGCCGAAGAGAATGCGGGAGAAGATATCCGCGCCGGTGCTGTCGGCGCCGAAGATGTTGATGCGCACGCTGCGGTCGGGGACGCCCTGCTCGTTGACCAGGCCGTAGAGGTGGGTCCTGCAGGGGATGAGGCCGAAGAGCTTGTACTCGATGCCCTCGGTGAAGAGGCTGAGATAGTACTTCTCGCTGGTATCCTCGGTCACGATGACGGACCAGGTTTTTTTGTCATTGACCTTCTGCAGCTTGTAGACGTAGGGGCGGGAAAGGTTGCCGTCCTCGTCGTGCCAGTAGACGTGGGTGGGCGCGGTGTTCTTGTACAGGGAGGAGAACTCCTCCAGGCCGTAGGGGGCGATGAAATCCGCAAACAGCGCGCCCAGGTACAGCAGCGCCAGGATCGCCAGGCTGAAGCGGGCCAGCTTGTGCTTCTTGAGCTTGCGCCACATGAGCGTCCACTGGGAGGCCAGGTAGTAGGATTCATCGCTGGCGGTCTTCTTGTGAAACAGTGCCATCGCTTTAGCTCCTTTCTGAGAAACGGATTCTCGGATCCAGCCAGGCCAGGGCAATGTCGGACAGCAGCGTGCCCACCACGACCAGCACGGCCTGAATCAGCACGATGGTGCCGGCCAGGTACATATCCTGGCTCTTGAGGGCGGTGAGGAGCACCGGGCCCTGAATGGCCAGGTTCATGACGATGGCGGAAACCGTGGAGCCGGAGAAAATCGTCCTCAGCGAGCCGGACATGCCCGATACCACCGGGTTGAGCGCGGCGCGCAGGCAGTACTTGTAGGTGATGGTGGCCTCGGAGCAGCCCTTGGCGCGGGCGGTGAGGGTGTACTGACGGGCCTGCTCGTCGAGCATCTGGGCGCGCACGGTACGGATGATGCCGCAGGTGCCCGACGTGCCGATGACAATCAGCGGGATCAGGCAGCGGCCCAGGAATTCCGGCACGTACTCCCAGCGCATGCCGTTCTGCAGCATTTCCGTGCTGAACAGTCCCAGATACACCTCGCCCGTGCTGACGTACACCCAGTACATGATGATGATGGCCAGCAGGAAGTTTGGCGTGGCCGTGCCGATGAAGCCGATAAAGGACAGCACATAATCCCCCGCGGAATACTGATGATTGGCGCAGTAAATGCCGATGGGCAGCGACACGGCGTACTGGAACACCAGAATCACGAAGGATACCGCCAGCGTCAGGTACAGCCTGTCCATGATGACGCTCCACACCGAGCGTCCGTACTCAAAGGAGTAGCCGAAGTCGCCCTTGGTGAGGATGTTCTTCATCCAGTTGAAGTACTGGACAAACCAGGGGTCGTCCAGGCCGTACTGCAGGCGCAGGTTGGCAATGTCCTCGGCGGTGAAGACCTCGCCCTCGGCCGCCATGGCCGCCACGTAGGAGGTGACGTAATCTCCCGGGGGCAGCTGGATGATGAAGAAGATCACGAAGGAAATGATCAGCAGCGTCGGGATGAAGAGAAGCAGTCGCTTGCCAATGTATTTCAGCATATCGCATCGCACCTTTCACGCGGCGGAGCCTGAAGAAATGCGAGAGGCGCTTCCCCCAGGGGAGAAATCACCTCTCGCACCCTTACAGCACGTTATTCATCTTGGTACTGCCAGGCCCCGGGGATGTTACTCCTCGATGTACCAGCACTGCACGTGGGCGATGCCCATGTCGCGGTAGATGTCGGACCACACGCCGTCCTCCAGGAAGTTCTTGATCCGGGCGTTCACCGCATGGTAGGTGGGAGAGGCCTCCACATAGCCCAGGGTCCACATGTTCTCCTCGTGGAGCTTGAGCATCTGCAGGGCGATCTCGGTGCGGGCGTCGGGATCGGAGGTCACGTCCAGCTGCTTCTTCAGCTCGATGAGCTTGAGCAGATCGCCGGTGGCGGTGGATTCATCCATCGTGCCGTACCAGGCCACGTTGGTGGCATAGCCGGGCACCATGGAGTTGGGCTTGAGGATGATGGAGATGTCGCCGATGCCCGTGACCGGGTAGAGCATGGCTTCCACAGCGTTGGCCATCAGGTCGTTGTCGATGTTGCTGCGGTCGGAATCCTTGAAGGTGCACTTGATGCCCGCCGCGCGGAAGTAGGGCTCCAGGATCTTGTAGATGTCAGCCGCGCCGTTGTCCGCCACGGAGACGATGTTCAGCACGAAGTCCGTGCCGTCGGCGAAGTCGTAGAAGCCGTCGCTGCCCATGACCAGGCCGGCGGATTCAAACAGGCTCCTGGCCTTCTCCACGTCGTACTCGGTCCACTTGGAGGCCCACTCCTCGCTGTAGCCCAGGGTGCCGGGCTGAGGCGCCGCCTGACCGCCCTGCAGCCAGCCGTCGGAGTACAGGCTTGCGAACTCCTCGCGGTCCACGCAGATGGACAGGCCCTGGCGGAAGTCCGCGTTGTTGAACAGCTCGCGCAGGTGAGCGTCGTCAGCGTTCAGGTTCAGGTGCAGCTGGGTGGGCACGTTGCCCCAGTCGCTGCCGCTCCACTCGTAGATGTTGATGGCGGTCTGGGATTCCAGGATGGTGGGGATGCTCTCCATGCTGACGGTCTGCAGGTCAACGGTGCCGTCCAGCAGGAGCATCAGCTGCTGATCCACGTTGGAGACGGTGGTGTAGATGATCTTGTCCATGTAGGGCAGCTGCTGGCCGGCGGTATCCACCTTCCAGTAGTAGGGGTTGCGGACGTACTCATAGTAGTCGCCCTTGATGCTGTTCTTGCCCTCCTCGGTGGAGAGGACGTAGGGGTTCAGGGTCGGGATGCCCGGGTAGTTCCAGAAGTAGTAGAGCATTTCCTTGCCCATCTTGGCCACGTCGGTGAACTCGGTGCCGCAGATGGCCTTGCCGATGGCCAGGGCTTCGTCGTCCTTGCCGTCGATGACAGCCTGCACCATTTCCTCAAAGATGTGCTTGGGGGCATAGTGCCACTTCAGGTCCACGGTCAGGGCCTCGATGAAGTCGTACTTGGGGGTGCCGAAGGTGACGGTGAAGGTCACGTCGTCCACCTTTTCCACCACGGCGGGATCGCCGTTGGCATCCTTGTGGCAGTTGCGCACGCCCTTGCCGTCCACGTTGTTCAGGCACACGGCGTTGTAGAACCAGACGCAGTCCTCCGCGGTGAAGGGCTCGCCGTCGGACCACTTCATGCCCTCGCGCAGGGTGATGGTGTAGACCGTGGCGTCCTCGCTGACGGTGTAGCCCTTGGCCACGTTGGGCTCAACGGCGCCGCTGGTGGTGAAGCGGAACAGACCTTCCTCAATGATCTTGCCGGCATCCCAGTTGCCGCCGCCGGCAGAACGCTTCAGCTCGCCGCCGTAGGTGCCGATGGTCAGGTATTCGGCGTCCTCCACCATCACGTCGCCCGCCGCGGGCAGACGATCGGCCACGTCGCCATAAATCCCCTGCTCGGTCAGGTAGGGGGCCTCGGTAAAGGCGGGCGAGGTTTCCGCCAGCGCCGCGGTGGCGCCCAGGCACATCATCAGCGCCAGGGACAGGGACAGCCATTTCTTGAAGATACGCATGTTCATCCTCCTGTTCTCCATGGGGTATTCAGCTGTTTCGGGAATCGCGATTGATATTATCATAGCATATTCCCACGGGGATGCAACGCATCATTTGTCTTTTTCCATGGTGAAACCTTGCATATTTTGCTTTTCATGTTTTCGGCGGCGCGATTGTCTTGTCGGTTCTGGCTTTCATTTTATACAAAATTTACGTACATTTTATCCTGACGGAGCCGCGTGAGCGCGAAAAATGCGATATGTCCCTTGCCCCCGCGGGACGGGTGTGCTACACTGATGGCAGCCCCTCATCCCTTCTCAGGAGGCCCGCCATGCTCATCGAGAACCTTGCCCTGTACGAGGATCAGTATGCCATCCACGTCAACCAGGAGGGGGACGCGCTGTTCTACTTCTTCGACTACGACGTGCGCTCGGCGGAGATCAACATGCAGTTCCAGCACTTCCACACCTTCTACGAGCTGTGCGTGTGCCTGTGTCCGGCGGCCACCCACTTTCTGGAGGGCAAGCCCTACGCGCTGCAGATGTTCGACATCGTGGGCATATCGCCCAACGTCCTGCACATGACCCGCTATCCCGAGGGCGATCCCTGCCGGCGGCTGATCATCCGCTTCAACATGCCCCGGAATATGCCGGGCCTCGCCGAGGAATACGCCCGGCTGCTCAGCGTCTTTCACCAGGAGACGCCCATCTTCCGCTTCGAGCCGGAGCTGCGGCGCAGGCTCTACCGCCGCCTCAACGATATCTTCCGCCTGGCCGCCAGCACCGATCCCATGCGGAACCTGTCCATCCACATGAAGTTCGTGGACTTCCTGACCCTGCTGTGCCTCAGCCAGGATCAGAACCAGTACGTCAACCAGTCCGGCCTGAACGCTGCCGCCCGCAAGATTTACGCCGTGGCCGGCTACATCCACGCCCACTACGCCGAGGATCTGTCCCTGGAAAGGCTGTCCCAGCAGTTCTACATCAGCAGCTGCTACCTGTCCCACCAGTTCCGGGCGGTGACGGGCTTCACCCTGACCCACTACATCCAGCTGACCAAGCTGCGCAACGTGCAGGCCCTGCTCATCAACACGGACATGCCCATCACCGAGGCTGCGCTGAGCTGCGGATTTGCCAGCTTCTCGCAGTTCAACCGGGTGTTCCGCAAATACATCGGCGTCACGCCCTCCCACTACCGGCGGATGAACCAGCGTCCCCTGGGGGAATGACGAGGATCAAAAAAGTGGCCTGCGGGCCACTTTTTTGAGTTTTGCGCTCGCTCACCGGTCGATGCGCTCCCGGCCGTTCGCTCGGGGAAGGAAGCGGTTTTGCGGAGCAGAATCGCGCGAAGGCTGACGCGCATGTCGTCAGCCTTCGATTGCCAGTCTGCCGACGGCAGGCAACTGGACCCAATGAATGGCCTTTTGGCCGTCTGCCTTTGGCTGTGCCGAATTGCCCCTATTCCTGCCGTTGGGCCGTGGTGCCCCGGCAGACCAGGGTGGGGGTGGTGATGTAGGTCTGGATCTGCGTGGCGGGGTGCCGGAGCTTCTGCAGCACCAGCCGTCCGGCCTCCTGGCCCATCTCGTACATGTTCACGTCCACCACGGTCATGGGCGGCTCGGTGAACAGGGAGAAGGGGTAGGAGTCGAAGGTGATCAGCGCCATGTCCTCGGGCACGCGCACGCCCCGGGCCTGCAGGGCCTGCATCAGCCCCAGGGCGATGGGGTTGTTGGCGCAGATGACCGCCTGGGGCCGGGGCTTCATGCGCAGGAGCTTCTTCATGGCGCGGGCGCCGTCGGCCAGGGTGGACTGGCTCTGCAGCACCCGCTCGTGGGGCAGCTCCAGCCCCATTTCCTGCAGGGCCTGGCGCACTCCCTGCAGCCGCCGCCAGGAGATCATGTCATCCGCCCGGCCCCCGGCGAAGGCCAGCGCCGTGTACCCCTGCTCCGCCAGATGCCGGGCCGCCAGCTCGCCGGAGAGGCAGTTGTCCGTATCGATCCAGCACAGACGGTTGTCGAAGTTGGGCCGGCCGATGACGATGTGGGGGATGTTCTCCCGGCTGATGAGGGCGGCGAGCTTGCGCGTCATCACCGACATGTGCAGGACGAACCCGTCCACCCCGTGCCGCGACCAGGTCTGCTCCACGAAGGATACGGCCTCCCGGGCGGGGAGATGCTTCATCACCATGGCGTAGCCCTTTTTGTCCAGGGTGTGCTGCACGCCCCGCATGATCTCGAACAGGTGCGGGTTGACGAAGGCCGCGTCGAAGGGGAAGTCCGCCAGGAAGGCCATCTGGTAGCTGGCCCGGGTGGCGAAGTTCCGGGCCCGGGCATTGGGCTGATAGCCCAGGGCCGCGGCGGCCTGCAGGATCCTTTTCCTGGTGGCCTCGGACACGGCGGCGGAGCCGTTGAGCGCCTTGGACACGGTGGAGGGCGATACCCCGGCCCGCTGCGCCACGTCGCGGATGGTGGACGGCATGCTGATCCCTCCCGGATGCTATGCGCGGTAGACGATGAATCCGTATGCCCCCAGTATATCACGGCCGGCGTTTTCCTGCCAGAGGATTTCCCCCGGCGCGCAGACGGCGGCATCCTCCGCGGCGCGGTTCATGATCACGCCCACCGCGCCCTCCTCCGCCTCCCGGAGGTAATGGTACACCCCGCCGCCCTTCTGGGCGAACACCGTCCGGAAGGCGCCCCGGCGAAGGGCGGGGTATGCATGGCGCAGGGCGATGGCCCGGCGGCAGAAGGGCAGCAGCTCTCCGCCATCGGCGTCCCAGGGCATGGGGCTGCGGTATTCCTCCTCAGTGACGCCCGCCATGCCCCGCTCGTCCCCGTAGAACACGCAGGGCATGCCCGCGAAGGTCATCTGGAACAGCACTGCCAGCTTCATCCGGCGGGTATCGCCACCGCACAGGGACAGAAAGCGGCTCACGTCATGGCTGTCCAGCAGGTTCAGCTGGGCGAAGGCCGTCTGGCTGCGGTAGCGCATGAGCATGTCCGTCACCCGGCCGTCGAAGCCCTGGGCGTCCAGCGCGTCCCGGGCGAAAAAGTCCCGGCAGTGGCGGCGCAGGTCGTAGTTCATGGCGCTGTCGAACATGCTGCCGTCCAGCCAGTGGGCGGCGGTCTCCCATACCTCGCCGATGAGCGCGCAGTCCGGCTTCACGGCCTTCACCGCCCGGCGGAACGCCCGCCAGAAGCCGTCGCTGACCTCATTGGCCACGTCCAGCCGCCAGCCGTCGATGCCGTATTCCCGCACCCAGTATTCGCCCACCCGGCAGAAGTAGTCCTGCACGGCGGGGTTGTCCGTGGCCAGCTTGGGCATCATCCGCTCGTAGCCGAAGCACTCGTAGCCGGGGACGTCCCGGGGGCTGGCGGGGAGGGTCAGGGGCTCGGGCAGGCGGTAGAACCAGTCCCGGTAGGCGGAGGAACCGCCCTTCTCCACCGCGTCCCGGAAGGCGAAGAACCGCCAGCCGCAATGGTTGAACACCCCGTCGATGATCACGCGCAGGCCCATGCCGTGGGCCGTATCCACCAGGGTGCGGAAGTCCTCGTCCGTGCCCAGGACGGGGTCGATGTGGAAGTAGTCGATCACGTCGTACTTGTGGTACGCCCCGGCCGCGAAGATGGGGTTGAGGTAGATGCAATTGCAGCCCAGGTCCCGGATGTAGGGCAGGTTGTCCGTCACGCCGCGCAGGGTGCCGCCCAGCCTTCCCCGGACGGTCTCGCCCTGCCAGCGCAGCTCCGCGCCCTGCCCGGCGATGAACCCTTCTCCCGTGGCGAAGCTGTCGGGGAAGATGTTGTACACCACCGCGTCCCGCATCCAGGAGGGGACGTCCATCCGGTGGGCCCGGTGGTTGAAGGGTAGCTGGAAGTATTCCGAGCGTTCCGCCGTCAGCGCGCCGGCAAACTGATCGCCGTAGTACAGAAGGGCTTCGCCGTCCCGGCCGGTCAGGCGGAAGGCGTAGCACAGCCGGGTGAAGGGCGCGTCGAGCGTCACCTCCCACCAGTCGAACAGGGGCGTGCTGCGCACGGGCGCCATCGCAGCCTCGAAATAATCCACCGGCGTATGGCGGCAGGCGCGGTCGCCGTAGATCAGCGTGCAGGCGGCCAGATCGTTGCGGGCGGCGCGCAGGCGGAAGACCACCCGGCGTTCGTCCAGGCAGAAGGCGTGGGGGGACATGGGGATGTGCAGCACGGCATGGCGGTTCATGGGGGTCATCCTTTCACTCCGCCCGAGGTCAGGCCGGAGACCATGTGCTTTTGCGAGAGGAAGAAGATCACCAGCACCGGCAGGCTCACCAGCAGCGACGCCGCCGCGAACACCGGCCATGAGCCGCTGGTTTCGGTGGCCTGCAGGGTGTACAGCCCCGAGGCCAGGGTCATCCTGTCCGCCCCGGTGAGGAAGTTGATGGAGAAGATGTACTCGTTCCACACAAAGTTGACGATCATCACCCCGGTGACAATCAGCGTGGGCCGGGCCAGGGGCAGGACGATCTTCGTGACGATCTGCCGGTCATTGCAGCCGTCCATGCGGCCGGCTTCCTCGATCTCCACGGGGATGGCGTCGAAGTAGCCCTTCATGTTCAAAAGCGCAAACACCGACATGGTGCCCGCGTAGATGATGATCAGCCCCAGGTGGGTGTTGATCAGCCCCAGGGCGCTCATGAGCCTGTAGATGGCGAACATGGACAGGATCGACGGGAAGGAGTACAGGAGCAGCAGGCACCTGAGCACCGCCCTTCGCCCGGGGAAGCGCTTGCGGGAGAACACATACGCCGCGGGCACCGCCGCCGCCATGGCCACCGCCACCGTCGCGGCGGTGAGAAGCAGGGTGTTCCCCAGCCAGAGGAGCACCGGCTCCTCCGTGAAGACGCGGACGTAGTGCCGGAGGGTGAATTCCCGGGGGATGAAGGAGAAGTCCGAGGCCAGCAGGCTGCCCCTGGCGTCCAGGGAGACGGACAGGGCGTAGAGGATGGGCAGCAGCGCGATGAAGCAGCACCCGATGAAGAACAGGTTGACCGCCGCCGCCGACGCCGCCCGGCGGATACGCTTGCGATTCATGCGCCCTCCTCCCTTCCCTTGCGGCCCGTCAGCAGGGCGAAGGCGATCAGCAGCAGGAAGATCAGGATGGAGATGGCGGAGGAATAGCCGTAGTTGTTGGTGATGAAGGCGTTCTCGTAGGCGTAGGTGATGATGGTGTGGATGTGCGCGCCGGTCTGCGCGCCCACCTGCCGGGTCATCAGGTAAATCACGTCGAACTGCTTGAAGGTGGTGAAGAGGGTGATCATCACCGAGGGGCCGATGATGGGCCTGAGGCAGGGCAGGGTGATCGATACGGCCTGCCGCACCGGCCCCGCGCCGTCCAGCGTGGCGGACTCGTAGTAGCTGCGGTCGATGCTCTTGAGGCCGCCGTCCATGATCATGATCATGAAGGGCAGCGCCAGCCACAGGTTCACCGCCGTGCAGCAGAAAAACGCGCTGACGTCGCCGCGCAGCCAGCGGACGGTCACGCCGGCGAGCCTTTCCACCCACCGGGTCAGCAGGCCGAATTCCCCGTTGAACATGCCGGTCTTCCACAGGAGGATGCTCACATACCCCGGCATGGCCCAGGGGAACATGAGGATGGTCTTGTACACGTTCCGCAGGGGCAGGCGGCGGATGTTGAGCAGGACCGCGATCAGGAAGGCGATGACCAGCTGCAGGGCCATGTTCACCGCCGTCCACAACACCGTCAGCCCCAGCGCGGAGAGGAACCCGGAATCAAACACCGTCAGCGCCCGGGCGTAGTTCTTCAGCCCGATATAGTCGAAGCTGAACCAGTGGTAGGTGTTCATGTTGGTGAAGGAGATATACCCCGTGTAGAGGATCGGGAACACCACGATCAGGAAAATCAGCGTCAGCGACGGCGCGGACACCAGATAGGATAACAGGGTGCGCTTCGTTTTCATTTCATCGCCTCGATCAGCTCAAGGGCCTTTTTCTGCGCGGCCGCGGCGGCGCTGTCCACGTCCCGGCCGCTCATGTTCACCTCGGTCAGCAGATTCCCCGTCACCGTCCACATCACGTCCATCTCGGGGATGTTGGGCATGGGCACGGCGGTCTCGGCGGTCTGCTTCATGGCCATGATGAGCGCGTCCTCCGCCACCTCCGGCAGGTCGTAGCAGCTTTCCACCGCCGGCGCGCATCCGCTGACCTTCGCCAGCGCCGCGCTGACCTCCGGCTGCATCAGCGTCCGCAGCACCCGCGTGATGCTCTCCTGCTTGCGCTGGGCCTGCACCTTCAGCACGTGCAGCCCCTGTATGCCCGAGTAGGGGGCCAGCGGCAGGCCGGTTTCGTCCACCACGGGCATGGGCGCGATGCCCAGGTCAATGCCCGCCGCGCGCACCGTGGGCACAAACCACGGCCCCGCGATGGTGGCATGGGCCATCCCCTCGGTGAAGAGCGTGTTCACCGTGGCGTACTCCGTCTCCCCGGGCATGAAGTCCACGAACTTCCGGTGGTAGGTCAGGGCGGCCTTCACCTGCGGGGAATCCAGGCAGGGCACGCCGTCCTCCGTGATCAGCCCGCCGCCGAAGCCGTGGATCCAGCCCGCCGCGTAGTAGGGCGTGGCGTGCTGTTCCACAAAGCCGTAGTGGCCGTACTTCGTCTTGCGCTGCATGTAGGCGTACAGCTCCTCCGTGGTGGCGGGAACCTCCGTATCCGCCATGTATTTGCGGTTGTACATGAACAGCAGCGTCTCAAAGTACAGCGGCAGCTGGTAGATGTCCCCCCTGTAGGCGGCGCCCTGCACCGTCAGGGGAACGTAGCCCTCCAGCGCGTCCTCCCCCAGCAGATCGGTGATGGGGGTCAGGATGCCCATCTCCGCGTACACGCCGATCTTGTCATGGGCGAAGAAGTACATGTCCGGCGCGGCGCCCGGGTCGTTGCCCACCAGCTTGAGGGATTCGGTCAGGCCGGTTTTCTTCTCGAAGACCACATGGACGTCCGGCTCCAGCGCCTGCACGGCCTCCGCCAGGACCGCGATGACCGCGTCCTCCTTGTCATGCCAGACGGTGATGGTCACCGGGCCCTCCTGCCCGGCGGGGGCGGCGGAATTCCCGGCGCAGCCGGTCAGCAGCAGACAGACCAGCAGCAGACACAGTACCTTACGCATGGACAAACCTCCTGACACAAAGTGAAACAGGAGAGAGGCGTTCGGCTTCTCTCCGGATGCGCTGCGCATTCCCCGCGGAAGAAGGCTTCCCCCCTTCCGCGGGGCGGGGGCGCGTTATTCAGCGGGCTTCTCATAGGCCACGGAGGCTTCCTCCGCGGAGACGACCGTCACGTACAGATCCCTGCCCGCGTCCACGCGCAGGTCGCTGGTCTGGACGGAGCCGCCGTTGCCGTTGATGATCACGCTGTTGATCCATCCCGGCACGCTTACGGCGTACCAGCCGTCATCCCCCGCGGCGAGGGGCTCGCCGGGCCAGGCCGCGAAGGCGTTGGTGCCGTCGGGATGGCTCCAGGCCCACAGGCAGGGCTCCGTCCAGTCCTCCGGCACGCGGGCGTAGACGGTGATGTCCTCGGCCACGGGGGCGGTGGGATCGTCATAGGTCACCTCGCAGGCGCCGTCGGACGCCACGGTGATCCACAGATCCGCCGGATCCAGATCCTTGATGTCGGCGGTCTGCACGCTGCCGCCGTTGCCGTTGACGATCACGCAGTTGCACCAGGCGGGCACCATTGCGCTGTACCAGCCGTTCTCATTCGGCTTCATGGCGCGGCCGGGCCAGGCGGGGAAGGCGTTCTTCCCGTCAGGGTCGGACCAGGCCCACAGGCAGGGGCTCTCCCAGGAGGCGTCCACCTGGGCGTATACGGTGTAGCGCTCGGTGTAGGCGGGGGTCTCGCCGGCGGTCAGGGCCTCGAAGGACACGCTGGCGGTTCTGTCCTCCGCCACGGTGATCCACGCGGCCTGATGGTCGATGCTGACCGCGTCTGTCTGCACCGTGCCGTCGTTGCCGTTGACAATCACGCTCTCCATCCCGGCGGGCAGGTAGATGTAGTACCAGCCCTCGTTGGCGGGATCGGGCTCCATCATATCGCCGGGCCAGGCGGCGAAGGCGTTCTCGCCATCGGCGTTCCAGGCCCAGACGCAGGGCCAGCTCCAGTCCGCGGGCACGGACGCGTATACCGCGATCATCTCCGCCTCCTCCGCCAGGGCGGACGCCGCGGGCAGCAGCATGAGGCACATGAGCAGGGCAACCAGTTTCTTCATTGTCGTTTCCTCCTTACAGCAGCTGATGGAACGTCGGTCGGTAATTTCAGTATATCGCGGAGGAAAGTAAAGTCAACAAGCAAAACAGAAACCGGTTTCCGGCGGAAAAGCCTTGAAAATCAAGGCTTTGCGTGCGATCATGATCGCCCTTTCGCGGAACGGCGGATGCTTGTTTCCGCGGTCTGGAGGGCAAAAGAAAGGCGTCTGTCCATCATGGGACAGACGCCGTAACATGTCAGTACCACACATTCGCTGTCGGCAGACAGCAATCGAAAATCGGCGACATGCGCGGCGATTTTCGCGCGATTCTGCTTGCAAAATCGCTTCCTTGCACGAGCGAACGGCCGGGAGGGCTGTTTACAGCCCGACCAGGGAGAGCGTGAAAATCCCGCAAAGGCGGCCGCAGCCGCTTTTGCGACCCCGCTTACAGGGCATCCTGGTAGAGGGCCAGGACGTCCTTCTTGGTGGTGGTGCGGGGGTTCACGGCGATGTTGCCGCTCTTCATGGCGTCGTCGGCCATGGCGTCGAACTTGTCGGGGGTCACGCCCACCTCGCTCAGGGAGCCGGGAATGCCCAGGGAGGCGTTCAGCAGCCGCAGCTCGTCGCCCAGCATCTCGGGGACGAACTCATCCGCCGTCAGGGGCTGACGGGCGATATAGTTGTAGATCTTCAGGTACTTGCCGCTGTCGGCCAGGGCGTTGTAGTCCACGATGGTGGGCAGCAGGATGGCGTTGGCCACGCCGTGGGCCACGTTGAAGTACGCGCTGACGGGATGGCTCATGGCATGGACGTTGCCCAGCCGCGCCCAGGAGAAGGCGATGCCCGCGAACAGGGAGCCCGCCTGCATGGCCGCGGCAGCCTCGATGTCCTGGCGGTTGGCCACGTAGCGGCGGATGTTCCCGCCGATGAGCTCCATGGCCTTCTCGGACATGGCCTCGGAGAAGGGCGAGGCATCCCGGGAGATGTAGGCCTCCAGGGCGTGAATCAGCGCATCGATGCCGCAGGCGGCGGCCACGCCGGCGGGGACGGTGGTGATCAGATCCACGTCCAGGATGGCGTAGGCGGGCAGCAGCTTGTAGCTGAACACGGTCAGCTTGTAGTTGCGGCTGTGGTCGGTGATGACGGAGAAGGCCGTCACCTCGGAGCCGGTGCCGGCGGTGGTGGGGATGGCGATCAGCGGGACGATGTCGCCCGGCACCATGCCGCCGCCCTCGTAGTCCACGATGGAGCCGCCGTAGCGGGCCAGCACGCCCACGGCCTTGGCCACGTCCATGGGGGAGCCGCCGCCCAGGGCCACGATGCAGTCCGCGCCGCTGGCCTTGAACTGGGCGGTCGCCCTGTCCACGGTCTCCACGGAGGGGTTGCCCTCGGTCTCGGTGAAGGCTTCGGAGGTCACGCCGGCCTTCGTCAGCTGATCCATGCACTTCTGCACCGCGCCGACCTTGGCCAGGAAGGGGTCGGAAACAAAGAACACCCGGCTTGCGCCCAGGGCCCTGACGGCCTCCGGCAGGCGGGCGATGCTGCCCTGACCCACGATGATGTTCTGGGGAACGGTAAAGGTGAAGTTTTTCATGGGAAGAAGAACTCCTTTCCTGCACGCAAGCGGAGCCCTGCGGGGCTCCGCCTGGTGATGCTATGCTTCTGCGGGGGATGATCAGCCCAGCTCCTCCACGGCCTCACGCAGGATGGCCACGGCCTTGTCGCAGTCGGCCTCGGTGATGATGAGCGGGGGAATCATGCGGACGACGTTGCGGCCGATGGCGGTGACCAGCAGACGCTTGTCAATGCACTTGTGCTTGATTTCCACGGAGGTGGCGAAGCCGTCGAACTCCACGCCCACCAGCAGGCCCTGATGACGGACCTCCTTGACATGGGGCAGGGTCTTCAGCTGCTCGGCGAAGTAGTCGCCCACCCTGCGGGCGTTGCCGGCCAGGTCGCGGTCCAGCAGCTCGTTAACCTCGGCCAGGGCCGCGGCGCAGCTGACGGGATGGCCGCCGAAGGTGGTGCCGTGGGAGCCGGGGGTGAAGGCCTTGGCCACCTCGGCCTTGGCGCAGATGGCGCCGATGGGCATGCCGCCGCCCAGGGCCTTGGCCATGGACACGATGTCGGGCTTGATGCCGTAGTTCATGAAGGACATGACTTCGCCCGTGCGGCACCAGCCGGTCTGCACCTCGTCCAGCAGGAGGAGGATGCCCTTCTCGTCGCAGAATTTGCGCAGGCCCTGCATGAACTCCATCGTGGCGGGATGCACGCCGCCCTCGCCCTGCACGGGCTCGATCATGATGGCGATGGTGTTCTCGGTGCAGGCGTTCTTGAAGGCCTCCAGATCATTGTACGGCGCGTAGGAGAAGCCGTAGGTCATGGGGCCGTAGCCCACCTGGCAGGCGTTGCCGGGCTGGCCGGTGGCGGACATGGCGCCGAAGGTGCGGCCGTGGAAGCCCATCTTTGCCGTGACGATGTGGTACTTGTTGGGGCCGTACTTCTCGATGCCGTACTTGCGGGCCATCTTGATCATGGCCTCGTTGGCCTCGGCGCCGGAGTTCTGGAAGAAGATCTTGTCCATGCCGATGGTGGTGCAGATCTTCTCGGCCAGCAGGGCCTGGGGGATGGTGTAGGGATAGTTGAAGGTGTGCATGATGTCCTGCACCTGGTCGATGACGGCGGCGACAACCTTCTCGTTGCAGTTGCCGGCGGAGTTCACCGCGATGCCAGCGTAGAAATCCAGGTAGGGGGTGCCGTTTTCGTCGTAGACGTACTGCTCCCGGGCCGTTTCAGCCACAAAGTCGAAACGCTCGTAGGTTTCGATCATGTACCGGTTGACCTTGTCCTTGATGTCCTGTGCCGTCAGTCCCAGATCCTTGAGCTTCATGGTTCCTTATCTCCTTTATTTCCGCGTGCGGGGATTTGCCGCACGTTGGATTACACGTTGTGCCGGTACTCGTAGGGGAGCACCTTGGTCTGGTTGTAGCTGGGGCAATCGCGCACCCACTCCAGGGACTCCTTGATGATGGCGGTCTGCTGGGGGATGTTGTTGGGCTCGCCGGCGTTGGAGCCGATGGGCACATGGGGGGCGGTGATGCGGGGCGCGCCCTGCTGGCGGGCGATGGGCGGCAGCGCGGCGATGACCACGCAGCTCATGCCGGCCTCCTCGCAGCAGCGGGTGACGATGGTGGCGGAGCGGTGGCAGGTGCCGCAGCCGCCGGTGCACAGGACGATGTCCACGCCCTGGGCCTTCAGCTTCCGGGCGATCTCCGGGCCGGTCTCGTTCTGGAACTTCTCCACGTTGCCGCCGCCGCCCATGAAGGTGTAGGTTTCATCCGCCAGGGAGCCGATGAAGCCTTCGTCCACCAGCTCATGCAGGCGGTCGATGGGGAACATGGCGTTGACGTCCTTGTTGATGTCGGAGTTGTCGAAGCCGCCATGGGTGACCATCAGCTCGCTGGAGGGGGTGTCAAACTCGATGGTGCGGTAGGAGAAGTCGCCGGAGGTGTTGAAGGGGGTCTGGCTCTTCTTGTGGATGCCGCCGGCGGTGATGAAGGCGACCTTGCACTCGCTGAGGGGCTTTTTCAGCTCGGTAAAGACGGGAGCGGGGGTCACGGGGACGAAAATCTCGGACTGCATCCCGGCCACGGTGGTCAGTTTCATATCGGATATTCCTCCTGTCAGTGGGATGGTTGGTTCAGATGGATTGGACGGGTATATCCCGCTTGCCGATGAGCTTCATGGGGCTGAGGTAGAACCCGGCGGTCTGTCCGACCTCAAGGGTCCGGCTGGTGAACACCCACCGCCGGGGTACCGCCACGGTGCCCATGCCGCCGGGCAGGGTGCACCTGACGGCGGTATCGTTGACCTCGGTGAGCGTGCCGCCCACGGGCACGGGCGCGACCTCCCGCAGCATGCGCAGCTCGGACAGGTCGTAGGCCTGGGGCGCGTCGTCCACCTCCAGATAGCTGAAGTAGAACTGCAGCTCATGCCCGGGTACGAGCGTCTCCTCAGTCAAGACCTGCGACCGGGGCACGGTGATAACCCCCAGCCGCCCATGGAGGTGAACCTTCACCGTCTCCGGCCCGGCCTCCTTGACCAGGCCGCCCATGAGCACCGGGTTGATCATGTAGGCGGGGGTCAATGCAGGGTACCGTTGTCCAGCAGGACGGTCTCGGGCAGGCCCAGCAGACGGTTGTTGGCGTTGATCACGTCGTTACTCCACTTGCGGGGGGCGGGCTTGATCTCCACGCCGGCCATGCGGTTCTTGAGCATCTGAATGGCGCGGGCGGCGACTTCCTTCGTCACGCAGGAGCAGCCGGCCACGTTGTTCTCGAAGCCGCCCTGGTCCATGTTTTCCTCGACCATCGCGGTGGCGTACTCGTTGCCCACCACCAGCTGGCCCTGATAGGCGCAGAAGGACACGCCCACCACGGGGATGCCCCGCTTGCCGGCCTGGCCGATGTGCTGGATGAAGTCGATATGGTTGTTGCCGAAGCCCTCGGTGGTGATGATGCAGCCGTCAATGTCCAGGGACTCCAGCAGGGAGCCCAGGCGCTCGGACACCCACAGCTTCTCGTCGTTGACCTGGGGGGAGCCCACGAACACCACGCCCACCAGATCCAGCTCGGTATCGGCGGCAAGGCCTTCCACCAGGGGCTCGCGGATGTAGTGACGGGTCATTTCCTTGGTGGCGGGGCCGATGCAGGTCAGCGCGTGGATGGAGCCGTCCCGCACCTGGTTGGGGGTGAGGATGATGGGCACGTTGCCGCAGTCCACGTTCTTCTGGCCGCCCAGGATGCCGCAGGGCTCGGTGGGGCAGATCACGTTGTCGTGCATGGCGCCCTGGCCCATGATCTCCTTCACCAGCACCACCCGGGGATTGCCGCGGCGGCGCACGTCCTCGCAGATCTCCTCCCGGACAACCTCGCCCTCGTACTTCTTCAGCTCGTCGCGCACGGCCTGGATGATGTAGTCCTGGCACTTGTGGGCGGCGAAGGGGCCGGGGCGGGTCATGCCGGAGAGCCGCTGGATCACCGCGTGGCAGCGGATGATGATGTCGTTCTCGTCCGCGCAGCCGGGATGGCCGAAGTACATCTTCTCGTCCAGGTAGCCCTCGGAGGAGCCGAACTCATGCACCTGCACGCCGTCCTCGTCCACGCCGGTGAGCATGAACACCACGCCGTCGGCCACCTTGGTGACGCCGCTGCCCAGCTCGCCCTCCACCTTGGTGGCGATGGGGCACACGTCCATGATGGTCTCGGTGTACACATGGCGCTGGTCGGGATAAATCACGTCCAGGGCCAGGCTCTTGCACAGGGGATCCTCCTTCACCGCCCGCTCGACGATCCTGCGGTCGATGGTGATCTTGCCGTCGCGGATGCTGGTCTCGTCGCCGATCTCCGCGCCGGTGATGCGGATGTGCTTCTTCACCAGCGTGCGGATGACCTTCTTTTCGCCGGCCGGGGCGGCCTCAGGGGCGGCCTCGGGGGCGGGGGCGGGCGCCGCCACGGGGGCGGGAGCCGCGTTTCCGAACACAGGAATGTCCATCACCAGGTTTTCCAGCTTCTCGGCCTTGCCGATCTCAATGTGAATCATGCCGTTTCCTCCCACGCTTGTTCTGATCACGGGGGCGAAGGCCTCCGCGCTTGCCGCCGGGGTTTGGGCCGGGGCGGGGGCGGCCTCCGCCTGTCCCTCCGGCTCGTTGACCCGATCCAGCACCTCACGGGTGATGGGGGTCAGGGCTTCCACGTCCTGCATGAGGGTGCAGCCCAGCACCTGCTCCACCCGCAGACCGTCGTCGCTCAGGGTCAGCAGGCCCGCTTCCACCATGTCGTCAAACAGGGAGGGATCCTCCAGATCCGCCGCGCTGATGACAAGGCCCTTCTGCCGCCTGCAGCAGAAGATCGCCGGATCCTGCAGATGCCGCTGCAGGGCTTCGTTGGTCATGGACATATGGTTTCCTCCTTATTCCTTCGGGGTTGATGTCGGGGTATGGATGCGCCGCACCAGCGGATGATTCACCGCCCGCAGCGCGCCGTCGGTGCAGTGGTAGACCGGCAGCCCCAGCTTCGGGGCGCAGGCCATGACCGTGTTGGAGCAGTCCGTGCAGCTGCTGATGAGCACCGCCTGGGCGCCGGCCTTCTTCAGGGCCATGACCTTCTGCACCTGACCGGGGCAGCGGCCGGGGTTCTCGCACTTGAGCGTCCCCCGGACCTCCCGGGCCTGCTTGCAGCGCTCAACGCCCGCAACCTGGCTGCCGAGGCTCGCGGCCAGCTCCTCCAGCCGGGCCTGGTCCGCGCCGCAGGCGCACACCAGCAGCCCCAGCCTTTCCGGCCCCTGCATGAAGCACTCCGCCGCGATCAGCCCGCCGGTGGTCTTGATCACCGGGGCGTCGGGGGCGGTGCGCCTGCCCGTGAAGGGCCCGCCCATGATCAGCTCCCCGTAGCCCGGGGCCAATCCGCCGGCCCTGTCGAACATGGCCCCCACGGAGATCCCCAGGGGCACGTCCCGGAACACCTGGATCAGGTTTTCGTTCCCGCGGATTTTCCCGGCCACGGTCATGTCCTTGTCAATGAAGGGCTTGCGCAGGTCGACGGCCTCCTGCACCCGGCAGGCCGTCTCGGCGTTGACCACCACGGCGCCGGCCTCCAGGGGCAGGCTGTCCACGGGCAGCAGCTGACCCAGCGCCTCCCGCACGATGGCCCGCTCCTCGCCCACGGGGTAGCGGTCGGGCAGCAGGGCGATGCGCACGCCCTCGCGGGGAAGAACCTCCCGCAGCCGGGCGATGGCCGCCGTATGCTTGCCCTTGATGGCGATCACGCCCTCCGCGGCATGGGTGACCTCCATCAGGATCTGCAGTCCCCGCACAAGCCGGGCGGGGTTTTCCTCGATGGCGGCGATGTTGTGGCACAGGATGGGTTCGCACTCCGCCGCGTTGACGATGACCGTCCCGCCGCCTGCGAAGGGCTTGCCGAGCTTGGCGTACGTGGGGAAGCCCGCGCCGCCCAGCCCCACCAGGCCGGATTCCTCGATCAGCCGGAGGGGCGTGTCGCCCTCGAGGGGCAGATAGGCATCGCTTTGCTCACCCTCGGCCCGCACGGTGATGGCGTCCTCCGTCACCGCCACGACGGCGCCGCTCACGCTGGAGAACACATTCGCGCCCAGGCAGCCCTCCGGCCTGCGCGCCAGCAGCGCGCCCCGCGCCACCCGGTCGCCCGCCGCCACCACCGGCGCCGACGATACGCCGATGTGCTGCCTCAGCGGATATTGAAACATGGCATCCTGCATTTCCGTCGCCCCTTTGATTCATCCGAGTCACAGTGATTATAACCGCATCCGGCCCATTTGTGTAGCGACACTTTCATGCATCATTCATGACAAACTTTCATGACAGCTTCGCCGGCCATGCGGGGAAATGATGGATCCGCGCGGCCTGGCGAAAGAAAGCCCCCGCAGGCTGATCCGGCGGGGGAATTGTTTTTGTTTGGCTTTTTTATGCACCGCTGCATTGACATTTCCCGCGGCTGTTGCTATAGTAGGGTAGATGAATTGCATACAGCTTTGCAGGACAAAGGCGTTCCGGCTGCATCATGGCACCGGTGCGCCTTTTTTTACGCCTGCGGGACGGATTCAGGACGGCATGACCAGTCCGCGGAGGAAAACAGGCATCAGCCGATTGCCGGTGGCGGTGAGGCTGCCGGTGCTGCGATGAATGCACCAGTCGTACAGGAAGCCCCGCTCGATGAGCGCGTAATCCTCCATGAGCTTGGCGGCGGAATCCCGGGCGGTGAATTCACCGGAGGAAAGCCCCTCGGCCATGATGCTCTCCACCAGGCGGTAGTACAGGCGGTCCCGGTTGAGCAGGGCCTTGTTGCCGGTATCCACCATCTCCTCGGAGTACAGGTAGGCCAGCAGATCCACGGGAATGCTGTCCTCGATCATGGCGAACAGCTCCCGGTTGAGCAGAAGCAGCTTGTCCAGGGCCGACAGCTCCGGGTTCATCTCGGTGATCAGCTCGGAGTAGCGGCGGTCGAACAGGTCGGACAGGGTGTAGAGCAGCGCCTCCCGGGAGGGGAAGTGCCGCAGGAACGCTTCCTCGGTGACGCGGGCCCGGGTCAGGATATCCTCCAGGCTGGTCTCGTGGAAGCCCTTTTCGCGGAACAGCGCCCAGGCCGCGTCGATGATCTGCTCCCGCTCGCTGCCCGCGGGCTGAGGCGTCTGCCCGCCCAGCAGGAAGCCGTCCCGCAGGGGATCCCGGTCGTCCAGCACCCACTCGTTGTAGCCGGTGATGTACGCGCTGCCGGTGATGCGGGGAATCACGGCCTTGCGGCCCTGGATGTCGATTTCCGCGGTGATCACGCCCCGGAACATGGAGCCCGTGATGCTCTCGTAGACGAATTCCTCCCCGGGGGCCAGCTCGCCCTTGGCATAGAGGGTCGCCAGCTTGGCGCTGGTGCCGGTGCCGCAGGGGGAACGGTCCGCCTGGGCGTCGCCGAAGATGACCACGTTCTTGCGGTCGGCGGCGGGGTTGTCCGCGGGGCCGTAGATCTCCACCAGGTCCACGGTGGTGATGTTCAGGTAGGGATGGCGGATGGGAAGGGTACGGTTGATCTTCTCCCGCAGGCGCATACCGAAGTCCGTCAGCTGCTTGAGGTTTTCCTGGCGCAGGGCAAGGCCCACCCTTTCCGAATCCACCAGGGCGAAAAAGCTCCCCCCGAAGGCGATGTCGAAGGGTACCGTGCCGTATTCCTCCAGCTCCAGGGACAGGTTCTCCCGGTACAGGAAGGAGGGCACGTTCAGGATGCTGACCTCCACGGCCCGGCCGTTTTCGACCTTCACCCGGGCGCGGATCAGCCCCACCGGGGCCTCCAGCACCACCTCGGTGTAGGGCTCGGTGACCGCCACCATGCCGGTTTCCACCGCCACCGTCGCGCTGCCGATGCTCCCGTGGCCGCACATGTTCAGGTATCCGCCGCTGTCCATGAAGATCACGCCCAGGTCGGCCTCAGGGCTCACCGGCTCGGTCAGCAGCGCGCCGAACATGTCCCGGTGGCCCCGGGGCTCCAGCATCAGCGCGCGGCGATAGTGGTCGTAGTGGGCCTCCAGGTATTCCTTGCGCTCCATCATGGTGCTGCCCTTGAGCTCGGGGAAGCCGTCGTAGATGACCCGGGTGGGTTCGCCCATGGTATGGGAGTCCACCACGCGGAAGGTTTTCCCCAGCGCCTTCTTCTCTGCGCGAAGCCTCATCGTCCGTCTCTCCTCCCCGCGGGGTCAGCCCGCTGCGCCTGCCCGCCCATCGCGGGTCAGGGTCATTATACAGCCCCCCCTTTCAGATGTGAAACGGGTAATTTGCATCACAGGAATGACGGTTTTTCATGAAAGGAGCCCCCATGGACATCAAGAAGCTGGAGCTTTTCGCCGACGTGGCCGAGACGCGGAACTTCACCCGCAGCGGCGACCGGATGGGCTACACCCAGTCCGGCGTGAGCCATATCCTCAAATCCCTGGAGACGGAGATCGGCTTTCCGCTGTTTGTCCGCACCAAGCAGGGCGTGCATCTGACCCGCAACGCCGAGCTGATCCTCCCCCTGGTGCATACCCTGCTCTCCGCCAACGAGAACCTCTCCCAGACCATCCATGAGGTGGGCGGCGTGAATGCCGGCAGCCTGGTGATCGCGTCCTTCGCCAGCATCTCCATCCACTGGCTGCCGCAGATCATCCGGCGCTTCCAGGAGATGTACCCGGGCATCACCATCAGCCTGATGGAGGGCGGCACGGACGAGATTGTCGAATGGGTGGCCAACAACCAGGCGGATTTCGGCTTCATGAGCCAGCGGAACACCAGGGGCCTGGAATGGATTTCCCTGTGCGACGATCCGCTTATGGCCATCCTGCCCAAGGATTATCCCGTGCCCGAGGGCAACCGCTTCCCCATCGAGGAATTCCGGGGGCAGCACTTCATCATCTCCGCCATGGGCACGGACTACGACGTGCATCACGCCCTGGATTCCTCCCACGTGACCCCCAACACCCACTTCACCTCCAAGGACGACCGCGCCATCATCTCCATGATCGCCAACCATCTGGGGGTGAGCATCCTGCCGCAGCTGGTGGTGCGGGGCTATGAGGATCAGGTGCAGGCCTATCCCCTGCAGCCCTACTGCGCCCGGAACCTGGGCATCGCGGTGAAGTCCCGGCAGGGGCTGTCCCCCGCGGCGAAGAAGTTCCTCCGCCTGACACAGGACATGGTGCCCGGCATCGAGGCCGGCGCGGCGCCGTCGCCCGCCGCGAAGCCCTCCCGCAGAAAGCAGACCCAGAGCCGCTGACCCCCATGGCGGACGGGGCGGTTTTCCCGCTGGCCCGCCGCCCGGGGCAGGAAAAGCCGGACGCGGCAGAGAATGCTTTACGCATCCCAAAGACCGTTCCGGATGGAGGAATTGCCATGACGATCATGATTCAGGAGGGAAGGCTGCATATCGCCTTCCGCGTGAACGAGGACAATACCGTGGAGCTGGCGGACATCTCCGTGGGGGAGAAGGCCCGGGAGCTTCCGCCCGTCCACCCTGATCCCCTCAAGCGCGGCCAGTTTCTGGCGGTGCATGTGACAGGCGAGTGCGCCACGGGCTTCCACGCGGGCAAGCATGACGCGGGCAGCGTCTCCTGCCAGTGGCGCTACGTGGGCCACCGCATCGAAAGCAACAGCCTGGGCTCCCTGCTGACGCTGTCCGTCCAGGCGCCCAACGGTCTGGCGGCGGACTACTGCCTGCAGACCTTCGCGGGGCTGAATGTGGTGCGCGCCTGGAGCACCCTGACCAACCGCGGCGGGGAGGACATCGGGCTGGAATACGCGGCTTCCTTTATTTATCAGGGGCTGGGGAGGCACAGGACCTCCGCTGCCTGCGACGGGCTGGAATTCTACATCCCCCACAACGGCTGGTCCAGCGAGGCCCAGTGGCAGAAGGCCGACGCGGTGGATCTGGGGCTGTCGCACATGGCCACGCTGGGCTACAGCCTGCCGGACAAGGGCAACAGCCGCTATCACTACGGCAGCGCGGATTCCTGGTCCACCAGCGAGTACCTGCCCATGGCCATCGTCCGGGATCCGGAGAGCGGCGAGGTGTTCTTCGGCCAGGTGGAGCATTCCGGCGCGTGGGAGATCGAGTACGGCCTGGCGGACAACCGCAACCTGTACGTCTGCCTGCTGGGCCCCAGCGACGACAGCGCCTGGTGGAAGAACCTGCGGCCCGGGGAGAGCTTCACCACCGTGCCGGCGGCCTTCGGCGTGGACGAGGGCGGCGTCAGCGAGGCCGTGGCGCAGCTGACCCGCTACCGCCGCGCGATCCGCCGGCCCAATCCGGATGACGAAAACTGCTACGTGGTCTTCAACGATTACATGAACTGTCTCTTCGGCGACCCCACCGAGGAGAAGGAGAAAATGATCATCGACCGTGCCGCCGCTCTGGGCTGCGAATACTACTGCCTGGACTGCGGCTGGTATGACGCCGGCCCCTGGTGGGACAGGGTGGGCGAGTGGCAGGAAAGCCCCGAGCGCTTCCCCCACGGGCTGAAGGCGCTCTTCGACTACGGCCGGAGCAAGGGGCTCCGCATGGGCATGTGGCTGGAAATCGAGGTCATGGGCACGGAATGCGATCTGGCCAGGCAGCTGCCGGACGACTGGTTCATCTGCACCCACGGCAGGCGCCGGGTGGAGAACAAGCGCTATCTGCTGGATTTCCGCAATCCGGCGGTGCGGCAGTACTGCATGGACGTCGTCGACCGGCTGGTGGCGGACTACGGCTGCGAGTACTTCAAGATCGACTACAACGTCACCACCGGCCGGGGCAGCGACCTGAACGCCGACAGCCCGGGGGACGCGATGCTGGAGCATTACCGGGCGCTCTACGGGTGGATCCGCCAGGTGTACGAGCGGCATCCCGGCCTGGTGATCGAGAACTGCGGCTCCGGCGGGCAGCGCATGGACTACGGCATGCTGGCCCTGCACTCCCTGCAGTCCACCTCCGACCAGACGGACTATGTGTCCAACGCCTACATCGCCGCCAGCGTGGCCAGCGCGGTCACGCCGGAGCAGGCGGGCATGTGGGTCTACCCCTACCGGGACGAGCGGGAGCACGTGATCTTCAACATGGTCAACGGCCTGCTGCTGCGGCCCTACGTCAGCGGCATCGTGTGGGACATGTCCGACAGCAGCATGGCCCTGATGCGGGAGGGCATCCGGGTGTACAAGGCCCTCCGCGGCGAGCTGAAGGACATGGTGCCCTTCTTCCCGCTGGGCTTCGGCCGGGTGAACGACCGTCAGCTGGCCTACGGTCTGCGCGGGGAAGGGAAGGCGTACCTGTCGGTGTTCACCATCGGCAGCCGGGAGGCGGAAATCCCCCTGGCCTGCCTGGGCGACGTTCAGAGCGTGAAGGCGATCTACCCCGTTTCCGGCGACTGCGGGATTGCGCTGGCGGAGGGCGTGCTCCGGGTGACCATGCCCGGCGACGTCTGCGCGCGGCTGCTGGAGATCACAATGGCGTAATATTCCGGGGATTCTATCATCCGGCAGGGCAGGGCGGCAGCGTCCTGCCCTTTGTCGTGCGGCGGTTTCCCGGGGGGACGGGCCGGGGCGCGGAATCGCCAGGCAAAAGACAACTGGCGCAGCGCCTTCCGGGGGGAGAGGCTGCTGCGCCAGTGCTGATGACGGCAGGGGTCATGCGCTCCGGGAATCGGCCCGGACGGAGTCATCGCCGGCATGCCGGGGGTGCGGGGCGTCGGTTCCTCAGCGGCCCGCTTTGTTTGGGGCATCCGCGGTATGCCGGGGGTGCGGGGCGTCATGGATCCGGCGTCAGCGCAACGGTCATGCCGCGCCCGTCATAGACGGCGGGAACGGCTTCCTCCCGGCCGGGCAGGCGCAGCAGGAACCGCCGCGTCTGCGGCATGCCGGGATAGCTGCCCTCCCGGGGAGAGAAGGCCAGCGTCCGGGACGCGTCGTCCCAGTGCAGGGCAATGCGGGCGCACTCGCCCTGCTCATAGCCGTAGCCGTCCCCCGCGTCGTCATAGAGGATGAAGTCCCCGTCCGCGCCGGGGTAGACGGTCAGGGTCAGGTCGGGGTTGGGGATTTCGTCCACATGCTGCTGCACGGGGCCAAGGGGGATCATCGCCCCCGCCCGGACGAACATGGGCACCGTGTCCAGCGGCGCGTCCGCCGTGACGGTCTGCCCGCCCGGGATGGGCGTGCCGTCCTCCCAGGCGTACCAGGCGGTTCCGCGGGGCAGGTAGACCTGCTCCGTCCAGTCGGGCTGCTCCGCCTTCTGGCCATAGGGGCCGTATGCCATCCAGCGGGTCACCGGCCTGGCCAGGATGAACGACCCCAGCAGCAGCTCGCTGTCGATCGCGTTCAGCCGGCCGTCCTCCGGGAACATCAGCGCGGGGATGCGCAGCATGGGCATGCCGGTGCGGGTGCATTCGTCCGCCAGGGCGTACAGGTAGGGAACCAGCCGGCTGCGCAGACGGATGGCCTTCTCAATCGCGTCGTACCAGGGGTCGCCCTTCTCGCCGAAGCGCCAGATCTCCCGGGGCGTGCCCGTGCCGTGGGAGCGCATCATGGGCAGCAGCAGCCCCAGCTGCAGCCAGCGGACGTACAGCTCCCGGTAGCCGGGATCATCCACGCCGCCCTCGAAGTCGCCCTTCGCGAACCACGCGTGCTCCCAGGTCTGCGGGAAGAAGCCGCCCGCGTCCGTGGTCCAGTAGCATTCGCCCGTGGCGCAGTAGTTCAGCCCCTCCGGCACCTGGCGGCGCAGGGTTTCCCAGGTGGCGCTCACGTCCCCCGACCAGACGAAGGCGCCGTAGCGGTGCTGCCCCGCCCAGGAGGAGCGGGTCAGGTTCAGCACCCGCTTGCCGGAGGTTTCGCCCCGCTGCCCCTCATAGATGCCCATGGTATGGTACAGGCTGTACAGGCTGATCTTCCCGGGATCCAGGTACTTCTTGGCTTCCGCCACGTTCATGGCGGCCCGCTCACAGGGCTCGGGCTTGATGACCCCGCGCCAGTCCGCCTCGAAGGGCTCGGAGCAGTCGCACCACCAGGCGTCGATGCCGTGGCGGAAAAGCCCCTCGCTGGTCTGCTTCCAGTACAATTGCCGGGCCTTCGGGCTGAAGGCGTCGTAGATCACCCGGTTGCCCAGCATGCAGCCCTGCGCCAGCATTTCCTGCTGATTGGCGTTGATATCGCCCTTCATGGAGGGCCAGATGGAGATCATCATCCTCGCGCCCATGGCGTGCAGCTGATCGGTGAGGGCGTCGGGATCAGGGAAGCGCTCCCGGTCGAAGACCTTGTAGCCCCACTGCCCCTTCGGCCAGCTCTGCCAGTCCAGGACGATCATGTCCAGCGGGACGCCGCGGCGGCGGTATTCCGCCACCACGTCCACAAGCTCCCGGGCGTCCATGTAGCGCTCCTTGGACTGCACGTAGCCGAAGGCGTACCGGGGCGGCAGGGGCGTGGCGCCGGTGAGGGCCGCGTAGGCGCGCATCACCGCCGGATAGCCCCCGGCCATGAAGTAATAGCTCATCTCATCCGCGCAGTCGGCGTAGAGATACGAGCCCTCCGGATCGTCGTGGAAGACCATCATGCAGCCCAGGTCGAACAGCATGCCCCAGCCCCTGGTGGATACCAGCATGGGCACCACGGCCTTCATGTTGTGCTGATAAAGCTCGCGGGTTTTGCCCCGCAGGCTGCCGTAGCCCTCCTCGTGGGAGCCCAGGCCGTACAGGCCCTCCTCCGGGTCGAACACGAAGGCCTGCCGGCAGGCGTAGGCCCGGCGAACCTCGCGGGTTTCGTAATCATCGGCGGAGGCACGCACGCCGTCCACGCTCTGGCGGATGGTGATTTCGCCCTGGCCGGAGAAGGTATTCACCATGACGGGCTTCTCCTGCAGGACGCAGGGGCGACGGCTGTCCTCCCGCAGGAGGACGCGCCCGGCATCGTCCAGGAAGGTGATGCCGCCGAATTCCCTGTCGATGACTGCGGTGACGCCCCCGGCGGAGGCGCGGATGCTCCGGTCATCCTGGGTGACGGTCAGCCGGCCGGGCTCCTGATGGATGATCACGTCGCTCCCGGCGGGCAGGAATTCCTCCCGCAGCGTGCGGGTGACGCGCAGCGCGCCGGCCTGCAGGGCTTCCACCCGAAGGCGCAGCGCGGCGTTTTTCTGCGGAAAGGTACAGACGACGGCTTCCGGCGTGATGGTCGCTTGGCTGAGCATGACGATTCTCCTTTGCGTCGTGGCTTGTCCGTGGTGAGGTCAGTCCGTCAGCAGGGTGAAGGCGGCGAACTGCAGAAACCCTGCGCCGCTGAAGGTGAAGTACAGCGCGTGGACTCCGTCGGGGATGTCCGCCTCCGCCACGGTGTCGTGCCAGACGTTGGCACGGCTGACGGGCGCCGCGCCCACGGCGGGGGCGTCCAGGGCCGTGCGGATTTCCAGCCTGCCCGCGGCGTAGCCCTTGGTGCGTACGCTGACGCGCTTCACACCCTTGCAGTCGAAATACTTGAACCCCGCCGTGGCCGTGTCGCGCATGTTGGCGATGTAGCCCGGGTTTT
>JBJEYH010000018.1:0-34807 GCA_051886675.1 Aristaeellaceae bacterium
GCTTACTTACCCCTCACGGAGCAACTTACCCCTCATCTCGCCAAACTTACCCCTCATCTCGCCAAACTTACCCCTCGGCTCGCGCAACTTACCCCTCAAAACTTTGCGGCACCGGAAAAGTCAAATTGTATCAATTCCGCAGTTTTGATTTCAATTTTCCCCGCCTTGCATTCTGCGATCATGCGATTGAACTCGTCACGATGTTTGGTGGATGTACCGCTGATGCCCTCATCTGCATAGATGTCTACAAGTGTCCATTTAGGATGGCGGACAACAAAATCTTCGTAGTATTTTTTCTGAAGCTCATCAGAGCTCCTATGAGCGCTGCGCGAAGGTGATCGACCGCTGGTCATCCCGCAAAGGACTGGACATGGCAGAGTTCTTCGTTCGGGTCGTGTTTTCGTTCCTTGTGGGCAATTCGGATATGCACCTGAAGAATTTCTCGCTGATTGAAACGGCACCCGGCTCCCAGACCTATGTCCTGTCGCCGGCTTATGATATGTTGCCCGTGAACATCGTATCGAATGATACAGAAGAAACGGCACTTGCGCTGAACGGCAAGAAAACGAAGCTGCGGAAAAAGGATTTCCTTGCGCTGGCAGCATCCTGTGGGCTATCGCCTGCAGCATCTGAAAAAATGATCAGGCGATTGATCGGGAAAACCGATACGATGATCTCCATTGCGCAGAATGCAGAAATACCTGACGATATCCGCATGGGCTGCATCGAGCTGATCAAGCAAAGAGTTGCTGTATTTGAGTAAGGTCACGGAGCGTCTCACCAGGAGTGTTACCTGCTTTGGCATGTATTTCCATTGACAACTCGAGCGCTCGCGTTTATACTATGTATAAACATCAAGAAGAGAAGGGGGAACGAAATGCAGGTTCAGCTTAAGCCCTGGGGAAACAGCCAGGGAATCCGTTTTTCCCGCGAGTTTCTCGCCTCTGCCGGCATCAAGCCGGACGATGTCCTGACCGCACGGATTGAGAACGGCAGCATCATACTGAGCAAGCAGTTCCAGCACAGAACGCTTCAGGAAAGAGCAGCAGCCTATGGCGGAAATCTCAATCTGAGCAACGAGATTGACTGGGGTGAACCGCAGGGAAATGAGGTGTGGTAATGGCACCCATTGAACAGGGCGATTTGCTCAGGATTGAGGGCATCAAGTATCCGGTCATCGTGGTCAGCAACAATTACTTCAATCGGAGCGGCATGGTCATTGCCTGTCCGATCGTCAAAACAGCGGCTCCGGGACCGTTGCATATTCCGCTGAAGGATTCTGAGATTGAAGGCATCGTGCTGTGCGAACAGGTCAGGTATCTGGACCTGAGCAGCCGCCGCTGGAGCAAACTGACACAGACGCATTATTTCGACATCATGGACATCTCCGATGCGGTTGTCAGCATGCTGGAGTATCAGTGAATCCCTATCGTTGGAGGCATCCCGCACACCTAACCCCGTCAGCGAATCCGACGGGGTTCTCTCTTTTTCAGGATAATGGCATCACAAGGTACTTTTCCTTACATAATTTTTATGCTAATGATTATTGGTAAATAAATTTTGAAACGCAATTTTTGCTCATTTGGGATTCGGCTGGTTTTTTGTCCCCCCAGAAAAACCAGCTCTGCTGACACGCTGCTCATTTCACCCGGGGAAAACCGGGGTATTTTGGAGGGACATGCGAACACTCGGAATCGTTGGAAATCCAGCAAAGCAAGGCGCTCCGGGGGTATCGAAGGCCATCCGCGGCGAACACTTTTGCCCCCTCCTAATCGCCAGGCCGTGGGTTGAATCCCGCCGGGTGCGCCAAAAAAGCCGGGGAACGCTTATATTCCCCGGCTTTTTTCATGTGCCTCCGGTGCCCGTGGCTCCTGATTCGACCCTTCCAATGGCAAAATGCTCCCGCACCGCCGCAAAGGAACCCCGACACCCGCCGGGGTTCCTCTGGCAACCTGGGTAATTCAGTTGGGCTTTACAGCGTGTTCTTCTGAACCTTGCCGCCAATGAGAACCAGCTTCACATGGTCAGCGTGCGCAAGCAGCCTGATGTCGTCCAGCGGATTGCCGTCCACCAGTACGATATCGGCCAGCATGCCGGCTTCAAGACGGCCGAACTGATCCTGTTTCTTCATCAGTAATGCGCCGTTGGTGGTGCCGGCCTTGATGGCCTCCATGGGGGTGTAGCCACAGCGGGTGAGGCTGTAGAACTCCTTGCCGATCTCAAGGAAGGGCGTGTTCGGGGAATTGGAATAGTCGGTACCCAGCGCTACGGTGATGCCATAGGCGTGTGCCATCTGGAACGAACGCATCGAGCATCCCTCCAGTGCCCTGGCCTTGCGCATCATGTGCTCGGGCAAGCCCTTCATTTCGGCCAGCCCCAGCGAGACGCTCAGGGTGGTTACGAGCGGTACGTTCCTTTCCCGCATGATGGCAACGCATTCCTCGTCCAGCTTCACGCCGTGTTCCACGCATCCGATGCCCGCGCGCAGCGCCGCCTTGGTACCCTCGGTGCCGGTGCAGTGGGCGGTGACGTAGGTGTTGTGACGCCTGGCCTCGCCGATGATCACACGCAGTTCCTCGGGCGAGAACTCCTGATCGTCAAAGTCATCCACGGCGGAGGAGACGCCGCCCGTGGCACAGATTTTGATGAACTCCGCACCCTGGCGGAATTGCTCCCGTACGCCGCGGTAGCAGGCTTCGGGGCCGTCCATCATGTAGGCGATCAGATCCTCGCGGTTGCATTCCTCAACCGAACGATAGGGGGCAGAATCGCAGTGCCCGGAGGAAATCGACAGCACCTTGCCGCCTACCATGATGCGCGGCCCCTTGATGTTGCCCCTGGCGATCGCGTCGCGAAGGGGACGGCCGAAGGCGCTCATGTCGCGCACGCCGGTGATGCCCGCATCGACCAGATCGCGCAGGTCGCGCACGGTGGTCAGCAGCAGGTCATAGGGCTCGCTGCCGCTGCGGTGGATGCTTTCACTGCCGCACAGGTGCGCATGCGCGTCGATAAAGCCCGGCATGACGGTGCCGTTCACGGCCTCGTAGACGGTGGCGTTCCCGGGAATGGTGAAGCCGTTCTCTTCCCCGGCATAGACGATGCGCTCATCTTCCACAGCGACAAGGCCCTTTTCAATGGGTTCGTCATGAATGGCGTCGATGACCCGGCCCTTGAGTACGATCATGCTGTCAGCCCCCTTCGATCATTTCGCGGATGTCCCTGAGGAAAGCTTCGCGGCCCTCAGGGCTGGAATATACGCCGTGTCCGCCGGGATACTCCCGCACGGTGGTGCGATCCATGGGCAGCGCGGCATGGTTGATGACGTAGCGGGTGTTGCCGGCGTGGGTGCACAGGTCGTACAGGCCGCTGGCAAACAGGAGCTTCATCTGCGGATTGGACAGCATGGCATCGCGCAGGCACTGGATATGCGTGCGCTTGTGCTGGGGGTCCAGATCCTCTGTTTCCTGGTTGAACCGGATGGGAATGTTGATGTTGCCGGTATAGTACAGGCGCTCTGCGCTCACGCCCAGCCGGGGCAGCAGCAGGCCGTTCATCACGCGCAGCGGCACGTTGTTGCTGCTGCCGATCTCGTTGTAGGGCGTGCCATCGGGCGTCTTGATGCGCGCGTCGTACAAATCCAGCGTGTAGCCGGGAAGGGCGCGGCCCATAAAGTCGCGGGGGGAGGCGATCTTCAGATCGTGGCTCAGCCAGTAATCGGGCGCAAGGCCGGTATAGCAGCTCAGCTTCTTCGCGGCGCACTGCTTCACGTCCTCCGATACGGCGCAGCCATCGAACAGCGCGGGCAGCAGCTGCTGCCGGGCGAACTGCCATGCCTCCTGGACAAAGTCGGTCTGAGGGATGGCATGCAGTTCAGGGCTGTGGTACCAGTGCGTGGCGGCCATGCCGGGCATCATGGCAATGGTAAGCTCGGTATCACACAGGTCGTCGGACGTGGCCAGCCCGACCAGCACGACGCCCGCTACGGGAATACCGGGCACCATGCGGCTCTCAGAGAAGGGACTGCGGCCAAGCTCTGCCAGCACGCGGCAGGCGCGCACCGTACCGTAGCTTTCGCCGCAGATGTAGATGGGACTCTGCCAGCGGCCGCGGCGGCGCAGCCACTCGATCATCATGAACGCCACAGAGCGTGCGTCACCGTCCACAGACCAGTACTTGTCGGCCTTGGCGGGATCCAGCAGGCGCGAAAGCCCCACGCCCACGGGGTCGACAAACACCAGATCGCACACGTCCAGGATACAGTCGTCCGACTGCACAAGCCCGTAGCAGGGGTCGCCGTTTTCGCTGCGGCTGATGCCCCAGGGGCCAAAGCATTCCAGATGCAGCGTGGACGTGGCGGAACCCGGGCCGCCGTTCCACAGAAACATCACCGGGCGCTGAGGATCGTCGCTGATGCGCTCGTAGGAAATGGAAAAAATGCTGGCCTCGGGCGCGCCTTCGGGGCTGTAAAACACCGTATCCTCCGCCACGGTGCGCAGATGGATGCTTTCGCCGCGCATTGCCAGCGTGTGTTCGGCTTCAAACCTCCCGGGCGTGAAGCGTTCGGCGGAGAAGGGTTCGGGCAGATGGATCATGAGCATCCCTCCTGTAAAAAGGCGCGGATATCCAGCGCCAGCTGATGACGGGAAGCATCGTCGGCATAGACCGCGTGGCCGGACGCATATTCCTTCAGCGTCACGTTTTCAAAGGGAATGCGCGTGTGCGTGATGGCATAGCGGGTGTTTTCCACCGTGGCCACGGTGTCAAAGTAGCCGGTGGCGAAGAACAGGCGCAGCTGCGGCTTCTTCAGCCAGGCCTCATGCACGCAGTCGCCCACGGTCTGCTTCATGGCATACCAGTTGCCGCCGTAGCCCATCATGTCAGCCTCCGCGTCAAAGGGCCAGGGGAATGCATCGGTCTCATCAAAGGAGTTGTCGCGGAATTCGCGCTGGGGCAGCTGCGGCATGACCTCGGCAAAGTACATGGCAGCGCACGCGGCAATGGAGGGCTCAAACGCCGCCAGCGTGGGATCCGCCTGCTCGGTCAGCGGCAGCGTGAAGCGCGTGTCAAAGCTCCCCACCCTGAGGCCCTGATCCGCCAGCAGCTTCTCGCGGAACTCGGCGCGCACCACCTGCAGGCCGTTTTCCATGTAGTATGCTTCGGACAGGCCCGTCAGCTGCGCAAGCCGCCCGGCAATGTACCGCTTCCGTTCCTCCGGCAGCATGGTACCCATGTGCAGCGCGCCGAGGTATTCGTTCATCAGGAAATCGCGCGCCTCGGCCACGGTTTCCTCCAGGGTGCCCTTGTCGGGGCGCTCATCAAAATACCAGCGCGTGGCGGCGCAGGGCACAAGATCCTTCAGCGTCCGGGACGTCCAGCTGTCGCCGGTGTAGCCCGGGCCCACATGCAAAACGGCGCGCAGGTCAAGGTCGCTCAGGCGCTTGGCCAGCAGGCTTGCGCGGGTGGAGCCGAAGCTCTCGCCGAGAATGTACAGGGGCGCGCTTTCACGGCCGTTATCCGCCAGCCAGCGGCGGATGAACTGCTCTGCCGCGTCCGCGTCGCCATGGTCGCCGAAGACCAGCGGCGCATATTGTTCGTCAAACAGGCGGCTGTAGCCCGCGCCCGGCGGATTGTAGAACAGCAGGTCGCACAGATCCAGCAGACAGTCCGGATTGTCGCGCAGTGCATAGGGCCCGCGCTTCACGGGCATGCCGTCCGCGTCCGTCTGCGACAGGCGGGTTCCCAGAAAGCCCAGCTGCAGCCACGTGCTGTTGCCGCCCGGGCCTCCGTTGAAAATGACCATCAGGGGGCGGTTTTCACCCTCGGCCATGCAGGCGACGCTGAAGATCACGCCCATTTCGCTGCCGTCGGGCGCATAGAGCAGGGTATCGGAGCAAAGCGTGCGGCAGGTGATGTCGCGATCTCCCGCGCGCACGGTGCTGAAGGTTTCACAGCGATAGTTCACGTCCTGCGGACGTTCCGTAAAGCAAATGGCCATGCTGTCCTCCGTCAAAGAATGGTTTGCAGGGTGGCGCTGCCGGCGCGGCTGGCGCTGGCGGTGACGGTGATTTCATCGCCGGGCCCGGCGGTGATGTCCATCACCACGCGCATGCGGCTGAAGCCGTCCAGGCTGACAAGCTGCCTGGTATACGTTTTGCCGCCGCAGGTCGCCGTCACGGTCAGGTCG
Organism: Aristaeellaceae bacterium; assembly: GCA_051886675.1. GTDB lineage: Bacteria > Bacillota > Clostridia > Christensenellales > Aristaeellaceae > UBA11524. The sequence continues at coordinate 6,185 of JBJEYH010000018.1, forward strand.
TTGCCGACGCCCTTTTTCACCGCCTGCGCGGAGGATGCCGTCGGCAGGAAGCCGGTGTTGGACAGGGCGATCTCCACCGCGCCGTCCAGCCTGCGCACGCTGTCCACGCTCAGGCGGGGCAGCATCGCCAGGCTGGTGGTGCAGGCGGCATAGGCTTTGTCAAGCACACCCTGCAGCAGATGCAGCGGCGGATTCCACTGGGTGAATTTTTCGCGCCAGCCGCCCAGCTCCACCCTGCCCAGCTGGGGATGGTCGAACTCCGTCCACGGCATGAAGCCCTCGCCATTGTTCTGCTCCTCATCCCAGCGCAGGCCGCAGAGCTGTTCATGCTCGAACTGCTCGCGGCAGCTGACAAAGAACATGCTCCACGCGGGAGAGCGTTCGGGGTCGCACTGCCTGTGCCAGTCCCACAGCTCGGTCACATAGGCGGTGATGCCCCGATCCCAGTACAGCCATGTGGTGTAGCTGCCGCAGGCAATGTCCTTGGCGCCGGGCGGGAAGATGCCCTCTGCCTGATAGCCGGTGGCGGCGTTGAGCGCCTTGCCCATCCGGGCAAAGGCCATGGCGTCCTGCGGCTGGGCCTCGAATTCGGGGCAGAAATCCAGCGGCGAAATGTGCAGCCCGCCGTAAGTATGATAGTTCATCTCAAAGCAGACGTTGGGATGCGCCAGCATAAAGTCGTGGACAGCGCGCACCTCGGGATCATGCAGCGGCGAGGGGCCGCCGATGGACTGGCCGTCCTCGCTGGGGGGATTGCTCTTCCAGTTGAAGGGGAACTGGCGGTTGGGATCCAGATCCTCCTGCTCGGGCGCGCGATGCAGGCTGATGAGATCATCCCCGCGCACCATGCCCTCGGGCAGCAGATCGTAGAATTCGCCCTCCAGATCCATAGGGCCGCGCTCCTCCATCACGCGCGGGTCGAGGGAGGATACCTTCCACTTGCCGGCGGGATTCCGGACGCGCATGTTCACGATCGCGCCGTCGTTGTCCAGATCCTGCGGCACGACGCCGTCCCTGGGCGGGAAAAACTTTTCCACGCCGCCGCGTACGCGCCCGGGGGTGGTGAGGAATACCTCGGCGCCGTCCGCGTGAATCCGGGGTATGGCATAGACCGTGGTGTTCCGCAGCAGCCCGGTGATCTGTTCATCCGTGCCGTAGCCGGAAAGCAGCTTTTCCAGCGAATACAGCACCGCCATGGAGGACGCGACCTCCCCGCCATGGATGTTGCCGTCCATGCAGAAGGCCTTTTTGGTTTCAGCCGCGCCGGTCGCGGGATCGCTGACGGTGATCAGCCAGATATCGCGGCCCTCGTACGTCCTGCCGATGCTTTCCATCCTGGCGATGGAGGCGTGTTTCTCCACAAGCTGCCGCAGATACGCGGTCAGCTCGTCATATTTCAGATAATGGTCAAACATGCTGTCACCTCACAGATATTGTTCAAACCATGCAAGGGTTTGCTGCTGGATGTAGATATAGTCGTCCACATGGTCACGGGAATAGCTGTGGCAGCAGTCCGGCATCACGATGAGCCTGACAGGCAGGTCGGGATGCGTGTCGCGCACAGCCACGTAGTACTGGTGCGCGTTTTCCACCGGGCACTGCTGATCCTTTTCGCCATGGATAATGAGCGTGGGAATGTCCACCTCGCCCGCGTGCGCCACGGGAGACATGCGGATCATATCGCACAGGAAATCCTGAAAATCGCGGTGAGCGGCAAACACGTCCTGGCCGCTCTGGCTGGACTTGAAGTGGATGAACAGCCAGTTCGTCACGGGCTTGATCACCACCGACGCCCTGAAGCGCTTCGTGGTGCCCGCAAGCATGGCCGACATGTACCCGCCATAGCTGCCGCCCAGCACGCCAGCGCGTTTTGCGTCGAGCTCCGGATGCAGCCTGAGCACCGCGTCCAGCAGCGTGAGCACGTCCGTGCACGCGCCCTGATCAAATTCCTGGCCGGAATGCTGATAGGCATTGCCATAGCCGCTGGAGCCCCGCGGATTGGGCATGACCACCGCATAGCCCCGCGACACGGCCGCCTGCGTTTCCAGCCACAGCCCGTCGGTAAAGAAGCCCTCGGGGCCGCCATGGATCCACAGAAGCACGGGCGCGTTATCAGGCCTTTCGGGCAGCATGTAAAAGCCGTGAAGCTCCGCCTTGCCATCCAGCGCGGGAACGCTGACGGTCTGGTACGCGGTCAGATGGCATGCATCCAGCCAGGCGTTGTGCCGTGCCTGCGGCACGCACCGGCCCCTTTCCAGCGTGCAGACCTCCATGGCCTGATCGCTGGCGCCCCGGATGACCCACAGCCTTTCCCCTGCCGAGGCGCATTCAAAGATGGTTTCATCGCTCAGCCGCCGCTGATCGTCGATGCTCCACAGCCCCGGCACGCCCTGATTGGTGAGCACCGCCAGCGCCTTGCCGTCGGCAGTGAAGCAAAGCTGGTTTTTCCTTTCGGGGGATTTGTCGCAGTACGCGCCGTCGGCCAGCGGCAGATCACAGGCGATCTCCACCGGCGCGGCGCCGCCATCGGCAAGGATGAACCGGTACAGCCCAAGGCTGTCATCCTTTTTGCTGCGGGCCGCGGCGAGCAGCTTTCCGTCAGCCACGGCAGGCTCACCCTCCGCGATGAGACCGTCGTCCATGCCGCGTGTCTCATGGGTGCGGATGTCGAATTGCTGCCACGCGCCCCGGCTGAACAGCAGGGTGTTCTCGTCCGCGCAGGCAAGGAATTTCCAATCCGCCTTCCCCTCGTCCAGCAGGACGGGCGCGGCTTCCGATGCCAGATACAGGCGGTATTCATACTTTCTGGTAAAGCCGTGATCGGCGTCGTTGCGGTAGTGCAGGCCTTCGGCCACCAGCGGCATGTCCCACTCGCAGTTCCCGGGCGCTTCCTCGCGGATCTCCCTGCGCGCCCTGACAGCCGCGCCCTGCGGCATGACGGCAAACCCATACGCCTCAAAGCCCGGCTCCGGTTCGAAGAGCAGGCGGGTACAACCGGAAGCGCGGTCGTATACGCACACCCTGCCGTCGGAGAGGAAATACAGCAGCCTTCCGTCGGCGCTGAAGGCGGGATCCTTTTCGGCATAGCCGCCTGCGGTGACGGCCTGCGGCTGACCGCCTGCGCTGAGCAGCTCCACCCGGCAGCGCCAGCCATCCTGCCAGCAATACACCGTATAGGCGCATGCGCCGTCGGGACTGCCGGTCAGCGACGATACGCGCTGCAGCCTGCGGTAATCCTCCGGAATGATGGGTCTCATGCCGGCTCACCTCCCCTGGCCAGGTATTTCGCCAGCCACTCGCACATTTCCCGGCAGTGACGGATTTGATTGTGCATCAGTCCCGCGCGGGTTACGCCGTGGTTTTCGCCGGGAAAGATGACCAGCCTGCTGGGCACGTCCGGCTTGAGGGCGCGCATGAGCACAAACAGCTGATCGGCCTGCTCCACGCCGCAGCGCAGATCGTTCTCCCCGTGCAGCACCAGCAGCGGCACGGACATGTTCCTGACGTCGCGCAGCATGCTGTTTCTGGCGCGGTTGATCATGTACTGCTGGAAATCCGTCTGGCCGGTTCCGGTGATGAAGCCGATGTCCCCTGTGCCGTAGGAGGTGGCGGGGTTGACAAACGCGCGCTGCGCCACCGCCGCCTTGAAGATCCTGCGCTGGATGAGCATTTTGCAGGTGGTGTAGCCGCCGTAGCTGCCGCCGGTCACGCCCAGCCGCTCCCGGTCGATCCGCGGGAAGCGCCTGATGGCGGCTTCCATGAAGTCCTCCAGATCGTTCATGGACTCCTCGCCCCAGGCGCACTGGTCGCTCATGAAGGCCCGGCCATAGCCGGTGGAGCCGCGCGGATCGCAATAGAAAACAGCCATGCCCTTGGATGCCAGCATCTGCGCGTCGAAGTAGAAGCCGTCGCCCACGGTGAAAGCGGTAGGCCCGCCGTGCACGTACAGCACGCCCGGGCACTGCTCCTGCCCGTCGGGCAGAAGCACATAGCCGTGAATGTCCGCCTTGCCGTCGCGGGTGGGTACGCTCATTTCAACGGGCTTGGCAAGGCTGACCTCGTCAAGCCAGCTGTTCGCATGGGTCAGGCGGGTTTCCTCCCCGGTGCGCAGATCCCTGATCCACAGATCGGCCGGGCGGTCATAGCTGCTTTTCAGATACAGCAGCTTGCCGGCTCTGGGCGCGTCGAAGCCGATGATGGTGCCCTCCACAACCGGACGCACCTTGCCATCCTGCCACAGCCACACGCCGGGAAGCCCGTTCTGCGCCGACAGGAACCAGAAGCCTTCGTCGCCCTTTTGCCAGCATGCGCCCATGTCGCCCATGTGGTTGTCGCCGACAAACAGATTGTCCACGCCATGGCAGGGCTCGTCGCCGGTGAACAGGCAGGCATCCTGTTCCCCGCCGGCGGCGCAGGGCACGCTGAGCCACCAGTCATCCCCCATCGTCATGCCGATATACACAGGTTTCCCTTCATATTCATAAACAGGCGATGCGCTGTAAATGGGACTGGTGGTCTTCAGCTGCTCGGCGGCGCCCTCCTTCCAGCGGTAGAGCGCCAGACGCATTTCACTGGCATGCCGATAGGGCCGGCCATAGAAGTACAGGCAGTCCGCGCCAAAGGAAGGGCACAGGCACGGCACGTTTTCATCCGATACGATCTTCCACGCGCCGGTATCAGGCTCCATAACGCCGATCATGCTGCAGCTTTTTTCGATGAAGCCGTATGCGTCGTCGTACTTGTAGATCAGGTTTTCCGCGACCCTGGGCGCGTGCTTCTGCTGATAGCGGAAGGCTTCCAGCTCCTCCGCCGACATTTCAGCGCGGATATCCTCGTCCCGGTCGGTCATGCGTTTGGTCACAAAGGCGATGCGCTTTGCGTCCGGCGAAAATGCAAATGCCGAAATGCCGTGACGCAGGCGAAGGGGGCTGGTTTCCTCGTTCGTCGCGCGGTTTTTCAGCCACAGCTGGCTGACGCCGCTGTCATCCGAAAGCCATGCCATCCATCGTCCATCCGGCGAGTAAGCCGGCGCGCGCTGGGTGCGCGTGCGGGTCGACACAGGCGCAGGCTCACCGCCGCAGACGGGAAGCTCCCAGGCGGTGTACACGTTTTTGCCGGTGCGGTATTCGCTCACGCCCCGAACATAGGCAGCAACGCTGCCGTCGGGCGAAAGGGCGGGGGCGCTCAGCCATACGACCTTCCTCAGGTCCTCATAGTCCAGTTTGCGCATGCTGCTTCCTCACGTCGTTGTGATCAGGGCGCGGATGTCGTCGGCCAGCGCCTTCGCGCTCTCCTCGCCCAGATAGGGCATATGACCGGATTCATACTCGCGCAGCGTCAGGCGGGATTTGTCCACGTTCATGTGATTCGCCATGTAGCGCACCGTGCCAAAGGAAGCGCACAGGTCATAGACGCCGCTGAGCTGCGCGACGCGCAGGCGCTCGTCACGGCGCATGCACATCTCCAGGCACTGGGTGGGGGTCAGGCCGGAAGCGCTCTTGTAATTGAAGCGGCCATTGCATATGAAGTCGATCAGGCGGTATTCCTCGTTGGTCACAATGCCGGCCCACGGCTTGTAGGCGGCCTCCCAGCAGCCGGCAAAGGCGGGACTGTATTTGCCCATGGCCGGATCGTCCATGACCGGGTCGTCCATGACCAGCCTGCCTTCGACGGGGCAGCTCTTCTCGGGCGCGTGACGCATGGTGTACCGCGCGTCGTAGATGCCCACGTCCAGCCAGCGGTCGCGCAGACAGAGCCTGCAGAAATCATTGTGGCTGATCTCGAAGCCGTTCTCCATGAACCACTGCGCGTCCACGCCGGTGTACCACTGCATTTTTTCCGCGGCGGCCTTGCGCTCCGCTTCGGTCAGGCTGCTGCCGCGGAACAGAATCGACAGATATTCCCCGCTGCAGAACTGCCACACCTCGTCAATCCACGCTTTGAGCGGGGGCTTCCCCTCAGGCCGGTGGTAGTGATTGGCGGCCGCCATATCCGGCAGCTGATGCGCGCTCCGGTAGACCATGGGGTAATCCGGCGTAATGCTGGGGGCGATCATCAGCGACGTGCCCAGCATCAGCAGCCCGTCCACCGAAAAGGCACGCAGGCGATGCTCGCTTGCATAGGGGCCGCTGAAGAGCTCGCGCACCACATAGGGCATGCGGTAGGTGCCGTAGCTTTCGCCGCACAGGTAACGGGGCGAATTGACGCGGCTGCGGCTGCGCAGCCAGTCCGCAATCAGAATGGCAATGAGCGTTGCGTCGCCGTCAACGCTCAGGTATTCGTCAGCCTTGCTCTGATCGAGCAGGCGGCTGTAGCCGGTCTCCACGGGATCAATGATGACGGTATCCGCCACGTCAATGAAGCTGTTGGGATTGTCAGCCAGCGCATACGGACCATGGGCGCTGGGGTTGACAGGATCATCCATTTTCAGCCGCACAGGTGCAGCAAAGCCCAGGTGCATCCAGATGCCGGATGCTCCTGGGCCGCCGTTGAACACAAAGACGACAGGACGATCCTTGGGACCGTCCGTCGCTGTGTAGGAGAAGGTGTGTGCTGTTGCCTCCGGCTTGTCCGATCCGAAGGTAAGGCATTCCATGGTCATCTGATAGTCGATGGCCTTTGCGCCGCTGCGCCATGTAGCCGCCTTTTGGGCGACGATTGCTTTGCTGATCAGCTGCACAGGGCATATCCTCCTTTGTTCATGGTCAGTGGTTTTCCATTTCCTCCGCGCGGTGGCAGGCAACCATGTGGCCGTCCTCAATGGTGCGAAGGGCGGGAGCGGACTGACGGCATTTTTCAGTGGCATAGGGGCAGCGGGACGCAAAGCTGCATCCCTGCGGGAGATTGATGGGGCTGGGCACATCGCCGCCAAGCACGATCCGCTCGCGCTGCTTTTCCACGGTGGGATCGGCGATGGGGATGGCCGACAGGAGCGCGCGGGTGTAGGGGTGACGGTTGCGCAGGTAGATGTCCTCGCTGTTGGCGATCTCGACGATGTTGCCCAGATACATGACCGCGATGCGGTCGGAAATCTGCCGCACCATGCTCAGATCGTGGGTGATGAACAGATAGGTCATGCCCATTTCACGCTGGAGCTTTTTCAGCAGGTTGACCACCTGCGCCTGAATGCTGACGTCCAGCGCGGAGATGGGTTCGTCGCACACGATGAGGCGCGGGCTGACCGACAGGGCGCGGGCGATGCCCACGCGCTGGCGCTGACCGCCGCTGAATTCATGCGGATAGCGGTCGACGTGGCTTTCATTGAGGCCCACCTGGTTGAGCAGACGCAGGATTTCGGTTTCGCGCTGCTTTTTGCTGGTGAACATCCTGTGGATATCCATGCCCTCGGCCGCGGAGTCGCCGATGACGCTCAGCGGATCCAGCGAGGCATACGGATCCTGAAAGATCATCTGCACCTGACGGGTGTAGTCGAAAATCTCCCTGCGCCTGTAGGTCCAGATATCCTGCCCTTTGTAAAGCACCTGACCTTCCTGCGGCTTGTACAGGCGCAGGATGGTCTTGCCCAGGGTGGACTTGCCGCAGCCGCTTTCGCCGACCAGACCGACGGTTTCGCCCTCGTGGATGGTGAGGTCGACGCCGTTGACCGCCTTGAGCATGCCGCCCTTGACCTTGAAGAAGGTTTTTACGCCCTTCAGCTCCAGCAGAGCCTTTCTGTTTTCGCTCATTCCTGCACCTCCTCACGGCTTACCACGCCACGGCGGGCGATGCATTCCTTATGGCACAGCCAGCAGGCGGAATAGTGCTCCGGCTCATCCAGATCGATGAAGGGAGGCGCTTCACGGAGGCAGATATCCATGGCGTAGCGGCAGCGCGCCGCGAACGCGCAGCCCCTGGGGGGATTGATCAGATCCGGCGGCATGCCGGGGATGGAGTACAGATCGTCCCGGGTGCGCTGGTCAAGGCGCGGCACGCTGTTGAGCAGGCCCCAGGTATAGGGGTGGCGCGGACGGTGGAAAATGGTTTCCGCATCGCCGTGCTCGACGATTTCGCCGGCGTACATCACATACACGCGGTCAACCATCTTGGCCACCACGCCCATGTCATGGGTGATCAGCACGATGGACGTGTCCAGCTTTTCCTTCAGGTCGTTCATCAGCTCGACGATCTGCGCCTGAATGGTTACGTCCAGCGCCGTGGTGGGCTCATCGGCAAACAGCACCGACGGCTCGCAGATCAGCGCCATGGCGATCATGATGCGCTGACGCATGCCGCCTGACAGCTGATGCGGATAGCGCTTCATGTTTTCCTCCGGGTTGGGCATGGAGATCAGCTTCAGGATCTCGATGGCTTTCTGATCGGCCTCGGTCTGGCTGACCTTGTGGTGCTGGCGGTAGACCTCGGTGATCTGCCTGCCAACCGTCATGGTGGGGTTGAGATAGGTGAACGGATCCTGGAAGATCATGGACATGCGGTTGCCCAGAATGCCGCGAATCTCCTTCTCGTTCAGCTTCAGAATGTCGCGGCCCTCAAACAGCACCTCGCCGCCCTTGACCGATCCGTTTTTGACGGAGTTCAAGCCAATGGCGGTCTTGATGGTGACCGACTTGCCGCAGCCGCTCTCACCCACGATGCCGATGGCTTCCCTGCGGCCCAGGTACCAGCTTACGCCGCGCACTGCCTGCACGCTGCCCTGAAACATGTCGAAGGTGACCTGCAGGTCTTTGACTTCCAGTATCTTTTCAGCCATGGCAGGACCCTCCTTCAGGAGCGCAGGCGGGGATCCAGCGCGTCGCGCAGACCGTCGCCCACAAGGTTGAAGCACAGCATGGTGATGCCCACCAGCGCGCAGGGAATAATGAACTGATACGGATAGTAGCGGAAGTTCTCGCCTGCTGACTTGATCAGCTGACCCCACGAGGGCGCGGGGGGCGTGACGCCCAGGCCGATGTAGCTCAGGAACGCCTCGTAGAAGATGGCGGAGGGGATGGACATGGTGATGGAAACCACGCGGATGCCCAGCGTGTTGGGGATCAGGCGCTTGACGATGATCCACCACGCGGGCGCGCCCAGGGTTTTGCTGGCGACCACGAAGTCGCGGCTCTTCAGCTGCAGGATCATGCCGCGCGTGGCGCGGGCGCTGCCCATCCAGCCGGTCAGGCTCATGGCGATGACCAGCGTCAGCACGTTGCCGCTGCCGAACACCAGCATCAGCAGGATCATGTAGATCAGGCTGGGAATGCCCATCAGCACGTCGATGGTGCGCATGATGAAGGTATCCACCTTGCCGCCGAAGTAGCCGGACACACCGCCCACCAGCATGCCGATGGCTTCGGGAATCAGCGTCGCCAGCAGCGCGATCAGCATGGATACGCGGCCGCCCTCCCACACCCGGGTCCACAGATCGCGGCCCATGGTGTCGGTGCCAAACCAGTGCTCGGCATTGGGCGAATTGTTGATGGCGGCATAGTTGTTGCTGTAGTAGTCGTACTCATTCATCATGGGGCCGAAGAGCACCAGCAGAATGATCACAATGATCGCATACAGGCTGACCAGCGCCGCCTTGTTTTTGCGGAAATTGCGCCAGACGTCCTTCCAGTAGGTTGTCTTTTCACGGCTTGAGCCGGGATCCTTGCCGATATCGCCGCCGACGGGCGCAAAATCGTCATCGGTGAACACGCGCTTGATGTCGCTCACTTCGCCGCCCCCTTTACCGTTTCGCGGATTCTGGGATCAATGAAGCCGTACAGCACGTCCACCAGCAGGTTCATGGTCACGAGGAACGTGCCGTAAAAGACCGTCAGTCCCATAATGAGCGAATAGTCCAGATTGGTAATGCTGTCAACAAAGTAGCGCCCGAGGCCCGGGATGAGGAACATGCTCTCCACCACGAAGGAGCCCATCAGCACGCTTGCGATGCCCACGCCAAGGTTGCTCACCAGCGGCACCAGGGAGTTCTTGAATTCGTGCTTCATCACCACGCGCAGAGGCGAGATGCCCTTTGCGCGGGCCGTGACGACATAGTCCTGCGTCATCACGCCGAGCATGGAAGCGCGCATGGATCGCGTGCCGCCCGCGATGGTGCCAAGCCCCAGGACAAAGGCCGGCATGATCATCTGCTGGAAGCTGCCCCATCCCGTCACGGGCAGCCAGCGCAGCACGACGCCAAAGATATAGCGCAGCAGCGGGCCTATCACCATGGACGGCATGGCAATGCCCAGCACCGCGAACACCATCAGCACGTAGTCGGGCCAGCGGTTGCGGAACTGCGCGCATAAAACGCCAAACAGCCAGCCGATGGACTGCGCGAAAAACAGCGCGAACAGGCCCAGCTGGGCAGAGACCGGGAAGGCCTCCTTGATAATGTCAACGACCGTGCGGCCGGTTTTTTTCATCGAATAGCCCAGATCACCCCGCAGCAGGTTGCCCATATAGGTGAAATACTGCTGGATGACCGGTTTGTCCAGCCCGTAGTAGGCGCGCTGCGCCTCCTGGACCTCAAGCTTGGTGGTGACCGATGCAAACGGATCGCCGGGAATGAGCTTCATCATAAAGAAGGTGGCCGTCGCCAGCACAAACACTGTGGCGATGGCAAGCAGCACCTTGTTGAGTACATACTTAAACATGGCGCCTCCAGAAGATGTAGAAAAGTAATGCGTCGGCAGCATTGCTGCCGACGCGGTGATGCAGTTGACCGGACAGGAGCGCAGCTGTTCCGGTCCGGCATGCGCTGCATGGGGATATTACTTGGTCAGGCCGCAAACGTTGAGAACGCCGCTGTCGGTGACATACATGCCGGCATAGCTGGCGGGCGCATAGACATAGTTGGTGGTCCAGGTGGTGATCAGCGCCAGCACGTTGTCGCAGAAGTACTCTTCCACGGCGGCGTAGTTGGTCAGGCGCTCTTCCAGCGTCGCGGAGGAAATGGCCTTGTTGAACAATTCGTCATACACGGGATCGCTGTAGCCGCGCAGGGGCGTGTACTGATCGGTGGTGTAGCCCTCCAGGTAGCTGGCGCAGGCGTCGGGCACGGTGGGGCCATTGCCGCCCAGCCAGAAGTCGAAATTGCCGCTCATGGCGTTGGAGATCATGACCTGAATGGTAACGGCAGAGATCTCGGTCTTGATGCCCAGAGCCTGCTTCCACATATCCTGATAGACGGCCAGCGTGTCAATGGAGCCCTGCGCTTCGTAGCACATCAGCTCGAAGGTGGGAACCTCATCAATGGTGCAGCCCAGCTCTTCCAGCGCCTTGTTGAGGTATTCCTTGGCCAGCTCCACATCGCCGGCGGTGGGCCATGCCACGAAATCGGGGTTGTAGGCATAGGCGGCCTCGCTGGGATGGGTGAGGCGGTTGGCGGCCTCTTCACCCTGACGGACGGACAGAACCAGCGCGTCGCGGTTGATGGCCAGGCTCAGCGCCTTGCGGAAGTTCACGTTGGCAATGAACCTGCCGGTTTCTTCGGTCTTGCCCTTGAGGTTGATGTTCAGGCCCTGATAGGATTCCAGGAAGGAAAGCTTCTCCTCAAAGCCGGCGTCGGTAACCGTCTGGATGTGGTTGGGGTTGCTGAAGTCCACAATGTCCAGCTCGCCGGCGAGCATCATGTCAACCGCCACGTCGCCGGTAGCGCCAACCAGAACAATGATCTTGTCCAGCGTGGCTTCGGAGGGATCGTAGTAGTAGGGGTTCCTGACGAGGGTGACGGAGGAGTCGGAGATCCACTCTTCCACCATGTAGGGGCCATAAGCCAGATAGGCGTCGGCAGAAGCGCCGAAGGACTGGCCGTGCTCCTCAACAAAGGCCTGTTCCTGCATGCAGGAGCCGGTGAAGCTGCTCTCGTAGGCGGGGTTGACCATGGTGAATTCGATGGTCAGATCGTCAATCACCTTCACGCCGACTTCATCAAAGGTAACCTGGCCCTCGTAGTACTCCAGGGAGTTCTGGATGACGAAGGAGGCGTTGCCGTGGCCCACCTCGGGATCCAGCAGGCGCTCGTAGAAGTAGCGCACGTCCTCGGAGGTGATGGGGGTCACGCCGTCAGCGTATACCAGACCCTCGCGCAGCTTGAAGGTCCATACACGGCTGTCCTCGCTCGTGGTCCAGGACTCGGCCATGCCGGGGACATACTGGCCGTTGCCCAGGGACTTGATCAGGCCGACGGACGTGGCGCCAACGACGAAGTTGCCGCTGTCGAGGTTGACCTCGGCGAAGTCGAGGGTATTGGGGTCGTAGCCCATGCCGACGCGGACCACATTCTCCTCCGCTGCGGCAAACGTCATGGACGCAACCAGCAGCATGCACGAAAGAATCAGTGCCACTACCTTTTTCATAGAGTTCTGCCTCCATCTTTTCTCGGATGTACTCGGACATTTCGTCCAGGATAGCGAAATTATACCATGCTAAAGCGCTAAAATCAATGCCGCCACTGTTTATTCACTGTGTTTTTGCATATGGTTGCGCCGTTTACAGGTACTTGCGGAACCACGCCAGCATCGTCCGGTAATAGTGCGCGCGCTGACGGCTTTCCTGGGGCTGATCGTGGCTGACATGCGGATAGATGACCATTTTCACCGGGAAATCCTCCGGATGGGAATCCTTCAGCGCCACGAACAGCTGATGCGCGCCCTCCACCGGGCAGCGCAGATCGTCCGCGCCATGCAGGATGAGGAAGGGCGCATTCACCCTTTCCATGCCGCAGATGACGGAACGGTCGATCTGGTGATCCATGAACGAGCCGAAGTCGGTGAAGTCGGACGAATTGCCCTGCATGTCCGAGGACGCGTAGGTGATCAGCTCATTGACCACGGAGCGCTGGGTAATGTAGGCCTTGAAGATGGAGCAGCGCGTGGCGGCGTAGTTGGTCATGTAGCCGCCGTAGCTGCCGCCGGTCATACCCAGCCGGTTGGGGTCGATCCAGCTGAAACGGCGGGCGGCTTCGCTGACAAACTGCAGAATGTCCGTGTAGGCGCTGCCGTCAAACGCGTAGTGCAGCGCGCGGTGCTCATCGCCGTAGCTGCTGGAGCCGCGCGGGTTGCAGAACAGCACGCCAAAGCCCGCGCCGGAAAACGCCTGCATTTCCAGATCGAAGCCGTAGGTGTAGAAGGGATGGGGGCCGCCGTGGACATAAACGATGCAGGGATACTGCCTGCCCTCCTCGCGGTGCGCGGGAGGCAGACACCAGCCGTGTACCGTGCTCCTGCCGTCCAGGGTGGGGAAGAAGAAATCCTCCGCTTCGTTGATTTCCGCTTCTTCCAGCAGGGCCTCCGCGGGACAGAACAGTTCGCGGACCTCGCCGGTCTTTTCGTCCAGCAGGCACAGGGTTTCGGGCCTGTCGGTCCGGCAGCGGGCAACAAGAACCTTGCCGTCCTGCGGCACGCCCATGCCGTTGTACGCGAATTTGCCTTCGGTCAGCGGCACGGGACGGTGATCGCCGTCCAGCTCCAGCCGGTAGATGCGGCACTGGCCCTGATATCCGGCGTGGAAAAGCACCGCCCTGCCGTCGCTGGAAAGGCGCACCTTTTCCAGGCCCCTGCCGCAGCCCGCGTTGTAGGCGAACTGTACGCAGTCGAAGCATTCCTCCGTTTTTTCGGAGATCCTCTCAAGCCCGCCATCCTTCACGGACACGCGGTACAGGCTGCACGACGGATACGTGGTCTCGCCGGAGCGCTTCTTTCCGTCATCGTCCAGAATGCCGATGATCATGTGTTCGCCGTCCGCCGTAAAGACGGGGCGCACGGGGTTGGGATAGGACACAACCAGCCTGTCCTGCGTCAGGCGGGTGATCCGGCAGGTCTCGATATCCACCAGCAGAACATCGGTGGCAATGCTGTCGGCCTTGTCGCAGTAGAGGTTGCTCTCGCACACCACATGGCGGGAATCGGGCGTGAAGGCCGCGTGCATAAAGTTGCTCGCGCCGGAGGTGATGCGCCTGGGCCTGAGGCTTCCGTCGGCGGGAATCACCCACAGCTGCATCATCTCGGGCCGCGCAAAGCCGAGGCCGTCGAATTTGTAGCCGAAATCGGTGATGACCACCGGCGCGAGGGGATCATCCGCCTGCCCCTGGGATGGCGAAACGAGAACGTCCTCATCCTCGCCATCGGCGGCAAAGGACGTAAACACGATCCACCGTCCGTCCGGCGACCACTGGGGATCCATCACGCCGCGGCGCATGGTGGTCAGCTGGCGGGGCGCGGCATTGCCCTCCCTGACAAACAGCTGTCTGCCGCCCTGCGCCGCCGCAAGATACAGCAGCCTCCGGTGATCGGGCGACAGGCGCGGATTGCCGCACGCGGGCGCGTCGGTGACGACGGTTTCCTCGCCGGTCTTCACGTCCCGGAGGACAATGCGGCTCCTGCGCCGGTTCGCGCTTTCGTCCCACTGGGAATCGGCGTACAGCAGCCGGTCGGCTTCGGCCAGGTATTCGGCGTCGGATACCATGCGCCGCGTATCAAAATCGCGGAAGGTCACGCTGCGCTTCATGCCTGCACCTCCTTCAGAAAGCGGTCGAACCAGTCGCACATCTCCCGCACATGGGTCTGCCTGTGCGACAGCAGGCCCGAGCGGGAAACCTCATGGTTCTCCCCGGGGAACATGACCATGCGCACGGGGACGTCCCTGCGGCGTTCCTTCAGGGCGATGAACATCTGCTCGCTCTGCTCAAACGAGCAGCGGTAGTCGTTGTAGCCGTGCAGAAGCAGCAGCGGCGTGGTCACCCGGTCAATGTCGCGGATGATGCTGGTGCGGCTGCGCTGCAGCAGACAGTCGCGCACCACCACGTCCTCGGGCTTCATGCGGGCGGAGTAAAAGCCGATATCGCCGGTGCCGTAGCTGGTGGCCTTGTTGACGAAGGTGCGCTGGGCGCATGCCGCGCGGAAACGCTGCGTTTTCATGATGATCTTGCAGGTCATGTAGCCGCCGTAGCTGCCGCCGGTCACGCCCTCGCGCGCAGGATCGGCCGCGCCCATCGCTTCCGCGTCCTCCAGGCAGGCCATCATGTCGTCATAGGCCTCGTCCCCCCAGGACAGCTCGTCGTTGCAGAACGCCAGCCCGTAGCCTGCCGAGCCCCGCGGATCGCAGCATACGACCACATAGCCGCGCCCCGCAAGGATCTGCACCTCATGCCATACATCGGTCGTATAGCAGCATTCCGGCCCGCCGTGCAGGTACAGCACCACGGGGTAGCGCCGGCCTTCCTCATACCCCACGGGCAGCGTGACCCGGCTGCGGATGCTGGCCTTGCCGTCCCTGCTTTCCACCTGACGGATGAGGGTCTGGCCCAGGGCGATTTCCTGCATCCAGGGGTTGCTGTCCCGCAGGCGCCGGTCATTGCGGTACAGGTCGGCAAAGGTGGTATCGTCGCCGCGCAGCGTCAGGAAGCCGCCGTCCCGCAGGCGCACGAACTCATGAATGGAATACTCCCCGCCCAGCGCCTGCTCGGGAAGCTGCTTGCCCTCCAGGGAAATGGCGTACACCCGCCCGCGGCCGCCGAACGCCCCTGCGAACCAGACGCGATCCTCCGTCACCTCGAACATGCCGCGCCTGCGGCCGTGCTCGGTGCGGATGGGCGCGCCGTTGATGCCGGAGGAAACCGTGTCATGCTCCGGATCGAACAGGCATACGGGTTCGCCGCCCTGCGCGCTGACGCGGTACAGCACCTCCTCGCTGGTGCTTTCGCCCGCATACCACGCCGGGTAGATGATGGTCTGCCCATCGGGCGTAAAACGGACTGGGCAGGTACCGCTGAGCAGCGCGCCGTCGGTGAGGGGGGTGACGGTCTCGTTATCAATGAGGAATACCTCCTGCCGGCTCCAGCGCGCGCCGGTGTGCGGCTGGCCATAGCAGGCGATGCGCGTGCAGTCGGGCGAAAGCACGGGCATGTCCAGCGGAAACGCGCAGGGAATGAGCCTCGCCTCCCCCGTTTCAGCGTCCAGCGTGCCCAGCGTCATGACGCTCCCGTCGCGTATGCCGTAGCAGGAGTCGTGCTTGTAATCGATCCGGGTAATCTCCGCCGGGCCCCATTCGCGCTGCCACGCAAACTCGGCGCGCTCTTCAGCGGTCATTTCCGTCAGGCCGTCCTCGCCGGGCCAGACAGGACTGCTGAACGCGATGGTCCGTCCGTCCGCGCCAAGGTCGTACGAACAGACGCCATGGCGCAGGCGCGTCATCTGCTGCGCAGGCGCGCGCAGGTCGCTTGCGGCCACGCGGAACAGCTGCGCCCCGTCGGCGAGATCGCGCAGGAAATACAGGTGCCTTCCGTCAGATGAAAACCGGGGCTGATGGGTGTTTTCGTCAAGCTGCGTTTCCGTTTGCGCCATCACGCACACGCGGCTGCGCCATTTGCCGTCATCCTCTTCCTGCCAGTCTTCCACAAAGGCGGTCAGGCGCTCGTCGGGCGACAGCTGCAGATCATGCAGATGCCGGATGCGGGCCATATCGGCCACTGTCATTGCGCGCATAGGTCAGCTCTCCTTACCCGCTTCAAGGGCGTAAACGGCGCAGGCCACGTCCTCCACGGCCAGACCCAGCGCGTCGAACAGGGTGATCTCCGCATCGGTCTGCCGGCCGGGCTTTCTGCCGCACAGCACCTCGCCGATGGAGCCAACGATATGCTCCTCCGTAATCAGCCCCTCCTGCAGAGGCGTCAGATATTCGCCGCTTTCCCGTTTCATGGCCTCCACCTGATCGGCGTACAGGCGGCTGGCTGCCACCAGATCGCTGGCGGCTTCCCGTGTGGCGGGCGTGAAGGTGCCCACCGCGTTGACGTGCGCGCCGGGCTTGACCATGTCCAGCGTGAGCCACGGCTCTTTGGACGGGGTGAGGGTACAGATGATATCGGCGTCCCTGACGCAGCTGCGCACGTCCTGCGCGATGGTGACAGGTATGCCGTACTGCGCTTCGATTTCGCCCTTGTAGGCCTCGGCGGCTTCGCGGCGCAGGTCGTATACGGCAATGGCATCCAGCTTCCGGACGGTTGCGATGGCGGCGGTGTGCGACCTGGCCTGCGCGCCGGCGCCCACGATCGCCAGGGTGTGCGCGTCCTTGCGGGCAAGGGCGTCGGTGGCGACGGCGCTCACGGCGCCGGTGCGGATCTCGGTGACGGCGGTGGCGTCCACCAGGCCCGCCACGGTCGAATGCCCGCTTTCAAACAGCATGACGTAGCCGATGTGCGTGGGATACTGCGTGCCTGCGTTGGGGCCGTAGGCGGTGATCACCTTGGCGCCATAATAGTCGCCCACCCAGGCGGGCATGAAGCCGAATTTGGCGGTGTTGGGCATGATGGTGATCAGCCGCGGCGGCATATGGCAGCGGCCCTCCTCCAGATCGACGAGCGCCTTTCTCATGATCTCCACGCATTTGCCTGAGCTGACGAGCTGCCTGACCTGAGCCTCTTCGATGATACGCATGGTCATTCTCCCTTCACTTTTCGGATGTAGTCAAAGCTCTTTATCAGTTCCTTCCTGGGCACGGCGATGGAATAGCGATAGTAATACCGGCTTGCGCCGTAGTCGTCGCCCGCGTCGCCGCAGAAGAGGTATTCCTCGTTCAGCAGGCGCGCCACTTCGTCCTCGGTCATGCCGCAGCCGCTGTAATCGATCCAGATCACAAACGTGCCCTCGGGGTGGAAGACCTTTGCGCCCGGAATGAGGCGGGGTACCTCTTCCTCCACCAGCTGTACATTGCCGTCCACATAGTCATTGAGCGCCCGGATGAAGGCCGCGCCCTCCTCGGTATAGGCGTTCATCAGCCCGGCGTGCAGCATGGGGTCGATGGAGCCGTAATGATCGGCGTACTTCTGCCTGATATAGCGTTCGCGCAGATCGGGATCCGGAATGAGCAGATTGGCATGGTTCACGCCGGTGAGGCTCATGCTCTTGCCAAGGGTGGTGCTGGTGATGGCCAGCTTCCGGCCGGGCTTGCACAGGATGTAGGGATACACCTTCGCGCTGCCGCGCGTGACCTCGGCAAAGATCTCGTCGCAGAAAACGGGCATGCCGTACTGCTGACTGAGTGCGGAGATGCGCTCCAGATCCTGCCGGTCAAGGATCACGCCGGTGGGATTGTTGGGATTGGAAAATGCCAGCAGACCATTCTGCGGATCGGCCATGCGGCGTTCCAGATCGTCCCAGTCCACTTCATAGCGGCCGTTGACCGGCTTCATGTCCGACGCGTCCGACGCCAGGCCCATGCGGTGGGCGGCCTGCGCGAAGCGGTTGTAGCCCGGGTGGATGACCAGCAGCCGCCTGTGATCCGCCAGCAGGAACATGCGGATGGCCGTTGCCAGGCCGAAAATGGTGCCGTGGGTGGGCACGATCCACGCAGGATCGCAGTCAAAGCCGCGCACATTTTTCATCCACCACTGCACGCGGGCATTGTATTCGTCGCTCTGGATGGTAAAGCCATACCGTCCTCCCTCGGCGCAGCGGCGCACGCCCTCGGAAAATGCAGGACAGGTTTTGAAGCCGAACTCCGCGCCCCAGTAAAGGCTGAGCCCTGCGTCGCGAACCGCCTGCGGCATGGATGCTCCCTTCAGGGAGCCGATATGGCTGCCCCCGGCAGGCGTGTCAAAGTCAAAGGAACAGCTGTTCATTTGAGAATCTCCTTCCGCGCGATTGTATGTGCATTATTGTATCATTTTGCGCGCGGGATTGCAACGGAAAGCCACGGCTGCACAGGAACGACGGGGCTGCAGGTATGCATCGGCTCATCGCTTCGCGGGAAGCTCCCCGCCGCGACAGGCTTTGCGCTGCCCGGAGGGCCATTCATTGCCGGAATCATGCGTTTCCCTTTCGCATCCCGCAGCCGGTCCAGCCGCCCGGCAGGCGGAAAGGCAGCTGCGCTCACCGTCAGCAGAAGCGGGGGCGAGCCTGCCAGACTTCGGCATGCCGCAAACGGGCCCGCTGGCAATCTGTTCATTGCATCCGGGGACAAACGGCGGATCCCGCAGGAAATGCGAACGCCCGGAAACGCATGGAGTCCCATCCAGCAAAACGCTCCCGGGGCGTCGAAGGCTGCCCGGGGCGAACGCTTCCGGCAGCTGCGCGGCAAATGCCAGGATCTTGTCCGTCAATATTGAATGAACATTACTCATTGACAAACCCGGCGAACTGTGCTATGCTTCATGCAGGCCCATGAAAGGAGGGGACGCCATGACGAGAACGGTCAAGGAGCCGGACGTCCGGAAGCAGGAGATCCTCGACGGCGCCATCCGGGTGTTTGCCGGCAAGGGCTACGACAGGACCACGATTGCGGATATTGCCAAAGAGCTGCATATTTCCCAGGGCCTGTGCTATCGGTATTATCCATCGAAAGAAGCAATCTATGATGCCGCGCTGGAGAAGTATGCCGATCTGATCGCGCAGGAAAACCTGCGGAAAATCAACTATGATATGCCGATCAGGGAGCTGATCGACAGCATCACCAGCCGCATGCAGGATTTGAAAGCTGCCGAAAGGGAAGATCAGGGACTCTACCAGCTTTTCCACTCAGAGAACAGCCAGCGGATGCACGACGAGCTATTTCTCAGGGTTGCAAAAAAGATCATCCCCTGTGTGCAGGAGCATTTGCGAAGGGCCGGGGAAAAGGGCGAAATCACCATCGAGGATACGGACAGCGCAGCCATTATCGGGATCTATGGCTGGGTGGGCATGTTCCTGACAAAAGGCCTCACGGACGAGGAACGCATGGAAAGGATCCGTCTGGCCTGGTACAAGCTGCTGGAGCTGTGAAAGCGGAAGAAATATGTGGAGCCAGTGCGCTCCATATATTTTGCGGCACCAATTGAATGAAATTTATTCAGCAAAGGAGAAGCACATGAAGCAGAACATTGATTTTGTCCATGGTGAAACGGGAAACGCGCTGCTGAAAATGGTCATGCCGCTTTTGATGGCCATGATCCTCATGCTGGCCTACAATCTGGTGGACAGCATCTGGGTTGGCAATCTGCTGGGCGAGAGCGGCTATGCCGCCCTGACGACCGCCGGATCGGTGAGCATCCTGCTGTACGCGCTCACAACGGGGATTGGCAATGGCACGTCCGTCGTTGTCAGCCAGCTTATCGGGGCCGGCGACAGGCAGGAAACGGACAGGGTCATCGGCGCATCGATGATCATGTCCGTCCTGTTTGCGGTATCGGTGATCGTTGTGCTGGAGTGCCTGCTCCATCCGTTGCTGATGGCATTCCAGACCCCAGCTGATATCTGCCAGGACGCGGGAAGCTACCTGGCCATTTTCCTGATTGGCTACGCGGCCATTTTCCTGTACATGCAGCTGACCTCCATCTACCGCAGCTTTGGTGATCCCGTATTCCAGATGAAGGGCATGCTGCTGGGAACGGTCATCAATCTTGTCGCGGATCCGCTGTTCATCAGGGCCTTTGGCATCTCGGGGGCGGCCATCGCCACGGTGCTGTCCCAGGTGCTGTGCCTGCTGTTCGCCGTGGTCTACGGGAAGAAAAAAGCCTGCTTCCGACTCAGTCTGAAGGGCTTCCGCCCGGAGCGTGCAGCCCGGATTCTGAAAACCGTCATCCCGACAAGCACACAGAGCTGCATTCCGGCCATCAGCTCCATGGTGATGGTGATTCTCGTGAACCGGTTTGATGTGACAACGATCGCCGCGTATGGCGTGGTGAAGAATATCGAGAACATCCTTTTCTATCCGGCGATGGCCATGAATATGGCGCTCATCACGATTGTCGGGCAGCTTTACGGCGCCGGGCGCCATGGCAGAATCAGGGATTACATGCGGACGGCCCTGCTGTACGGCGCTGGGATGGAAGCAGCTTTGACTGCGCTGGTTCTCGTGTTTTCGGCACAGATCTCCATGGCCTTTGTCAGGGAAACCGCAGTTGCCGCGCTTGTGAGCCGGGGGCTGAAAATCATCGGCGCCGGATATCTGTGCTACATGGTCACCAACATTTTTACAGCCAAAATGGCGGGCATGGGCAAAGTGAATCTGTCCATGGCGCTCATGGTGATCTATTACATCGTCATCCGGATCCCGCTGGCCGCGGTGCTGATCCGCGGGCCGCTTGGGCTGGACGGGATGTGGATCGCCATTCTGATCAGTCATCTGGCAGCCGCCCTCATCGCGTTTGTCCTGGACTGGAAGGGAAAAAGGAAGGAGTAAACTATGCTGCCGATTCTGCTGAATTTGTGTCTTGGCGTTTTCAAATGCATCTGCGGGAGCATCAGCAGCCTGGCGTCGATTTCCGCTGATGCGGCGAACAATCTGTCCGACGCGCTGACGTCCCTGCTGACGGCGTTGGGCGTGAAGGTTGCCTCCACGCTGGGCGGATCGAGGCATCCGAATGGTCATGGCCGGATCGAATGGGTTGTCGGCATTGTGGTTTCCTGCTCCATTATGCTGGTGGGCTGGGAATCCCTCCGCGATTCCATGGCCGCGATCAGGAATCCTTCCGAGCCGGAGTTCCATCTCTTCATTCTTCTGGTCATGCTGGTTTCGATCGGCATCAAGCTGTTCCTGTTCTTCTACAACACCAGAAAGAGCCGGGAAAGCAATTCGTCCGCCTACAAGGCGGCTGCCGCGGATTGCATCAGCGACGCGGTTTCCACGTCGGTCGTGACGGTTTCGTTTCTGGTGGATTCCCTGCTGCATGTGCATATTGACGGCTGGTGCGGCGTGATCGTCTCCCTGTTCATCATTCGCAATGGCCTGAAATCCTTTGCGGAAATCTCCCGGCGCGTTCTGGGCGAAGTGGCTGACGAAGCCCTGTCGGAGCGGCTGAAGAGCTATGTGCTGGCGTATGACAGCGAAATGATTGACGAAGTCGTTGATCTGCAGCTGCTGGATTACGGCTATGAACGGTACGGTGCGTTTCTGACGGTCAGGACAAGGTGCGATGCGGACAAGGGAAAATTCCTGCTGATGATCGCGGATCTGAAAAGCGACATATACAGGGAATTCGGCTATGTCGCCACCATCGAGCCGGAGGTTCCGGCCAGTTCGTCGGAGCAGGAGCGGATCAAGGAGACTGTTTGCCGGAAAATCAGGGAAATCGACGAGCATCTGATTGTATCCGACAGCACGCGCGTCAATGAGGGAGCCGTCCGGCCGCAGGTCGTTCTTTCCATTGCGATCCCCTTTAAGTACAGCAGGCAGGAGAGGACAATTTATCAGGAAGTGCAGAAGAAGCTGGAGGGCGAAGCCTTTTCCTATACGGCCAGGCTGACGGCAGGCGGAAGCCATCGGCCATCAGGAAGGCACAATATCCATCAGCAGAAGGCCGGACGCCGGGATGCAGCGCCCTAAAAACCGATCAGAAACGGGCTGATCGTTCCAGGCACAAACATCATCCCTCCGCTTTTGTCATCGCCGTCCCCTGACAACCGCAGGACGCACACGCAGACTCCCCGGCGTGTGCGTCTGTTCATCTGCCCGCATCGGACGCGCCGTGCGTCGCGCGGGCGGAGGGGGCCCGTCACCCCCTCCCCGACTGCGCCATGCCTTCCAGCTGCCTGACGAAGCCTCCTGCGCGGGATGCTCCCTGCCGGGAAACGCCATCATGCAAGCGACAGGCCTTGTCACCCGCTGCACCGCCTGCGCCGCAGCAGCGCCGGCATTGTCGCCGGTATGCGGCAGAACCAGCAGCCCGGCGGCGTTCGAGGTGACGCTCTCCCCGTACAGATCGGTCGCCCCGCAGCGCACGGTCAGACCATTCTGTTCGCTTCGATGCGCAGGCATCCTGACCCGCGCCCGGGATGTGCATCCACTGGCCGGTGATTCCGTGCAGGCTCTGCCACCGGACGCGGTCGCCGCCTGCCGTCACGGTGAGTACGCCCTCCCGGCCTTCGGAGGCGGCAATGCTTGCGGGCTGCCCGGCAATGTACAGCGTCACGGTCAGCAGCAGACGCGCACCGTTGTCCGCCTCCGCGCGCTGGCCGCTCGCCCGCAGCTCCTGCAGATTGCGTTCCTTCGTCAGGATGGCCCGGAATCCCCATGGAACAGCCGAAGTCATCCTCCATGGCGTTGCGGCACGGATGGATGTACAGGGTTTCGCCCTGATGCAAGGCCGTCAAAACCGGCGTGACAGCCTATGCGGCTGGGCGCGGGCATCGTCCCGGCCGGGACGCTGAGGGACACGCTGTCCGACCGGCCGTGCCAGCAGTTCGCCCGTACAGAGGGCGGGCGTATCCACCACGGGCGTTTGCAGGAACGGCAGCGCATCGGGCGTATACCGCTCGCCGTCGCTGTTGACCGTCAGGGATACGCAGACCCCCGGAGGCAGCTTGCTGCCGCTGATTCTCGAAGGACGGCGCCGTCGGAGGCGTTGAAGCGCATGACACGGTCTGGTACTCAGCGCCCTTCGCGTCGCGGGATAGCTTTGCTCCGGAACGCCATCCCGGCCGCTGTGTGCCTTGTCGGCGAAGACATGCGCCGCGGTGCTGGCGGTCGTGCTGCAATCGGCGTCCGTCTCGGTGAGAATATTCCCGCCGCTGAGCAGCCCATGATCAAACAGCACTCACCGTTGTCCGGCTGCTGTCCCATGCTCCGGATTTCGCCGCCGTGGCTGCGCTCGCGGATGCAGCAGCCCGCAGGCTCAGCTGCCGCGCGCCCGTCTCGCCCGCGCCCGATCGCCCCACGCAAAAGGGCGCTGCGCCCCGCAGATCCCTGCGTGCACAGCGTCCTCCCGCCAGGAACGCGCGCCCTGGCATCACCGGTGCAACCGGCATTGTCAGCCCGGCGGGCCGGGCATGCGCGCGGCAAGCCCGGGCCATGACCTCCCCCCTGCCGCCGCGCTACTCCTTCTGACGGCTGGTCAGCATGCGGCGGTAGTCCGTGGGGGTGTAGCCGGTATACTTCTTGAAGGCGATGCTGAAGTACTGCGCGCTGTTGCCGAAGCCCGTCTCCCGGGCCACGGTCTGGATGAGGATGTCCGGATCGTGCAGCATCAGGCGCATGGCCAGCAGCATCCGCCGCTCCAGCAGATACGCCGAGAAGCGCTGATGCAGCTCCTTCTGGAACAGCTTGCTCAGATAGTTTTCGTTCAGGTACATTTTTTCCGAGGAGATCCATTTCAGCGACAGCTGCTCATTGGCGATTTCCTCCTCCACGATGGCCAGCAGCCGCGTGACCGTGGGCGAATGATGCCGCGCGCCGGTGGTTTCCGGCATTGGCAGGGACATGCCCCCCTGCTGAAGCTGCCGCATGAGACGCTTCTGCTCCCAGGCGTCGCGCCCGGCCTTGAGCACCGCCAGCAGCGACGCCTCGTCCACGGGCTTGAGGATGTAGTCCCGCACCCCCAGCCGCACCGCCTGCTGCGCGTAGCTGAAATCCGAATACCCGCTGATCACCACAAACTCAATGCCCCGATCCATCTGCCGCACCTGACGGATCAGCTCCAGCCCGTCCATCACCGGCAGACATACGTCCACCAGCATCAGCTCAACGTCGTTTTTGCGCAGATAGTCCAGCGCCTCCACCGCATGGGCGGCGGTTTTCACAATGCTGATCTGATGCTTCTCCCAAGGGATCAGCGATGCGATGGCTTCGCGGACGATGGGCTCATCATCCACGACCATCACGCGATAGACGTCATCCATGATGCTCTGCCTCCAGTTCCGCGGCCGTCATGGCGCGGAAACGCGCCTGTGCGATGGTTTCCTGCGCCTGCTCGTCGCGCTCGATGCGCACGCCGTATGCATCGCCGAACACCGAGCGGATGCGCTGGTCGATGTTCAGCAGGCCGACGCCTGTGCCGTGGGGCGTCACCTCGCCCTTGCGCAGCTTGTCCATCAGGTTGTCCTCGGGGGGCGGACCCTGATTGGTCACCTGGCAGATGCAGTCATCCCCCTTGCGGAAGATCCGCACACGGATGGCGCAGGGCTCCAGCATTTTGTCCACGCCGTAGTTGATGGCGTTGCCCAGCAGCGGCTGAATGGTGAATTTGGGAATCATCAGGTTGTTGCATTCCTCCGACACGTCGAAGCTCAGCTTCATCCTGCCGGCGTAGCGCTGCCGCTGGATGCGCACATAGTGGAACACAATGTCCAGCTCCCTGTCGATCTCGATGAGGGTTTCGGATACGTTCACCGCCTCCCGCAGCAGACGGCTGAGGCTGTCGCTCATCTCGGCGATGCGGTTGTCGCCGGATTGCTTGGCCATCCAGTAGATGGAGTTGAGGGTATTGTAGAGGAAGTGCGGATTCATCTGCGCCTGCAGGGAGGCCAGCTGGGTCTCCTTGAGCAGCAGCTGCTTGTGATAGTTGTCGTAGATCAGCTCGTTGACCTGACGTGCCATGGCGTTGAAGGCCGCGTAGAGATCGGCGGTATCCCGGCTGGTCAGGTGGAGGCTTTCCGGCAGCTCCGTGTTGCGGAAGGAGGAATCGCTGACCCCGCGCAGATAGGTCATCAGCCGGGAAAAGTCCCGCGTGGCAAAGCGCATCAGGCAGATGGCCAGCAATATCACCGCCAGGCAGCAGCAAATGTAGATGCGCACATAATGCGCGAAGGAGCGCTCCACCTGCGCGAAGGCCTCGTCGTAGGGCAGCAGCACCGTGTAGGAGAAGGTCTGCCCCGACCGTATAAAGCGCGTGACAAAATACCGCACCTGTCCCACGTCCTGCAGCACATAGCCCCGCTCGCCCATCTCCAGCCCGGCAAGCTCGCCGGGATCCACGCTGTCCGCGCCCTCCCCCAGCACAAAGCACAGCCCTGCCTCCTCCTGCCGGAGGATGTACACGCCCTCATGCCGGGAGGTCAGGGTCTCGCCGATCTGCCGCATGTCCACATACAGGGCCACCACGGCGATGTGCCGCATGGACAGCCCCTGCTTTTCCCGCAGGGCCCGGGCGAGGATGAAGGTATCCTTCTCCCCGGCGGCAATGCACACCGGCGCGCCCTGGGCCGCCCGGGCCGCCTGATCCACCTGGGCCGCCAGGTCATCGGGCATGCGGTGGTAGCCGCGGGAGGCGATGACCCGGACCGTACCGTCCCCGCACAGGAGGTTGGCGCAGGAAACAAGCCCCGCGGGCTGGATGAGCTGCTGGATGTGATTGACGATGGCGTCGAGGCTGATGCGGCTGGCGGCGCGGTTGCCCTCGTCCAGGTAGCGCAGGTAGTCGCTGCAGGCGGACTGCACCGTGTCGGATACGATGATGTTGTACAGCACCTCCTGCACGCCGGCGATGTCATCCTCCGTCGAGCCGATGGTGGCGCTGACCAGCTCCTGGGTCTGGGCGTAGATGTGATCCAGGTTGGCGTATTCGATGGTGTGCATCATGGAATAGCCGGTGATGAACACCACCAGCAGGATGAACACCAGGATGCCCACGATCTGCTGCACCAGGCTCAGATGGGAACGCATACGATCCACCGCCTTCATTGGAAAAGAAACGAAAGCTCCGTCCCTACGCGCGGTCAGCGCATACGGATAGAACTTTCGTCGCGGGGTGACGGATTCCCTGCCGTCAGGCCTTGAGGCCGGAGGTGGCAATGCCGTCCACAATATAGCGCTGGGTGAACAGGAACAGCACGATGACCGGCGCCAGCGACAGCACGCACATGGCGAACATGGCGCCGTAATCCGACACGGCGGTGGGATCGCAGAAGAGCTTCAGGGCGATGGACACGGTGTAGTTCTTCGGGGCGTTCAGGTACAGCAGGGAGCCCATGAAGTCATCCCACTTCCAGTAGAAGGAGAAGATGGCCGACGTGGCCATGGACGGCACGATCAGCGGGACGATCACATTGGCGAAAAGGCGGAGCTTGCCGCAGCCGTCGATGAGGGCCGCCTCGTCCAGCTCCTTGGGGATGCCCGCGATGAACTGCATCATCATGAAGATGAAGAACGCGCGTCCGCCCCATTCGGGCACGATCAGCGGCAGGAAGGTATCCAGCCAGCCCAGCTTGTGGAAGATGACGTACTGGGGCACCACCAGCACCTGGCTGGGGACCATCATGGTGATCATCATGCACACGAACCACACGCCCCGGCCGCGGAACTTCAGCCGCGAGAAGCCGTAGGCCGCCATGGCGGAGGCCGCCACATTGCCCACGACCGTCAGGCTGGTGACGATGAAGGAGTTCTTGAAGAAGGTGGCGAAGGTCGTGCCGCCAAAGCCGCTCCAGCCGTTGACGTAGTTGTCCAGCCGCCACTCCCGGGGGAACAGCTCATCCACCGTGGACAGCACCAGGCTGCTCTCCTTGAAGGAGGAGAAGAACATCCAGATCAGCGGGTAGATCATGATGAACCCCAGGGAGCACACGAAGAAATGAAAGCAGAACGTACCCAGCTTTTGCTTGAGCCTGTAATTCACAGCGTTTCCCTCCTTCCGCGCTCACTTGATCTCGTTCTCATAGAACACCCAGGCCGACGAGGACTTGAAGATCAGCAGTGTGAACACGCCGATAATCAGCATCAGCACCCATGCCATGGCGCAGCCGTAGCCCATCTTGTAGTAGGCGAAGCTCTGCCGGTACAGATGCAGGGCATAGACGAGGGTACGGTTCATGGGGCCGCCGTCGGTGATGATCATGGCCTGGGAGAAGACCATGAATCCGCCGATCATCTGCATGACGGTGTTGAAGAAGATAATCGGGCTCAGCAGCGGCAGGGTGATCTTGAAGAAGCGCCGCACCGGCCCCGCGCCATCGCACTCGGCGGCCTCGTAGTAGCTCTTCGGGATCTGCTTGAGGCCGGAGAGGAAAATCAGCATGGGCGAGCCGAACTGCCAGATGAACAAAAGGATCAGGCACCACAGGGCGGTATCCTTGTTGGAGATCCAGCTGATGGCGCAGTTGATGCCGATGGACTGCAGGGCGGTGTTGAGCACGCCGGTCTTGGAAAAGCAGTACCGCCACATGACGGACACGGCCACGCTGCCGCCCAGGATGGAGGGCAGATAATACACAACGCGATACAGCGGCACCATACGGGATTCGCGCTTGAGAATCAGCGCGACAACCAGCGCGAAGATCAGGCGCAGCGGAATCGCGATAAAGACGAACTTGAAGGTGACACCCAGGGATTTTCTGAACAGGGTGTCCTTGGTGAACATGCGCACGTAATTGGCCAGACCCACATACACGGGACTGGAAAGCATGTTGTACTCGGTGAAGGAGAGCAGGAAGGAAATCACAAAGGGAATCAGCGTGAAGGCGAGGAAGCAAATCAGCCATGGGCCGATGAAGAAGTAACCGATCAGGTCGTCCTTGCGGCGCTGGACAGCCAGCGTATGATTGACAGCAGCGCGACTTTTCATGCCGGCAGCTCCCTTCTGTCAGATTGTGCAAAGGGAGGGGTGGAGGATGGCTCCACCCCTCCGGGCATGCCGGCCGGGGAAAGCGGTCAGAGGCCGTGGCGGGCATGGCAGGGAAAGCGCCTGATGCCCGGGAGGATCAGACCGCGCAGCCGGGAGGGCAAAGGCCTGTTACTGGGGCAGGATGGCGTAGGACTGCTCGATGAAATCGGCCACGCAATCCTCAGCGGACATTTCGCCATAGGTCACGGCGATGAAGTTGTTCTTCAGCACGGAGATCAGCTCGGCGGAGTTGGCGGGATCAGCGGGGTTGACGGAGGCCACCACCGCGGAAACCTCGCCCACGTAGTTCAGCACGTTGGAGCTGTACACGTCGGTATCGGGATCGTTGGCCAGAGCGTCGCGCACGGCGCTGGACAGGGAGATGCCGCGGTCGGTGCCGATGATCTTGG
>JBJEYH010000019.1:0-1864 GCA_051886675.1 Aristaeellaceae bacterium
GCCCGGGCGAAGATCAACTGGACGCTGGACATCACCGGTCAGCGGGAGGACGGCTATCACCTGATGGACATGCTGATGCAGCCCGTGACCCTGCAGGATATCGTCACCCTCGAGCCGGCGGATACCATCACCCTGACCACCTCCGGCACACCCCTGCTGCCCCCGGACGAAAGCCATCTGGCCCTGCGCGCCGCCCGGGCCCTGCAAAGGCACACCGGCTGCTCCCTGGGCGCGGCCATTCATGTGGAGAAGCACATACCCGTGGGCGCGGGCATGGGCGGGGGCAGCGCGGACGCGGCGGCGGTGCTGGCGGGGCTGAACCGGCTGTGGCAGCTGGGCCTGAGCCAGGAGGAGCTGGAGCGGGTGGGTCTGACCCTGGGGGCGGACGTGCCCTTCTGCCTGCGGGGCGGGCTGACGCGCACCACGGGCATCGGCGAAAGGATGGCGCCCCTTCCCTGCAGCAGGAACTGGCCCCTGGTGGTCATTCAGCCCTGCGAGGGCCTGTCCACGGGGGCGGTGTTCCGGGCGTGGCATCAGCAGGCGTCGGCTGTCCGCCCCGCCACGGAGGACGCCGCCCGGGCGTTGGCGGAAGGCGATCTTGCGCTTTTGTCCCGGAGCCTGGGCAACGTGCTGCAGCCGGTCAGCGGGCAGCTGCGGCCGGAAATCGCCCAGGCCATCGACGCGCTGACGGCCCGGGGCGCGGCCATCGCGCTGATGACGGGCAGCGGATCGGCGGTATTCGGCGTGTTCGAGCGGGAGGAGGATGCCCGGGCGGCCTGCGACGCGCTCCGCAGCCGCTGGGAGCGCACCTGGCTGTGCGCCACCTGCCGGGAGAGCCTGGCCTTCCCCACGTGGATTGAGACGCCCCGGCTGATCATCACGGACTTCACGCCGGACATGGCCCGCGATCTGCACCTGGCCTCGCTGGACGAGGACATGCGCCGCTTCCTGCCCGACGAGGTTTTCCCCACGGAGGAAAGCGCGCGGGCCATCATCGCGGAGCTGACGGGCTGCTACGGCGGTATGGAAGGGCCCTTCGTGCATCCGGTGCTGCTGAAGGACGGCGCCTTCATCGGCTACGTGGAGCTGCCGCCCCTGGACGGCGGCTGGGAGATCGGCTACCACATCGCCAAAGGCCACACCGGCCATGGCTATGCCGCCGAGGCCGTTTCGGCGTTCCTGCCGGTGATCATGGCCCGGCTGGGCATCACGCAGGTGCAGGGCGTGTGCCGTGGGGACAACCTGGCCTCCCGGCGGGTGCTGGAGAAGTGCGGCTTCCGCAGGGTCTTCGAGGGCGAGGCGCTTTACCATGGCGCGATGCATCCGGTGTACAGGGCGGTGTACAGTCTGGATCAGGCGGCGGAGCGCCGCTGATGCGGAGGAGCTGCCGGCGAAGGGCGCGAACCGCAGAGGTCTTTTTCCTTTTGTCCGTTTTTTGTGCCATAGGTGCAATTCGTTCTGTTGATACCCGTAAGGAGGGATGTGCCGCCTGCTGCCCGCCGCCGTAGTGCTTTCGACTGGTGCGGATCGCACAGGGTGTTTCCCTTTGGGTCTGTTTTATGTACCACAGGAACAATTCTTTCTGCTTCCTACCGCCGATGGGATACGCCACCAGCTGCCCCCGACCGTAGCGCCGCTGCCCGGCGGGGAACGCACAGGAACGCCCCTTCCGGCCCTCTTTGTGTACCGAAGAAACAATTCTATCTGCTTCCTGCCGCCGATGAGATACGCCACCCGCAGCTCCCGACTGTAACGCCACTGCCCGACACGATTCACTCGGGCTGCCCTTTTAGCCCTCTTTGTGTGCTGCAAGAACAATTCTTTCTGCTTCCTGCCGCCGATCAGATGTGCCGCCCGCAGCTCC
>JBJEYH010000020.1:0-8168 GCA_051886675.1 Aristaeellaceae bacterium
CCACCGCAGCGGCTGTCACGCCCCGGGTCATGATCACCCCGATGAACACCGTGAAGCCTATCCCCAGCGTCCAGTTGGCCGCCTGACGGGCCAGCCCCGCCAGCCGCTCCAGACGGATGCCGCTGCCCAGGTGGCACAGCATGGTCAGCGTGGCGCCGCACACGGCAAGGGGCAGCGTCACGTGGCGGATCAGCGCGGTCATGGCTCCGGCGGAGGCCACCACCGCCGGCTGCATCAGCGCCGAGCCCGCCGAGCCGCCCACCGCGGCCATCACCGTCAAAAGCAGCGGGAACAGCCCCTGCATGCCGCTGGACAGCCGCTCCACCGACTTCAGGCACAGGGCCGTGTGGTCGCTCAGGTCGCTGACGAGGAACACGCAGATCATCAGCATGCACACCACCTGCCCGGCCTCGCTCTTCCTGCCCAGCAGGCGGCACAGCAGGCTCCAGATCAGCGCGGGAGCCGCCAGACGGGTCAGCCGCCACAGGCTCCCGGTGACCGCCGAGCAGAACCGGCTGGCCAGCAGCTGCATCACCTGGTCGAAGTCCAGGGTCAGCTGCCCCAGGGCGATGCTCTGCAGCGTCTGCCGGAAGCCCCCTGTGGCCGCGAAGGGATCCGACGCGCCCACGGCCTCCTCCAGGGCGGTCAGATCCAGGCCGTCCAGCATCTGCGTCACGCCCTCCGCGAGGGTTTCGGCGGCGGCGGGGCAGGGCAGCAGCGCCAGCAGCAGCGCAAGGGCGAGCCACCTCATGGCGCCAGGGCGAGCAGCCGGGTCAGCAGCGTGCGCATGGCGGGCAGCGCCAGGCTGATGAGCATCACCCGGCCCGCCAGCTCGGTCTTCATGGCCAGGCCGTCCTCGCCGGCGTCCCGGCAGGTCTGCGCGGCGAAGTCCGTCAGCAGGCTGATGCCCGCCACCTTCAGCAGCTGCTGCAGGTACGTATCCCCCACGCCACCCTGCTTCGCCAGGGCGCTCAGCCCGCTCACCACCTCCGCCAGCAGCGGAGAGGCCAGCATCAGCAGCATGATCCCCGCCGCCAGGGATACCGCCATGCCCATTTCCGGCCGCAGCCGCCGCAGGATCACCGCCGCCACCGCCGCCAGCACCGACAGCCCCGCCATCTTCATCACGTCCATGGCTCTTCTTCTCCCATCAGTAGAGTTGGAAGATGGTGCGCACCTGCGTCAGCAGCTCCGCCACCAGGCTCACCACCATCAGCAGCACAATGGCCAGCCCCGCCACCGTGGACAGCGTGGCCAGCTCCTCCCGCCCCGCCCGCTTCAGAATCGCCGATACCACCGTGGTCAGCACCCCGATGCCCGCAATCTGGTAGAGCGTCTCCAGCTGCATCCGCCCCGCCTCCCTTCATTATAATAGCCACAGCGTCAGGCACAGCCCGCCCAGCAGCCCCAGCTGCCGCCACATCTTCGCCTCGGTCTCCGCCTGCACCCGGCGGGAGGAGGCCAGCAGCCGCATCTCCTCCCCGCACATGTCCGCGGCCTGGCAGCGGCTTTCCCGGCTGCCGTGCCCCAGACGGCGCATCAGCCGCAGGACGATCTCCCTTTCCTCCAGGGGCAGGACCGACAGATCCAGCAGCTCCCCGGGGGCTTTCAGCGGCTGGGTGCGCAGATTGTCCGCCAGCGTCCGCAGGAGACGGTCGGGCAGCGCGTCCTCCCGGGCGGCCATCTCCAGCACCTCCGGCAGGGAGCCCGCGCCCTCCTCCAGCAGCAGGGACAGATGCCGCATCACCGCGGCCCACCGCTCCTGCCGCAGACAGTCCGCGCGCATGCCCTGCCCCCGCCGCCAGCCCGCCGCCGCGCACAGCAGCCCCGCCGCGATGGCCAGCACGGTGCGGATCACGGGCCCTTCACCGGCGCGCCGCTGCGGTCGAACACCGCGGCGATCCGGCCTCCGCCCCGGGAGGACAGCACGGCATAATAATGAAAGCAGCGCTGGGAAAGGAGCGTGGCCATGGCCGGGCGGGACGCCAGCTCGTGCAGCCCCGCGCCGTGGACGCTGGCCATCACCGCCACGCCGCAGGCCATGGCGTCCATCACGGCGGCGATATCCCCGGCATGGGCCAGCTCGTCGGTGATGATGACCTGGGGCGCCATCGACCGCAGCAGCCAGGATACCGCCTCGGGCTTTGGGCAGCCGTCCAGCACGTCGCAGGTCTGGCCCACGTCCAGCTGGGGGACGCCGGACACGCAGGCGGCCAGCTCGCCCCGCTCGTCGATGACGGCGGTCTGCGCGGCCTGGCTGCCCGAGGAAAGCAGCCGCGCCAGATCCCGCAGGAGGGTGGTTTTGCCCGAGCCCGGCGGGCCGATGATCAGCAGGCTGAACAGACGGCCCTTCTGGCGGCACAGGGGCAGCAGGGGCTCCGCCGTCCCGGGCCACTGGCCCGCAATGCGGATGCACAGCGAGCCCACGTCCCGCACCATCAATCGCCCGGCCTGCTCCTGCACATGGCCGCACAGGCCCATCCGGTGTCCGCCGGCGAGGGTGCAGAAGCCCTGGCCGGTTTCGTCCGTGCGGGCGTACAGGCTGTGACCGCTGAGGGCCTCGGCCAGCTGCTCCACCTGCCGGGCCTGCGGATACCAGGGCACGGCGAGCACCGCGCCGGCGGTGCACAGAAGCGTGGGCTGCTCCGCCCGGACGCGGATCTCCCGCAGCTCCCCGGGGGCCAGCTGCGACAGCTGCTCCCGCACCTCCCCGGGCAGGCAGGGGCTGAGAAACGCGCAGGTTTCCTCCCAGGTCATGGGGATGCCTCCCTTCCTCTATTCAAACAGCTATTCAAACAGCGTCAGGCCGATGGCCTGGTAGAAGCTCCAGTCCACATGGGTTCCCGCGGGCAGGTTCAGGGCCTGGCGGGCTTTGGCCACCGCCTGCTCGGTGGCCGGGCCGAAGATCCCGTCGGGCCAGCCGGTATAGTAGCCAAGGGCCCGGAGCTTGCGCTGCACGGCGGTGACGGCGCTGGAGCGGTCGCCGCTCTTCAGGGGGCGGAGGGTTCCGCCCAGCTCGCCGTAGGGGCCGCACTCGATGACCACCTTCGTGCCGTTGGGCACCAGGGCGTAGAGCTCCTCGGCGTCCTGGCAGCGCAGGCGGATGCATCCGTGGCTGGCGTTGTAGCCGATGGATTCCGGCTTGTTGGTGCCGTGGATGCCGTACTGTCCGAAGGGCACGTTCAGCCCCAGAAAGCAGGTGCCGAAGCCGCACATCTGCCCGGAAAAGCGGCTGTTGATCACATAGACGCCCAGGGGCGTGGGGGTGTCCCAGGCGCCGGTGGCCACGGCGCAGGTTTTGACCAGCTCGTCGCCCCGCCAAAGGGTCAGGCGCTTGAGCTCCACATCCACATGGATCACATAGGGCGTGTCAGCGCTGCCGGAGGCTTTCAGGCCCAGGCACACGGCCAGCAGGAACAGCATCAGCGCGAAGGCCAGGCTGCGGCGCATGTCCTCTCCCTCCCTTTTCCTGCAGGAGCATATGCGCGCCGCGTCCCGCGCATGCCATGCATACAAACGTGAAGCCCGCATGAAAGATGCGTGGAAATTCCCTGCGAAATGGGGGAAAAGCGGTTGAAAATGCCGCCGGGTATGGTATAATAAAACTGGTAATGCCCGGAAACCTTCATGACAACAACGGTATGACAAGGAGGAGTCTGACATGAAAAAGATCCTGGCTCTGATCCTGGCTCTGGCGATGCTGCTGGGCTGCACCGCCATGGCGGAAGACGCCGCTCCCGCGCTGACCAGGGATCTGGTGATCCTCTACACCAGCGACGCGCACTGCGGTATCGACAGCGGCTTCGGCTATGCCGGCGTGGCTGCCATCCGCGACGCGCTGTCCGCCGACAACCATGTGGTGCTGGTGGATGACGGCGACGCCATCCAGGGCGAGCCCGTCGGCACCATGACCAAGGGCGAGGCCATCATCGACCTGATGAACGCCGTGGGCTACGAAGTGGCCATCCCCGGCAACCATGAGTTCGACTATGGCATGGATAACTTCCTGGCCCTGACCGAGAAGGCCAACTTCCCCTACATCAGCGCCAACTTCACCTATCAGGACGAGCTGGTGTTCCAGCCCTACGTCATCAAGGAGTACGACGGTGTGAAGGTGGCCTTCGTGGGCGTGACCACCCCCAAGACCTTCACCAGCTCCACCCCCACCTATTTCCAGGATGAGGACGGCAACTATGTCTACGGCTTCTCCGAGGACGAAACCGGCGAGAAGCTCTACGCCGCCGTGCAGTCCGCCGTGGACGCCGCCCGCGCCGAGGGCGCGGTCTACGTGGTGGCCATGGGCCATCTGGGCAACGAGGACACCTGCGCGCCCTGGCGTTATGACAACGTGATCACCAACACCACCGGCATCGACGTGTTCCTGGATGGCCACAGCCATGACACCGATCAGGTTGTCGTCACCAACAAGGACGGCGTGGAAGTGCCCCGTTCCGCCTGCGGCACCAAGCTGGAGGGCGTGGGCTATGCCCGCATCTCCGCCAAGGACGGCAGCGTGACCACCGGCCTGTACACCTGGAACAACGACGTGTCCGCCCCCGAGCTGCTGGGCATCCGGAACGATGTGAGCGACGCTGTGGCCGCTGCCACCGATACCCTGAACGCCAAGCTGTCCGAGGTGGTCGCGAAGACCGCCGTGGATCTGACCATCTATGATCCCGTGGCTGTGGACGAGAATGGCAAGTCCATCCGCATCATCCGCAACGCCGAGACCAACCTGGGCGACCTGTGCGCCGACGCCTACCGCGACCAGTCCGGCGCGGAGATTGCCTTCGTCAACGGCGGCGGCATCCGCGTGAGCATCGCCGCGGGCGACATCACCCTGAACGACATCCTGAAGGTGCATCCCTTCGGCAACGCCATGTGCGTTGTGGAAGCCACCGGCCAGGAGATTCTGGACGCGCTGGAGTGGGCTTCCCGCAACGTGCCCGGCGAGAACGGCGGCTTCCTGCAGGTGTCCGGTCTGACCTATGAGATCCACACCTACATCGAGTCCTCCTGCATCTCCGACGACAAGGGCATGTTTGCTGGCGTGGCCGGTGAGTATCGCGTCAAGAACGTCAAGGTGAACGGTGAGGATCTGGATCTGGAGCGCATCTACACCCTGGCTTCCCACAACTACATGCTCAAGAGCGCCGGCGACGGCATCAACATGTTCACCGACAACACGCTGCTGCAGGATGAAGTCAAGCTGGACAATCAGGTACTGATTGACTACATCGTCGACACGCTGGGCGGCGTTGTGGGCGAGCAGTACGCCGAGCCCTACGGCGAGGGCCGCATTGTGGCCGTGGCTGAAGCGCCCGCTGAGTAAATTCCTGAGGTTTCCCTGATTATCGGCCCCTGCCGTGACGCGCTCCGGCAGGGGCTTTTTGTGCGGAAGGCGCGGTAAAAAGAAGCCTTCCCCTCTGGGGAAGGTGGCCGAGCGCAGCGAGGTCGGATGAGGTCGGTTCCCTTCCTGCGCGGCATGGCACACTGGATGAGGTCGGTTCCCACTGCCGCGCGAGCCGTATCGGATGAGGTCGCCCCCTTTACTGCCGCGCGAGCCGTGTCGGATGAGGCCGCCCCCTTCACTGCCGCGCGAGCCGTGTCGGATGAGGTCGTCCCCTTCACTGCCGCGCGAGCCGTATCGGATGAGGTCGGTTCCCACTGCCACGCGAGCCGTATCGGATGAGCTTGCCCCCTTCACTGCCGCGCGAGCCGTGTCGGATGAGCTTGCCCCCTTCACTGCCGCGCGAGCCGTGTCGGATGAGCTTGCCCCCTTCACTGCCGCGCGAGCCGTATCGGATGAGGCCGTCCCCTTGGCTTTGCGCGGAACCTGCCGTTTCCGACGCGGGCGAACTTCGTCGCCTGCTTGGATACTCTGGCTTCCTCGATTCCTTTTATCTTTTTCTTTGTGTTGCGCCTGGGCTGCCGCGACATCCCTGCGCATGGGCTAACGCCGCCCCTTGACCCTTTTCCGCTGCCGCGTTCCTTGGAGGGGATCCGAAATTGTTTTCCGTTTGTTTTTTCCTGTTCTTTGTGTGTACAGACCTTGACGTGGGGTTGTATGCAGTGGTATCATCGTTGAGAAATCACACAGCGGACATCATTGTCCGCCCAAAGGCCATGAAGAGCAGCAGTAGCCGATCAGGATGCCTTTCCCAGAGAGCCGCGTCAAGGTGCAAGTGCGGCAGGGCAGCCCGGTGAAGGAACAGCTCGGAGCCGCCGCCCCAAAGGCTCATCACCCAGTAGGCGCGGACGGGGGAAGCCCGTGACAGCTTCAGGCAATCGCCGTCATGGCCGTTGCCGGGAAAGGCTTCCTCCGCGTATGCGGCGGGAAGTGAATGTGGGTGGTACCGCGTTGGACAGCCGTCTTTCGCCCCAGAATGCAAGGGGCAGAAGGGCGGATTTTTTTATTCCCCGGGCCAGCGGAGAAGGAGGATGTCAAGGTATGAAGCGGACACATTATTGCGGAAACATCCGTCGGGAGCATATGGGCCAGCGGGCCGTGCTGTGCGGCTGGGTGCAGGTCAAGCGCGACATGGGCGGCGTGATCTTCCTGGACGTGAAGGACCGGGAGGGCGTGGCCCAGGTGGTGTGTGACCTGCGGCTGCTGCCGGAGAAGGACTTCCACCAGGCGGAGAGCGTGCATCTGCAGAGCGTGGTGCAGGTGGAGGGCGAGATCCGGCTGAGGGACGAAAGCACCTACAACCCGCGCCTGCACACCGGCGAGGTGGAGCTGGCGGCCACGTCCCTGACGGTGCTGTCCGAGGCTCAGCCCCTGCCCTATTCCATGGACGAGGACGCCAAGGTGCGCGAGGAGCTGCGGCTGAAGTACCGCTACCTGGACCTGCGCCGGCCCGCCATGCAGAAGGCGCTGAAGTTCCGCCATCAGGTGCAGTACGCCGCCGAGACCTACCTCAACGGCGACGGCTTCTACCAGGTGGAGACGCCCATGCTCTGCAAGTCCACCCCCGAGGGCGCCCGCGACTACCTGGTGCCCAGCCGCGTGCATCCCGGCACCTTCTACGCCCTGCCCCAGTCCCCGCAGATCTTCAAGCAGCTGCTGATGGTAGGCGGCATCGACAAGTACTACCAGATCGCCCGCTGCTTCCGCGACGAGGATCTGCGCGCCGACCGTCAGCCGGAATTCACCCAGGTGGATATGGAGCTGTCCTTCGTGGATCAGGAGGACATCCTGCAGCATCTGGAGCGGCTGTTCAAGAGCATTTTCAGGCAGACCATGGGCCGGGAGATCGACTACACATTCCCCCGCATGACCTGGCACGAGGCCATGGACCGTTACGGCTGCGACAAGCCCGACATGCGCTTCGGCATGACCATCAAGGACGTGACGAAGCTGGCGTCGGAGTGCTCGTTCTCCGTGTTCCGCCGGGTGGCGGACAAGGGCGGCAAGGTGCGCGCGCTGAACTGCAAGGGCTGCGCGGAGAAGTTCACCCGCACCACCATCGAGACCCTGACCGATCACGCCATCGGCTACGGGGCCAAGGGCATGGCCTGGATCCTCATCCATGAGGACGGCGAGGTCAACTCCATCCTGCAGAAGTACTTCACCAAGCCCCAGTGGAAGGAGCTGCTCCGGCAGCTGGACGCCGAGGACGGGGACTTCATCCTCTTCTGCGCGGACAAGTTCGACGTGGTGTGCCGGACGCTGTGCGGTCTGCGCCTGGAGGTCGGCGATATGCTGGGCCTGCGGGACAAGCAGGACTTCCGCTTCTGCTTCGTCACGGACTTCCCGGAGTTCGAGTGGTCGGAGGAGGAGGGCCGGTATCTGGCCATGCATCACCCCTTCACCATGCCCTATGAGGAGGATCTGCCCTACCTGCTGACCGATCCGGGCCGTGTGCGCTCCCAGGCCTACGACGTGGTGCTCAACGGCGTGGAGCTGGGCAGCGGCTCCATCCGTATCCACCGGCCCGAGGTGCAGGCGCTGATGTTCAAGGCCCTGGGCTTCTCCGAGGAGAGCGCGAGGCAGCGTTTCGGCTTCCTGATCGACGCCTTCCGCTACGGCACGCCTCCCCACGGCGGCTTCGCCTTCGGCCTTGACCGACTGGTGATGCTGCTGCTGGGCGCGGACAGCCTGCGCGACGTCATCGCCTTCCCCAAGGTGCGCGACGCCTCCTGCCTGATGACCGGCGCGCCGGACT
>JBJEYH010000021.1:0-1848 GCA_051886675.1 Aristaeellaceae bacterium
GGTCCAGGGGCGGCGTCAGCCCCTGGCCGCCGGAGGCCCTCGCGCCCGCAGGCGCAACCTCCACGCGCCTTTCGTGAATCTCCGATTCGCGTAACAGCTCGCGCAACCCCCAAAGGAACGGCCCGTTCCCCTGCCCCTGTGGAACCCGGACATGCCAAAAGCCGCGGATCATACGATCTGCGGCTTTTCCTGTGCGGCAGGCTTTCCGGTGCTGCGTCGGTGGGAGGGACGGATATGGTCGCTCCGATGCAGGCCGCGGAATCTGCCGTTTCCTCGGTTCCTTTTTTACTTTGTGTTTGTGTTGCGCCTGGGCTGCCGCGACATCCCTGCGCAGGGGCTAACGCCGCCCCTGCTACCAAGGCAAGGGGCATCGCCTCTTGCCCCTTTTCCGCTGCCGCGATCTCTTGGAGGGGGCTTATATGTGCTCGAAGAAGGGGGTGTCGTTCTCGTCGCGGAGGACGCCGTCGGTGAAGTGCAGCGGCAGAGGCTTGGCAATCATGTACTTCAGGATCTCGTCCATGCGCACACTCTCCTGGAAGGTCACCAGGGAGAAGCTCACGCCGTGCTTGTGGGCGCGGCCCGTGCGGCCGATGCGGTGCAGATAGTACTCGTTCTCGCCGGGCAGGTCGAAGTTGATGACCGCCTCCACATCGTCCACGTCGATGCCGCGGGCCGCCACGTCCGTGGCGATCAGGATGGGGAACTTGCCCTTGCGGAAGTCGCTCATGGTCTGGTTGCGCTGGCTCTGGCGGATGTCCCCGTGGATGCACTCGGCCTCGTAGCCCTCCTTCTTCAGGCGGCTGGTGAGCTTGTCCGTCATGAACTTGGTGTTGCAGAAGATCATGATCCGCTGGTACACGTCCGCGTCCAGCAGGTACAGCAGGTGGTCGATCTTCTTGTCCCGCTCGGTGGAGATGACGTACTGGGCGATCTGCGGACGATCCTCCCTGGTGGCCTCCACGGTGATTTCCACCGGATCGTGCTGATACTTCCAGGCGATGGTCAGCACGTCCTGATTGGTGGTGGCGGAGAACAGCACCAGCTGACGGTCCATGGGCGTGGCGTCCATGATCTTCGTCACGTCCTTGACGAAGCCCATGTTGAGCATTTCATCGGCCTCGTCCAGCACCATGGTGTGGACGGCGTCCAGATGGACGTTGCCCCGGTTCATGTGATCCAGCAGGCGGCCCGGCGTGGCCACGAGAATCTGCGGCTTGCGCTTGAGGGCGCTGAGCTGCTTGGCAATGGGCTGACCGCCATAAATCACGGCGATGCGCACGCCCTTGATGAACTTGGCCAGACGGGTCAGCTCATCGGCGATCTGGATGGCCAGCTCGCGGGTGGGGGCCAGGACGATCTCCTGCACGCGGCTGTCCTTGAGCTGCACGTACTCCAGCATGGGGATGCCGAAGGCGCAGGTTTTGCCGGTGCCGGT
This sequence comes from Aristaeellaceae bacterium, assembly GCA_051886675.1. Lineage (GTDB taxonomy): Bacteria > Bacillota > Clostridia > Christensenellales > Aristaeellaceae > UBA11524. The sequence goes on from JBJEYH010000021.1 coordinate 1,436, forward strand.
GGGGGCGATGGCGTTGATGTCCGCGCCGGCCATCATCAGCGGGATGGTGCGGGCCTGCACGGTGGATGGGGTGGTAAAGCCCATATCCTCCACGGCGCGCAGGATCTCCTGGGAGAGGTCCATCTGGTCGAAGGATGTGGGAATGGACTGGGTTTCAGACAAGGGTAGGCTCCTTTCGGCGGCAGAATGCTGCGTTAGTCGTGATAGGCACGGATGGCCCTGGACAGCTGATCGGGGCAGGAGGTATTGCCGCGGCAGGGCACGCCCTCCAGACGGGCCGCCACGTCCTCCGCCTTCTGGCCGACCACCATGCGGGCCAGGCCCTCGGTGTTGCCGGTGCAGCCACGGGTGAACTTGCAGTAGGTGATGATGCCGTCGCGGATTTCCAGGTCGATCTGCGTGGAGCAGGTGCC
>JBJEYH010000022.1:0-1844 GCA_051886675.1 Aristaeellaceae bacterium
CGCTCGTTGACGTCCCTGTAGCGCTGGCAGAAGGCGTCGTAGACCTCCCGGCGGGGCTTGCCCATGCGATCCAGCACGTAGGGGCACACATGCTCCGGCGCCACCTTCAGCTGGCCGGAGATGTGGTGCTGGCACAGCTCCCTGAGGAAGGTGGGATCCTTGTCCGCCATGATGTAGTCGTACCGGAGGCCGGAGCGGATGAACACCTTCTTCACCCTGGGCAGCGCCCGCAGCTGGCGCAGCACCTCCACCAGCTCCCTGTGGGAGACGGTCATGTTTTTGCAGGGGGTGGGGTAGAGGCACTGGCGATTTTTGCAGGTGCCGGACTTCAGCTGCTTCTGGCAGGAGGGCAGGCGGAAGTTGGCGGTGGGCCCGCCCACGTCGTGGATGTAGCCCTTGAAGCCCGGGAGCGTGGTCAGGAGCCGTCCTTCCTTCACGATGGATTCCGGGCTGCGGGACTGGATGATCCGTCCCTGATGGAAGGTGATGGCGCAGAAGCTGCAGGAGCCGAAGCAGCCCCTGGTGGAGGCGATGGAGAACTCCACCTCCTGCAGGGCCGGCACGCCGCCCAGTGCGTCGTACATGGGATGCCAGCGGCGGGTGTAGGGCAGGTCGTAGACGGCGTCCAGCGCCTCCCGGCTCAGGGGCAGGGAGGGCTCGTTCTGGATCAGGTAGCGGTCGGTATCCTGCTGCTGGCACATGCGGCGGCCCCGGATGGGATCCTGCTCCTCGTACTGGGTGAGGAAGGCCTCGGCATAGCGGCGCTTGTCCGTGGAGACCTCGGCGTGGCCGGGCAGAAGGATGCAGGAGGGATCCGGGGTTTTGCTCATGTAGCACACGCCGCGCAGGCGGCTCAGCTCGGCGGGGTTCATGCCGTCGGCCACCCAGTTGGCGCACTCGACGATGGAGGTTTCCCCCATGCCGTACAACAGCAGCGTGGCCCCTGAATCCACCAGGATGGAGTGGCGCACCTTGTCGTCCCAGTAATCGTAGTGGGAGAAGCGGCGCAGGCTGGCCTCCACCCCGCCGATGAGAATCGGCACGTCCTTATACGCCTGGCGGATGCGGTTGCAGTAGACCACCGTGGCCCTGTCGGGGCGCATGCCGGCCTTGCCGCCGGGGGCGTAGGCATCCTCCTGACGGCGCTTTCTGGCCACGGTGTAGTGGTTGACCATGCTGTCGATGACCCCGGCGGTCACCAGGAAGCCCAGGCGGGGACGGCCGAAGCGCTTGAAGGCGCTTTCGTCCTGCCAGGGCGGAAGGCACAGCATGGCCACCCGATAGCCCGCCTGCTCCAGGATCCTGCTGATGATGGCGTGCCCGAAAGACGGATGATCCACATACGCGTCCCCGCAGACGTAGACAAAGTCCGGCGCGTCCCAGCCAAGGGCGTGCATTTCCTCCGGGGTCACGGGCAGAAAGCGGTCGTTCATGCTGATGCCTCCCATGCGTACTTGCCTCCATTGTAGAAGATGCACAGGCGTCTGTCAAGGCGCACAGGGCCGGAAACATTCGCCATGCGGGCTGTACAAACCGGGCAAACTCGTGTACAATAGAGGAACAGGATGTGATTCTTCTCAAAGAAAGGGGTATCCGACCATGAGCAATATTCCCACTCCCCATATCACCGCCAAGGCAGGCGATTTCGCCCCCACCGTGCTGATGCCCGGCGATCCGCTCCGCTCCCAGTTCATCGCTGAAACCTTCCTGACCGATCCCGTGCTGGTCAACAACGTCCGCGGCGTGCAGGGCTATACCGGCCTGTACAAGGGCAAGCGGGTGTCCGTCATGGCCAGCGGCATGGGCATGCCCTCCATCGGCATCTATTCCTATGAGCTGTTCAA
>JBJEYH010000023.1:0-8067 GCA_051886675.1 Aristaeellaceae bacterium
AGCAGCCAGTTCTTCTTGCTCATAACAGTCCTTTCTTGGCCACCGGCGCCCCGTCAAGGGGCACACAGGTTAGATTATACCACGCAGTGAAAATGCATGTCAACCGTCGCGGCAGGGTCGGGGGTACATTTGCGGAGGAAATCCCTCCTCCCCCCGGCGAATGGTTTCCCCACAGCTTCACCACCCTTCCCCTCAGGAGGTTGACCATGCCTGAACAGGCCCTTGCCCTGCTCGCCCGCGGCCTGCAGAACCGTCTGGGCGACGGTTTCCTCAGCCTGTACCTGTACGGCTCCGCCGCCATGGGCGATTTCCGCCCCGGCTGGAGCGACCTGGATCTGCTCTGCCTGACCCGCGCGCCCCTTTCCCCGGCGGAGGCGGAAACCCTTCTGCCCCTGCGCCGGACCCTGGCGGAGGAAAACCCCGCCGTACCCTTCCTGCGCTGCGCGGAAGGGGCCGTCCTTTCCCTGGAGGAATGCCGAAGCGACTGCGGCCGTGCGGTGGTGTGGGGCTCCCGCGGGGAGCGTCTGAGCAACGACTGGTCGCCGGACGCGTTTACGCTGATGTCGCTGCACCAGTGCGGACGGCTCCTGGCCGGGGAGGAGGTGCGCGGCTGTCTGCCCTGCCCGGACGCCGCCCTGCTGCGGGCGGCCGTGGCGGCGCACCTGACGATCATCCGCCGCCACGCGGTGATCACCGGCGACAGCGTCCATTCCTGCGGATGGCTGCTGGACATTGCCCGGGGGCTGTACACCCTGCGCACGGGCGCGCTGATCGCCAAGACGGACGCGGGGGAATGGGCCCTTGCGGAGAACCTCTGCCCGGACGCGGACACCCTGCGCCGCGCGCTGGACTTTCGCAGGAACCCGTCGCTGGCCCGTCTGCCGGAGGCCCGGGCCTTCCTGACGGGGCCGGCCGTCCAGCGCTTCGCCGACGTGCTGGAGGCCGCGCTGGACGCGCCTTCCCCGGAGGGCAGAATCCTCTGCCGCGCTTCCCGCGCTCAGGGCCGGAAAGGCGTATGATACGGTACAAACCGGCTCGCGGGAGGAAATGTGCCCGATGCTGCCGGGTTTTGCCGTCCCCGGGGCGAGGCGTCAGGATGGCCATCAGCGCCGACTGCAGAAGCGGGGCCGATGATCAGCATGCCCCGGCCCGTCATCTGCCGACCCCCATGCCGGACGTCACAGGGATCATCGCCGCCCGCCCCGGGATCAGATGAAAATGCATGTCAGCCGTCGCGGCAGGGTCGGGGAACATGGCCGGAAAGGCCCGGCATGCCCCTGGCCCAGGCGCGAAAAAGCGCGGGATCCCCGCTTTTCCGGGAACCCCGCGCGTACGCGTGCGCTTATTCGGCTGTGTAGCCCATGATCTCATCCATCGTGGGCAGATAGGCGTCCATCTGCTCCTTCATGCCCTCGTAGGTGCGGATGCGCTCCCCGTCGGGGTTCCAGCGCGCCTGATCCCACTCGAAGGCTTCCTCGGGAATCCCGGCGGCAAAGCTGTCGAATTCCTTCCAAATATTCTCCTCGGACAGCACGGTGCTGCGCAGCAGGGCATAGCGCTCCTCCAGCTCCGGCCGGAACTGATGCCAGATCCGTCCCAGCAGCCCGTTGCACCCGTACTCCAGGCCCGAGATGCGTTCCGCGTCCAGCATGCTCTTGCCGTCCCAGTCAAAGCCCCACAGCGTATCCAGATCGTAGAGCATGGGATACCACACCTCGCCGTCCCAGGTGGCCATGAGCATGTTCTTGGCCTCGTTGTCCACGGCGAAGGACACGCAGATGAAGCAGATGTAATCCAGGCAGGCGTCCAGGTTCAGGTACTGGTCGAAGTCCCGCACGAAGGTCTCGTCGTCGGCGTTGACCACAAAGTCCACCACCCGCTGGAACTTCGCCCACATTTCAGGGGTGTCGGGGCCGACCTCCAGGCTCCAGTCCGTATCGATCTCGAAGGTGTCCGCGCGGAAGGACGCGCCCTTGCTCCAGCCCTCGCAGCACAGCACGATGTGGTTGGGGTTCTCCTCGTCCATGCCGAACATCCACGCGGCCTTGGGAATGTTCCAGGTGTACAGGCCCTCGTCCTCATCATTGAGCGTCACCCAGATCGGGAAGCCGTCCACCGCGCCGCGGTTGGGCAGACCCTCGAACAGCCCCACCAGGCTGTTCATCTGCGCCACCAGCCGGGCGGATACCACGTTGCCCGCGTGGGTGGGATCGATGTAGTTGGCCTTCAGGCAGTACTCGGTCTGCAGACCCCAGCCGGGCTGCATTTCCACGCCCGCCTCCTGCAGCACGATGGTGAAGTTCTTCTTGTCATAGCCCAGGGAGCTGGTGCCCTGAGGCTTGATGGTGATGCTCTGGGTGAACGTCTCGCCCGTCACCGGATCCTCGTACGTCAGCACCGCATTGCGGATGTCCTTCTTGTCCTTCCAGCCGGTCAGGGATTCGCCCGTGATGCTCACCAGCGGCAGCACCGCTTCCGCCGCCGCCGCGCACCAGCCCGTCAGGATGCTCAGACACAGGATCAGCGCGAGCATCGGCCGCAGGTTCTTCCGGATCATGGACATGTTTTTTACCTCCCGAATTGCCGCTTTTGTAAAATCCATGTAAAATATCAGATTATTTATTATAGATCACACAGGCCGTAAAAGTCAAGTAGTCTGCGCTACATCCCGCGATATCCGGCGCTTCCTCGCCCGCCGCGGCAAAATCCCCCGCGCCCGCGCCTTGCGCTCAGGGCCGGAAAGGTGTATGATGGTACAAACCGGATCACGAGAGGAGATACGCCCGATGCTGCCGGATTTCACCGTCCCCGAGGCCAAGCGCGTCAGGATGATCATCGACACCGACTGCAAGAACGAGGCCGATGATCAGTATGCCCTGGCCCATCATCTGCTGACCCCCATGCTGGACATCAGGGGAATCATTGCCGCCCATTTCGAGACCAACGCCTTTATCTGGGGCGAGCATCAGACCGTCCACGCCAGCTACGACGAGGTTCTCCGGGTCATGGACCTGATGGACATGGCCGGGAAGTACCCGGTGGTGCTGGGCGCGGACAGGCCCATGCCCGACGCGCAGACCCCCGTGCCCTCCCCCGGCGCGCGCCTGATCATCGACGAGGCCCTGCGCGAGGATGACAAGCCGCTGTTCGTGGCGCTGCTGGGCACCTCCACGGATCTGGCCAGCGCGCTGCTGATGGAGCCCCGCATCGCCGAAAGGATGACGGTCATCTGGATCGGCGGCGGGGATTATCCCAAGGGCGGGTGGGAGTTCAACCTGGTGCAGGACGTCCACGCCGCCAATGTGCTGATGGCCTCCCGCACGCCTCTGTGGCAGGTGCCCCGCCGGGCCTACAAGCAGATGAACGTCACCCTGTCCGAGCTGCGCTTCCGCGTGGCGCCCCACGGGAAGATCGGCCGCTACCTCTTCGAGCAGATGGTGGATCTGAACACCCGGTCGGCCAAGGGCGCCTGGCCCCACGGCGAAAGCTGGTGCCTGGGGGATCAGCCCACGGTGGGCCTGCTGCTGGAGGATAAGGAGCGGGACAACTACGACATGCTGCCCGCCCCGCGCATCGCCCCGGATCTGACCTACCAGCCCCTGCCGGGCAGCCGGGAGATCCGCGTCTACCACACCATCGACGCCCGGCTGATCCTGGAGGACTTCTACTGCAAGCTGGCGCTGTTCGCCATGGAGAAGGAGGAAACCGCCCATGCATGATCAGACCCTGCGTCTCGGCGCGCTGGAGGCCGGCGGCACCAAGATGGTCATGAGCATCCTGGACGGCAACGGCGGCATGCAGGAGCGGGTATCCATCCCGACCCGCACGCCGGAGGAAACCATGCCGGAAATGATCGCCTTCTTCCGGGAGCATCGCGTCGCTGCCCTGGGCGTGGGCTGCTTCGGCCCGCTGGATCTGAACCCCGCCTCCCCCACCTACGGCTATATCACCGCCACCCCCAAGCTGGCCTGGCGGAACTATCCCCTGCTGCCGGAGTTCGTGAAGGCGCTGGGCGTGCCCGTGCGGCTGGACACGGACGTGAACGGCGCGGCCCTGGCGGAAGCGGCCCTGGGCGCGGCCAAAGGCCTGGGCAGCTGCCTGTACGTGACCATCGGCACGGGCATCGGCGGCGGCCTGGTGATGGGCGGCAAGCCCGTCCACGGGCTGATGCATCCGGAGCTGGGGCATCAGCTGGTGACCCCCGACGCCGCCGATCCTTCCCCCGACGGCTTCTGCCCCTATCACAGGCACTGCCTGGAGGGTCTGGCCTCCGGCCCCGCCATCGAGAAGCGCTGGGGCGTTTCGGCCCGGGAGCTGCCGGACGATCATCCGGCCTGGGCGCTGGAAGCTTCCTACCTGGCGCAGATGTGCCACAATGCCGTCATGGCCTTCTCCCCGGAGAAGATCATCCTGGGCGGCGGCGTGATGCACAAGGAATTCCTCCTGCCCATGATCCGCCGGGAGACGCTGCGGCTGCTGGGCGGGTACATCAGCAGCCCGGCGGTGGACGCGGGGCTGGAAGACTACATTGTTTCCCCCGGCCTGGGCGAGAACAGCGGCGTCATGGGCGCGTACCTGCTGGCCCGTCAGGCCTATGAAGAAGGAGGCGACCGTTCATGGCACTGACCCCCATCCGGATGCATCCCGCCTATCGCTGCGGCCTGGCCACCCCCTGGGGCGGCAGCCGTCTGGGCAGCGTGTACCACAAGGACATTCCCGATCCCCGCACGGGCGAGGCACTGGAGCTGAGCGCGATCCCCGGCCTGAACAGCACGGACGACGAGGGCACGCCGCTTTCCGCCCTCATTGACCGCCACGGCGAAACGCTGGTGGGCACCCGGGTGAAGGGCGACTTCCCCCTGCTGCTCAAGCTCCTGGACGCCGACGACGCGCTGAGCGTGCAGGTGCATCCCGGGGACGAGTACGCCCGCCGGGTGGAGGGCAAGTTCGGCAAGACCGAGGCCTGGGTGATCCTCAAGGCCGACCCCGGCGCGCAGCTGATCTTCGGCGTGAAGCCCGGCGCCACCACCGAACAGCTGCGTCAGGCCTCCGCCCAGGGCGGCGCGGTGCAGGCGCTGCTGCAGCGGGTGGACGTGGCCCCCGGCGACGTGCTGTACATTCCCTCGGGCATGGTGCACGCCATCGGCAAGGGCATCATGCTCTACGAGATTCAGCAGTCCTCCGACGTGACCTACCGCTTCTACGACTGGGATCGGGTGGATCAGGCGGGCAGGAAGCGCGAGCTGCACCTGGACAAGGCCCTCGACGTGGTGGACGTGACCCTGCCCGCCGCCAAGGCTGTGCCCCAGGTGCTGAGCGATGACGCCACGGGCCGCCGGAGCCAGCTGCTGCGCAATGACTTCTTCGGCCTTGAGCGGCTGGAGAACTGCGACGGGCTGACCCTCGCCCCCACGCCGGAGCGCTTCGGCATCCTGACGGCCATCGAGGATGGCGCCATCGCCTGGGAGGGCGGGGAAATCCCCATGCCCGCCGGTCAGACGGTGATGCTGCCCGCGGACGGGGTGCCGGTGCGGCTGACGGGCCCGCACTTCCTGCTGAGCTATCCGCAATGAATGCGTCAAAAAAGCGGCCTGCGGGGCCGCTTTTTTGCGTTTTTGGCGCTCGCTTGCCGGGCGGTGGGCAGAGCTCTTCTCCCGGCCGTTCGTGGGTGGAAGGAACATGTCCGCAGCGCGGAAAACGACCCGCCCTGTCGGGCATCTTCGATGCTTTTCATTGCCGCCGGATACGATTGCAGTCCTGCGGAAGGCCTGGGGGCTGCGGCCTTCACGGATCCCCTGCGGCGGATCGCCCGGGGCAGTCCTGCGCAAGGCCTGGGGGCACGGAACGGTCGGGCTTCCCGCACGTGTCGTACGGAGCAGTCCATTCATCGGCCCGGGGCTGAAGCCCCATTGGGCTTCACCCGCTGATCCCCCGGGAGCCGTCATGCGGCCGGCTTTCGGTCTGCGGCCCCGGCAAACGCTCTCCCCGGCTCGCCAGGTGACAGGCCTTCCCCCGCAGCGCAAAAAGCAGCGTCCCCATGCTGCGTGTCACAGGGACGCTGCCTTGCTTATTCTGCTTTGCCCGCCGGGATCAGCCATTCCTTGGCCTGCTCCAGCCCCGGCAGGAACGCCAGCGGAAACGCCTTCCCCGCCGAACGGCGGATGCGCCGCCTGGCGCGCAGGCCCGCGCCCACCACGCACACCCGCGTGAACCGCTTGCCCCCGCGGAGCAGCGCGTCCATCAGCGCGTCGGTCAGGGCGTCGTCCACGCGGGTTTCGCTGAGCACCACGCACAGCTGCCCCGGCCCCGAAGGCGACAGCATCGCGGGCCGATCCCCCGCCAGCTTCTCCCGGGCCAGGTCCGTATGGGGCCCCAGGCCGTCCAGGTGCTCGAACCAGATCATCCCGCCCCGGTAGGGCAGCGCGAAGGACTGCTTCCGCCAGCCGGGCAGCTCCCGCACGGAGCCTTCCTCCGGCTGCGGTGCGCGAAAGAGCCTCATGCCTCCACCAGCGCCCGCATGCCCATCACGTAGCCGTAGAAGCCGAAGCCCACAATCTGCCCCCGGCAGGCCGAGGCCGTCATGGAGCGGTGACGGAATTCCTCCCGGGCGTGGACGTTGGACATGTGGCACTCGATCACCGGCATGGGCACCGAGGCAATGGCATCGTGCAGGGCCACGGAGGTATGGGTGTATCCGCCGGGGTTGAACACCGCCCCGTCGAAGCCGTCGAAATACGCCTGCTGCAGCGCGTCGATGAGCGCGCCCTCGTGGTTGGACTGCACGCAGCGCAGCTCCACCCCCAGCTTTTCCGCCTCCTCGCGGCACAGGGCAAGCAGATCGTCGAAGGTTTTCGCGCCGTAGACGGAGGTTTCCCGCAGACCGGTCATGTTGATGTTGGGGCCGTTGAGGATCAGGATCTTCTTCACAGCAGCTTCAGCTCCTTGTCAAGGGTTTCGGTGAGGCCGTCGGGCATGGGATAGCCCTGCCAGATGGATTCCGCCTCCACCGCCTGGGCGATGAGCATGGTCATGCCCGTGCAGGCCGGGACGCCCATACGCTTTGCCGCGGCGGTCAGGACGGTCTCCGGCGGATTGTAGATGATGTCCGCCACGCCCGTGGCCCGGCGGAGAATGTCAGGCAGCGCGTCCTCCCGGATGGGACAGGTATCCTGCTGATACAGCATGCCCGCGGGCGTGGTGTTCACCAGCACGCCGGTGAATTCCTCCCGGAGCCGCTCATAGTCGATGACCCCTTCGCCCCGGGGCTGGCGGGACACCAGCGTCACCCGCCCGGCGCCCATGCGTTGCAGCGCCGCCACCACCGCCCTGGACGCGCCCCCCGTCCCCAGCACATAGCAGGGCTGGCCCGCCGGATCGATGCCGTGCATCCGCAGCATGGCGGCAAAGCCCGGCACGTCGGTATTGTAGCCCATGGCGGGGCCGTCCAGAGCGACGGTGTTCACCGCGCCGATGGCCCGGGCCGCATCGTCCAGGCCGGACAGCAGGGGGATGATATCCTGCTTGTAGGGGATGGTGATGTTGAAGCCGTCCACCTGCTCCATCAGGCGGCGGGCGCCCTGGGCGAAGCCCTCCCGCGGAAGCTCCACCAGACGGTAGTCCGCGTCGATGCCCAGGCGGCGGAAGATCGCCTCATGAATGGGCACGGACATGCTGTGCCCCAGATGTTCGCCGATGAGGGCGTAATGCTTCATGATCATCAGCCTCCGGTTTCTGCTGCATTTGTTTCCGATTATACACCAATCCGCCGGGATTGTCCATGCGGCCGGAACAGGAAAAAACCGCGCAATCCCCAAGTGATCGCGGCAGCGGAAAAGGGTCAAGGGGCGATGCCCCTTGCCTTGGTAGCAGGGGCGGCGTTAGCCCCTGCGCGGGTCTGGGCGGCAGCCCAGGCGCAACACAAAGGGCAAAAAGGAAGGGAACGCTAAGAAGCCAGAGTTTCCAAGCAGGCGACGAAGTCCGCCCGCGTCGGAAACGGCAGGTTCCGCGTCCCGCAAGTGATCGCGGCAGCGGAAAAGGGTCAAGGGGCGATGCCCCTTGCGCGGGTGC
>JBJEYH010000024.1:0-8054 GCA_051886675.1 Aristaeellaceae bacterium
CCGAGCTGAAGTACACCGCCGATGAGTACAACGAGCTGTCCTTCCTGCAGGCGGATATCGACACCTATGTGGATACCACCCGGGCCCGCTGGGTCACCGAGGGCGGCATCGACGAGGAGTGGGACGCCTACGTGCAGCAGCTGCTCCAGATGGGTCTGGAGGATATGAACGCGATTTATGAAGGCGCCTATGCCCGTTATCTGGAGGCGCAGGAGTAACCATCGGGCCTGCATCCCCCGGAACGCCTGATGCGCAGGGCGTCCGTGCGGCCCGCGGAAGGCACGGCGCCTGCGTGAAGCGGACCTGATGCGGCACGGCGCACGGGCGGGGGCAGATGGGCAGCACCATTTGCCCCCGCCTTCTTTATGCCACGACCAACAGAAAAAGGAGTCGGTATCGCATGACCACCATCCTCCAGGGCGACGCGTATCGCCTGACCTTTCTCACCACCCGGCTGGTGCGGCTGGAATATCAGCCCGACGGTCTGTTTGAGGACGGGCTGACCACCTGCGTCCGCTGCCGGGACTTTCCGCCCGTGGCGCTGACCACGCGCCGCACGGCCCGGGGCCTGGAGATCGACACCGAGCACCTGCACCTGGTTTATGACGAAAAGCCCTTCAGCCGCAGCGGCCTGAGCATCGCGGTCAAGGGCGGGGTGACCATTTTCCACAGCGTGTGGCGCTACGGCGATGCGCTGCACACCCTGGGCGGCACCGCCCGCACCCTGGACGAGGCGGACGGGGAAATCCCCGTGGAGGACGGGCTGGTATCGATCAACGGCTTCTCCGTGCTGGACGACAGCGCCTCCATGCTCCTGACGGAGGACGGACGCTTCCTGCCCCGGGAAAACCCCGGCGTCGACCTGTACTTCTTCGGCTACGGGCACGACTATACCGCCTGCCTGCAGGATTACCACCGCCTGTCCGGCCCGGTGCCCATGCCGCCCCGCTACGCCCTGGGCAACTGGTGGAGCCGCTATCACGAGTACACCCACGAGAGCTACCTGCGGCTGATGGACCGCTTCGAGGCGGAAGGCATTCCGCTGGCGGTGGCGGTCATCGACATGGACTGGCATCTGACCCATGTGCCCTACGGCAGCGGCTGGACGGGCTACACCTGGAACAGGGAGCTGTTCCCCGATCCGCCCGCGTTCCTTGAGGAACTGCACCGGCGGGGCATGCGGGTGACGCTGAACCTGCATCCTGCCGACGGCGTGCAGCCGCATGAGGAGGCCTATCCCGCCATGTGCCGGGCGCTGGGCCGGGATCCGGAGGATCGGCTGGCCATCGACTTCGACGCGGCGGACGAGGACTTCCTCCGGGCGTACATGGAATACCTGCACCATCCCCTGGAGGAGGATGGCGTGGACTTCTGGTGGATCGACTGGCAGCAGGGCTCGGCCAGCAGCGTGGCGGGGCTGGATCCCCTGTGGGTGCTCAACGAGCGCCACTACCGCGACAGCTGCCGCAAGGGCGGCCGGGGCATGATCCTCTCCCGCTACGCCGGGCCGGGAAGCCACCGCTGTCCGCTGGGCTTCTCCGGGGATACGATCATCTCCTGGGCGTCGCTGGACTTCCAGCCCCGCTTCACCGCCATGGCGGCCAACATCGGCTATCCCTGGTGGAGCCACGATATCGGCGGGCACATGCAGGGCATCCGCAGCGACGAGCTGTCCCTGCGGTGGCTGCAGTTCGGCGTGTTCTCGCCCATCCTGCGCCTGCACTCCAGCAAGAACGACTTCACCAGCAAGGAACCCTGGTCCTTCGAGCCGGAAATCGGGCGGCTGATGACGGAGCTGCTGCGGCTGCGGCACCGGCTGATTCCCTACCTGTACACCGCCGCCCGCCGGGCCAGCGACCTGGGCGAGGCGCTGGTGCGCCCGGTGTATCACCGCTGGCCTGACAGCCGCGAGGCCTACAGCGTGCCCAACCAGTACCTCTTCGGCCCGGCGATGATGATCTGTCCCATCACCACGCCCATCGATCCGGCCCTGCGCCTGGCCAGGGTGACGGCCTGGCTGCCGGAGGGGCTGTGGTACGACGTTCTGGGCGGACAGGCCTACGCCGGCAACCGGATGCTGACGCTGTGGCGGCCCCTGTCGGAATATCCGGTGCTGGCGCCCGCCGGCAGCGTGATTCCCCTGGCGGACGATCTGCGGGCGGACGAGCTTCCGGCGCATCTGACGCTGCGGGTGTTCGCCGGGGCGGACGGCCGCTTCGAGCTGTACGAGGACGACGGCGTGAGCCTGGACGGCCCCAGCGTCCGCACGGAGCTTGCCCTTGACTGGCAGGCCGGGCAGCTGACCCTGAGCACCCGGGGCGAAACGTCCCTGCTGCCGGCCCGGCGGGTGTGGCAGGTGGAGTGCGTGGGCTTCGCGCCCTGCGGCGTCAGCGTGGACGGCAGGGAGATTCCCGCCGCGTACGACGGGGAGAAGGGCGTCCTCCGCTTCACCGTGGAGACGGAAGCGGGCCGGGACTGCCGCGTGGCCTTCACCCGGGCGGCGCTTGCCCGGGACAACTGGCTGCCCCGGGTTCACGAGCGGCTGCACCGCATGCAGACCGACAACGGGGAGAAGGAATCCGTCTGGCGGCTGCTGGAGCGGGAGGGCCGGGGTCCGGGCGTGCTGACCACGCTGCGGATCATGTGCAAAACCCCCGGCCTGGCCGACTGCCTGGAGGAAATCCTCCTGGGCCGTGACGAAGGAGGCGACGCGCCATGATCCGGCATCTGCCCGAGGGCATATTCCCCTTTGAGGACTGCGGCTATGCCCGGCATCCCCTGTACCCCATGGCGGGGCAGGCGATTCATCTGGACTGCCTGTGCGATGGCGGCGCGCCCGCGCTGGAGATCGCGGGGGAAGCCTGCGCGGCGCGGCCTCTGCCCACGGCGAAGGGCTGGCGCTTCACCCTGCCCGCCCGGGAGAGGGCCTGCGAGGTGCGCTACCGCTTTGTCCGGGGGGAGGAAAGCACCCGGTGGTTCGCGATGGACGTGCTGACACCCGTAACGGTGGACGCTCCGCTGCGCACGGGCGAGGGCTGGGCGGAGCTGTGCCCGGGGGTATACCTCCGGGGCCGGGAGGAGGAAGGCGGACGATCCCTGACGCTGACCTGCTGTCCGCCGGAGGACGCGCCCTGCGGCCCGATCACCTTTGGGGAGGGGTGCGTCTGGCGGATGCGTCTGCCGGAGGGCCGAAGCCTGGCTTGCGTGCGCATGACCCTGGGTCTGCGGGCGGACGGCGCGCCCGCCTGGCAGGAGATGGAGCTTGCGGGGGCGCACGGGCATGTGTACGGCACCGGCGAGCGCTTCGACGCGGTGGATCAGCAGGGCCGGGGCAGCTGCGGAAGGGTGGTGGAGCACTTCACCCGGCAGGGGGAATGGAGCTACCTGCCCACGCCCTTCTTCATGACGGACGGGGGCTTCGGGCTGTACCGGGCGACGGGGTACAGCGTGGCCATGGCCTTCGGGGAGATGATCCGCGTGGCCTCCCCGGTGGACGATGGCCTGACGGATCACTGGCTGACAGGCACGCCGGACAGGCAGCTGCGCGCGTACGTCCGCCTGACTGGCGGCGCGGCGCTGCCGCCGGAGTGGGCCTTCGGCCTGTGGATCAGCGCCAACGGCTGGAAGTGCGACGCGGACGTGGACGAGCAGCTGCGGGCGCTGAAGGAGCATGACTGTCCGGCGTCGGTGATGGTGCTGGAGGCCTGGAGCGACGAAAGCACCTTCTACCGCTGGAGCGATCAATGGGCGGATCCGGCGGCCATGGTGCGCAGGGTGCGGGAGGCGGGGCTGCATCTGGTGCTGTGGCAGATCCCCGTGCTGAAGGCCCTGCGGGACTGCCCGGATCCCGAGCCCGTGCGCCGTGACCGGGAGGAAGCCGTCGCCCGGGGCTATGTGGTGCGCAACGCGGACGGCTCCCCCTACGTGATCCCGGAGAAGTGGTTCGAGGGCAGCCTTCTGCCGGACTTCACCAATCCGGAGGCCGCGGCGTGGTGGTTTTCCCGGCGGGAGCATCTGCTGGAGGCCGGGGTGGAGGGCTTCAAGACCGACGGCGGGGAGTTCCTCTTTGGCGACGACGTCCTCCTGCACGACGGCACCTCCGGCCGGGCGGCGCACAACCTGTATCCCCTGCAGTACACCGGGGCCTATCACCGGTGGATGCGCGACAGGGGTCTGCCGGGGCTGACCTTCAGCCGGGCGGGGTATGCCGGGGCCCAGTGCGCGCCCATCCATTGGGCGGGGGATCAGCTCAGCCGCTGGAGCGAGCTTCGCGCCCAGCTGACGGCCGGGCTGACGGCGGGCTTGTCGGGCATTCTGTTCTGGAGCTTCGACATGGGCGGCTTTGCGGGGCCGCTGCCGGACGGGGAGCTGTACCTGCGGGCCACGGCCATGGGGTGCTTCTGCCCGGTGATGCAGTGGCATGCCGAGCCCCGCTCCGGCCAGTTCGACGCCACGGAGGACGCGTCCCTCAACAACGACCGCAGCCCCTGGAACCTGGCGCGCTACTGGCAGGATCCGTCCATCGCGGAGACGGCCTGCGCCTTCGCCCGGCTGCGGGAGAAGCTGCGCCCCGTGCTCTGGGAGGAAGCGCAGCGCTGCGTGCGGGACGGCCGGCCCATGATGGCCCATCTGTGCCTGGACTATCCGGGGGACGGGCGGGCCCTTGCCTGCGACGACGAATATATGCTGGGCCGCCGCTATCTGGTGGCGCCGGTGACAGAGCCGGGCGCGGCAGGCCGGCGGGTATATCTGCCCCGGGGACAGTGGCGGCACTTCTTCACCGGGGAAACGCTGGCGGGGGGCGAATACGATCTGCCCTGTCCGCTGGATCAGGCCCTGGTGTTTGAGCGGGTGGAGGCGTGATGCGCATCGGCCCGGACGAATCCCTTTCAGACAGAGCAGGCGGAGCTTCCGGTAGGAAGCTCCGCCTGCTGCGCTGTCGGGGGGAGGTGATGCGGGAGGCTGTGGGCCGCCGGGCGGGATGCGGGAAAGCAACGCTGCGTCAGCCGCTGCGCTTGGCCCAGCGGTAAGGAAAACATCTTCTGGAAGGGATGGGAAACGACGAGGAATGGGTTGTGCCGCCGGGCGGGATGCTGGGGAAGCGACGCTGCGTCAGACGCGTGCCGGTCTCTGTTGTGAGGAAAACTTCTTCTGGAAGGGATGGGCAACGACGAGGAAGGCTGTGGGCCGCCGGGCGGGATGCCGGGGAAGCGACGCTGCGTCAGCCGCTACGCCGGTCTCTGTTATGAGGAAAACTTCTTCTGGAAGGGAAATGCAACGACGAGAAAGGCTGTGTGCCGCGGGGCAGGATGCCGGGGAAGCAACGCTGCGCAAGCCGCTGCGCTTGACCCAACGGTAAGGAAAACATCTTCTGGAAGGGAAGGGCAACGGCGAGAAAGGGGGTGTGCGGCCGGGTGGGATGCTTGGGAAGCAACGCTGCGTCAGCCGCTACGCCGGGTCATGCAGCAGGGAATGCTTCTCTTGGAAGGGGAATGCAACGACGAGAAAGGCTGTGTGCCGTGGGGCAGGATGCCGGGGAAGCGACGCTGCGTCAGCCGCGTGCCGGTCTTTGCTGTGGAAAAACTTCTTTTGGAAGTGGAAGGCAACAACGTGGAAGATGTTGTGCCGCCGGGCAGGATGCTGGGGAAGCGATGCTGCGTCAGCCGCTGCGCCGGTCTCTGTTGTGCGGAAAACTTCTTATGGAAGGGTAAGACAACGACGAGGAATGGGTTGTGCCGCCGGGCGGGATGCCGGGGAAGCGATGCTACGTCAGCCGCTTCGCCAGGTCATGCAGCAAGGAATGCTTCTCTCGGAAGGGAAATGCAACGACGAGAAAGGTTGTGTGCCACCGGGCGGGATGCTGGGGAAGCGACGCTGCGTCAGCCGCTGTGCCGGGCCTTGTGCAAGGAATACTACTATTTGGAAGGGTAGGGCAAGAACGAGGAAGGGGTTGTGCCGCCGGGCGGGATGCCGGGGAAGCAACGCTGCGTCAGCCGCCGCGCCGAACCCTTTGGCCAGGCAGGCATCTTCCTCCGCCTGCGCGGGGAGAGCATCGCTGCCGCTCCGCACCCATGCACCGGATACCCTTATTATATGGAAACAACGCTGTCCCGGCTGTCCCCCGCGGGCGTCCTCGACGGGCGCGTGGGTAAACGGCGCGGCGGCGCGCGCCCGGCAGACACAAACAGGCGGAGCTTCCCGGGGGAGGCTCCGCCTGTGGCATGCCGTGGGGAACAACGCGGCCCGCGCCGCCGGGATCATCCGGCCTACCGGCTGCTGTTGCGGGTTTCGATGGGGGTTTCGCCCCGGGTCTTGCGGTACACGGTGGAGAAGTGCGAGAAGTTCTCGTACCCCACCTTGGCGGCCACCACGCTGATGGGCAGATGCGTCAGCCGCAGCAGCCGCTGGGCGTTGGCCATCTTGTGCCGGGTGATGTGCTCCTTCAGGGTGTGGCCGGTCTGCTGCTTGAACTGGCGGTTCAGGTGATCCGGGCTGGTCAGGAAGGCGGCGGCGATGTCCGCGCACTGGACGCGCTCCTCCAGATGCTCCTCCAGGTACAGGTTCACCCGCTCCACCAGGGATACCTCGCTGGCGTTGCGCAGGCGGATCATCTCCGTGACCGTCATCAGCACGAAGGCGAAGTAGGCTTCCAGCGAGCGTCCGCCGTGGATGTACTTGTCGTACTTGTCCGCGTCCATCAGCACCTCGCCCCACAGGTTCGTGTCGCCCATGGCCATGTCCACCGCCTGCAGAAACTGCACGTACAGCTGCTGCAGCTCCTCCTGGGTGGGCGGCATCCCGTTCCACCGCCCGGCGATGTACTTGTGCAGATGGTTCATCAGCCGCTGGGGCTGGGGGCTCATGAGCATGTCCGCCCACAGCTGCACCTCGGGCGGCGCAGGCTTCTTCCGGCTGGCGGCGTCCGGGGCGTCGTGGCCGGGCAGGTCGCCGGAGGTGATCTGCCGCCACTTTTCCGGCGCCTCCCGCAGGGGGAACGGCCCGGCCCACTTCAGCGATACCATGCACCCCAGCGCCTGGCGGATCAGGCAGAACATCGCGTCGCACTCCTCCTCCGGGGAGGATGCGTCACCCCACAGAAACAGCGCGTAGGTGTCCCGCTCCATGGCCACCGCGGGACTCACCTCCCACCGCGCCCCGAATGCCTGCCGCGACAGGTTGATCAGCGACAGCTGCGTCAGCTGATCCGGCCAGTGGCCGTTCTGCGCCCAGTCGCTCAGCTTGATGCGCAGCAGCCACAGGGGATGCTGCCCGGGCAGCACGCCGTCATGCACGATGTCCTGCAGGTTCGAGCCGCTGGCCAGAAACACGTCCAGCATCCGGGCTCCGGCCAGGGCGTGCCGCCACAGGCTCAGCTCCCCCTGGGTATGCTCGTAGACCGTCTCCCGCTCGCGACGCAGGCTGCCCGCGGCGTTCTGCAGGGCGGCGGCAATCTCCGCGGTTCTGGCCGAGGCCGGCAGCAGCCGGAAGATCCCCAGCTCCACCGCCTGCCGGGCCAGCTCGATGGTGCAGTCCTCCACCAGCAGGATCACCCGCAGCCGGAAGCCTGCCTGGGCTGCCCACCGGCACAGCGTCAGCCCCGAGGGCTCGTCCGCCACGGCCAGCGGAACCGGCCGGGCAAGCATCATCTCCCGGGCGTCGTCCAGGCTGGCGGCGGCGTATACCCGCCCGATGCCGCACTCGCTCCAGGGCACGCCGCTTTCCAGCGCGGTCTGCCGGGGTCTGTCCCGGCACAGCAGCAAACACTCCACCGCGTTCACTCCCTTCTTCCCTCCATTGTAACATAAAGACGCAAATTTGAAAATGCAAATGCGGAGCTTTCCCCGGCGCAAAGGGCGGATATGGGCCGGTTTGCGCGAAAAGACGGACAGCGCCGCCGGGGATGTCCGGCAAGGATGGGCTGATCTCCCTGCAGAGCCCCTTTGGACGGAAATTGAAAAACGGATTATCGATAAATATCGAACGGAAAATGAAAAATATAATTGCGATATTTGGTAGAAAAATCGCCGGATCATCCTGTATAATGAATTATCAGC
>JBJEYH010000025.1:0-7969 GCA_051886675.1 Aristaeellaceae bacterium
CCGGAAGCGGCGGACGCCTGTAAAGTTGAAAAGAAACTGTACCAAGGGAGCGGCGTGCTCCTGTAGTCTCTGTATTTTTGATTTGAAAGGATGGTTTTCATGCTTAAGTTCTTCCGCAATCATTTCGGCATGGTGGTCAGCATCATCATCGCGCTGATTCTGTCGCTGTGCATGTCCGCCACCGCCACGGTCAAGACTGCCCTGACCCAGGGCGTCGCTGTGGAGGTGGAAACCCTGGTGCGCAACTGGGGCACGGCATTCCTGGTCATCATGCTGATCTCCGTGTGCCTGCCGGTGAAGATGTGGGGCGACCAGTTCGCCGCCGCCATCAGGCTCAGGCAGAACACCCTGCCCTTCGGCCTGGTATCCAACCTGGTGCCCACCCTGTTCTACAACACCGGCGCGACCCTGGTGCTGGTGGGCGTGAACGTGGGCTTCTCCGCGCCCTACTACTGGTCGGCGGTGGCGGGCGACTATCTGCTGATGTACGTGATCAGCTACGTTCTGTCCCTGCTGGCGGAGCGGCTGGGCATGGTGATTGCCCAGAAGGCCTGCCTGCCCACGGGCGGGGTTCACCTGTGAGCCGGAACGTCCCTTGAGGGCGTCAGCGGCGTTCCGGCGGGCGGAAGCATGCTCCCTCTGCCAGGGCGCCGCTTTTTTGATATCACCGCCGCATGGGGAAAGGAGGCGCGGCCATGGCGGAATTTGAGACGGCCCTGCTCGGCGATCTGGTCACGCTGACGGCCTGGCGGGGGCTGGGCAGTCACCCGGTGGTGCCGGAGGGCGTCCAGGCCCTGGGGGACGACGTGTTCGCCGGCCGGGGCATCCGGGCGGTGACCCTGCCGGCGGGGCTGAAGGCGATCGGCCGGCGGGCCTTCGAGAAGTGCGCCCGGCTGGAGGCCATCGCGCTGCCCGGCAGCGTGGAGCGCATCGGGCTGGAGGCCTTCAGCGGGTGCGGCGCGCTGAAGCAGGCCTCCCTGGGCAGGAGCCTGCGGGTGGTGGAGGCCCGGGCCTTCTGGTACTGCCCGTCCCTGCGGGAGATCACCCTGCCCGCGTCGCTGCGGCTGCTGGCCTCCCGGGCCTTCGAGGGCTGCTCATCCCTTCGGGAGGTGACCATTCTCAACCCCGGCGCGGAGATGGACGAGTACGTCTTCTACCAGACCCCCTACTGGGACCGGCTGATGGCCCAGGCGGACAAATGCACCGTAGGGCAGCTGGGGGCCACGGCGGAATGTCCCGCCACCCTGGCGCTGCCCGAGGGCGCCACCCACATCGACACCTGGGCCTACAGCAAGAGCCGCATCCGCCGGGCGCTGCTGCCCGGGAGCCTGCGCACCGTGGGCATGAACGCCTTCCGGGACTGCCGGGAGCTGACGGAGGTGTCCATGTCGCCCAACACCAGCTACACCTACACCAACCGTCTGGAGCCGGGGGACGGCGTCTTCGCCGGCTGCAGCGCGCTTGAGCGGGTCGTCTTCTGCGGCCCGCTGAAGGACTTTGTCTGGCACGACGCCCGGGAGCCGGTGCTGCTGCGGGGCTTCGACCGGGAGAAGACCTTCATGGGCTGCACCCGGCTGCGGAGCATGGTGGCCCGGGAGGTGCCGCTGTCGGCGTTTCCGGCGCAGTGGCGGCGGTATGCGCTGAACGGCTTCCTGGAGGACGCGCAGCGGGAGAGCCATTACGCGCCTGCCGTTGCGGCGGAATACGACTGGGCCCTGGAGGCGGAGCGCCCCCGGCTCGTGGGCCGGGCACAGAGCGAGCCGGCCTTTGCGCTGTGCCAGTACCTGTGCGCCCGGGGCTGGCTGGATCGGGAGGGCTTCGGGCAGGTGTTCAGCCGGGCGGCGGAAGCGGGGGATCCCCGGACGCTGAGCCTGCTGATGGACTACCAGCGGCACACCCTGGGAACGGGCGGATCGGCGCTGGACAGCGCATTGGAGGAATTGGCGGATGAGTAGGCAAACCGGGGATGCGCTCTCGCAGAAGCTGCACGCCCTGGCGGAGGACGTGCTGACACTGAGCCGGAACACCCTGCTGGTGGATCTGCGCTTTCTGGCGCCGGCGCTGATGCGGCTGACCCTCCTGGACGACGGGGAAACCGTGACCCTCGCCACCGACGGGGAGAACCTGCGCTACAATCCCGTGTACGTCCTGCGGCGGTGGCAGGCCGAGCCGGCGGCGGTAACCCGGGCCTTCCTGCACATGGCGCTGCACTGCGTGTACCATCATCCCTTCGTGGAGGGGAAGCGGGTGCTGACGGCCTGCTGGGATCTGGCCTGCGACATGGCGGTGGAGGCCTGCATCGACAGCCTGTCGCTGCCATCGGTCACGGCGCAGCGACCGGATGCGGCGGAGCAGACCATGGCCGCGGTACGCCGTGCGCTGCGCGGTCCCATGACCGCCGAGCGCATCTATCGCCACTATGCGGATCAGGCCCTGACGGAGGCGCAGCTGGAGGCCCTCCGCGCGCCCTTCCGCCTGGACGGGCATGACCTGTGGTACGCCCGCAGCAAGGGCCGGGAGGAGGATCGTCCGGAGGAGGAGCAGGAGGGCGACGGCCAGGACGGCGACAGCGGCAAAGCCCGCGGCGGGGAGGAGGATTCCCCCCGGCAGTCGGGCCGGGAGCAGGCCGCGGCCAGCCAGGACGGCCGGGAGCAGGGGAAACCCGGGCAGGACAAAAGCGACCTTCCGGCCCAGTGGCGCAGGATCGCCGCCCGGGTGCAGACCGATCTGGAGACCCACAGCCGCCAGTGGGCGGAGCGGGCGTCGGGGCTGCTGATCAACCTGAAGGCCGGGCAGCGCACGCGCCTGTCCTACCGGGAATTCCTGATGCGCTTCGCCGCCTTGACGGAGGTGCCGGAATCCGATCCGGACAGCTTCGACCCGATCTTCTACGCCTACGGGCTGCGGCTGTACGGCAGCATGCCGCTGATCGAGCCGTTGGAAACCGCGGAGCAAAAGCGGGTGCGGGAGCTGGCCATCGTGCTGGACACCTCGGCCTCGGTAGCGGGGGAGCGGGTGCAGGCGTTCCTTTCGCGCACCTGCGAAATGCTGCTGGAGCAGGGCGTGTTCGACAGCCGGATGCGCCTGCACATTCTGGAATGCGACGCGGCGGTGCAAAGGGACACCGTGATCACCTCGCCCGAGGAGCTGGCGGCCTTCACGGGCCATCTGACGCTCCATGGGCGGGGCGGCACGGACTTCCGCCCGGCCTTCCGCTATCTGGACGGGCTGATCGACCGGGGCGAGCTGACGGAGCTGCGGGGCGTGCTCTATCTGACCGACGGCGACGGCGTATACCCCGGGGAGCCGCCGCGGTACGAGACGGCCTTTCTCTTCATCAGCCGGGAGGACGCGGAGGCGAAGGTTCCGCCCTGGGCCATCCGCGTGCTGCTGGACGAGGCCACCCTGGATCAGCCGGACATCCTGTATTTTGCCTGAGGGAGGGCGCCTATGAACATCAAGGAAGCCAAGCATCAGATCCGCAGCGCGGTGACCGCCTACCTGGCCCGGAACGAGTACGGGGAATACGAAATCCCGCCGGAGCAGCAGCGGCCCATCCTGCTCATCGGCGCGCCGGGCATCGGCAAGACGGCCATCATGCGGCAAATCGCCCAGGAGATGGGCATCGGCCTGGTCAGCTATTCCATGACCCACCATACCCGCCAGAGCGCCCTGGGGCTGCCCCGCATTGAGGAGCGGCCCTACGGCGCGGTATCCGAGTACACCATGAGCGAGATCATCGCCGCCGTGCACGACATGATGCGCCTGACGGGTCTGACCGAGGGCATCCTGTTCCTGGACGAGATCAACTGCGTGTCCGAGACGCTGGCGCCCTCCATGCTGCAGTTCCTGCAGTACAAGACCTTCGGGCAGCACCGGGTGCCGGAGGGCTGGGTTATCGTCACCGCGGGGAATCCGCCGGAGTACAACCGGGCGGTGCGCTCCTTCGACATCGTGACGCTGGACCGGCTCAAGCGCATCCAGGTGGAGCCCGACTACGCCGTGTGGAAGGAGTACGCCGCGACCCGGCAGGTGCATCCGGCGGTGATGACCTACCTGGAGATCCGCCGGGATCACTTCTGCCTGGTGGAAAACACCGCCTCCGGCAGGCAGTTCGTCACGCCCCGGGGGTGGGAGGATCTGTCCGCCATGCTCCGCCTGTATGGGAAGAAGGGCCTTGCGGTGGATGAGCAGCTGATCGGGCAGTACCTGCAGCACAGCCGCATCTGCGCGGACTTCGCCGCCTACTGGGAGCTGTTCAGCCGCTACAGCGGGGATTACGCGGTGGAGAATATTCTGTCGGGGCATCCCGGCGCGGCCATGGCGCGGGCGCGGCAGGCCCGCTTCGACGAGCGGTACGCGCTGCTGGGCCTGCTGCTGGACCGCATGACGGGCGAATTGCGGGAGGTCATGGTCATGCAGGACGCGCTGACCGCCCTGCTGCCCATCCTCAGGGACATCCGCGCCCGGAAGGATCAGCCCGCCGGCAGCCAGGCCACCCGGGAAGCCGCCGCGCGCCGGGAGAAGCTGGCGCGGGCCATGGCGGGGCGCACCCTGCCGGCGGACGGGCAGCGGGCCGAAAAGCGCCTGTGCGCCATGCTGGAGGAAATGCAGGGCGCGGCGGATTTCCCGGCGCTGCGGCAGGACTACGCCCTCCGGCTGGATGCGCACAGGGCAGCTTCGGCCCGGGCGGGGGAGCGGCTGGACAATCTGTTCCGCTTCTGCGAGGAGGCCTTCGGCGACGGGCAGGAGATGCTGATCCTGGTCACGGAGCTGACGGTTACGCCCTGGGCGGCGCGGTTCATCGGGCTGTTCGGGTGCGAAGGGTACTTCGCCCACAACAGGGAGCTGCTCTTCTACGAGCGGCAGAAGGAGATTGCCGACGAGCTGAACAGGCTGGATCTGGAGGATCTGTGAAAAAAGCGCACAACAAAAAGGCCGCGGAGCAATGCTTCGCGGCCTTTTCCTTTTGGGGAAAGTGTACAGGAGCACTTGATTGCCGTCGGCCAGACTGCAATCGGAAGCTGACGACATGCGCGTCAGCTTCCGCGCGATTTCGCTCGCGAAATCGCTTCCTTACGCCCGTGGGCGGCCGGGAGGGCCTTCAGGCCCTGACCAGCGAACGGGCGCAGCCTCGTTCAGGCGCAGGCCGCCTGAACGAACCGCGTCAGTCGTCCGGATGCATGTAGCGCTCGCGAACCTCGTCGTCCTCGGGCATGTGGTTGGGGTTGCGGTCGTCCTTCAGGCCGCGCATGGCCCGCCACAGATGCTCGGGATCCAGGGGCAGCTCCGTCAGGTAGATGCCGCAGGCCATGTTCACCGCGTTGGCGATGGCGGGAGCCACCGGCGCGGCGGAACCTTCGCCGGCCTCCTTGGCGCCCAGCGGGCCCTCGTCGTCGGGGGTGAAGTCGTAGAAGGTGCGCATCTTGGGCATGTCCAGCGCGGTGGGCAGCCGGTAATCGCGGAAGTTGGGATTCAGGATCCGGCCTTCCTTGGTCACGTTGTGCTCATACACCGCATAGCCCAGGCCCATGGCGATGGAGCCCTCCAGCTGGCCCTCCACGGCGCGGCGGTTCAGCGCGCGGCCGCAGTCGTGGGCAAAGACGAACTCGTCAATGTCCAGCACGCCGGTTTCCTTGTCCAGGTTCAGGTGCACCGCGCCGGTGGAGAAGGAATAGGCGGGAGCGTAGTTGGTGGTGTTGACGCCGTTGTACTGGCTGTTGTCGGTGCGGTGGTAGAAGGAGCCCACGCCCACCAGCTCGTCGCCGCCCTTGACGGTCATGTACTTGAACATGGCGTCCTCGATGGGCATCTGCAGCTCGGCGTTCTCCTTGGAGATGACCTTGCGCTCCAGGCATTCCAGGGTGGTGGGCATCACGCCCCACATGGGCGCGATCACCTCAAACAGCTGCCGCTTGGCGTCCACGGCGGCGCGGCGGGCGGCGTTGCCCGCCAGGAAGGTCACGCGGCTGCCGTAGGAGCCGGAGTCCCAGGGGCAGAGGAAGGTGTCGGACATGAAGGTCTTCACGTCGGCCATTTCCAGGCCCAGCTCCTCGGCGACGATGGCGGTCATGACGGTATCGGAGCCCTGGCCGATGTCGTGGGAGCCGATGTACAGGCTGACCATGCCGCGCTTGTTCAGGCGCACCTGCACGCAGGCGGAGGACTGGTTGGGGGCCTCCAGCACCGCGAAGCCCGTGCCCGACACGAAGCCCGTGCCCGCAAAGCCGATGCCCTCGCCGTCCTTCATGTGGCCCTTGCGCTCGTACCAGCCGATTTCCTTGGCGGCGGTGTCGAGGGTCTCCTTGTAGGCGCAGGAGGTGATGGCCAATCCGGCGGGCGCGACGTAGCCCGGATCGGCGGCGCTCATCTTGCGGAACTCCACCGGGTCGATGCCCAGATGATCCGCGGCGTACTGCATGTTCAGGTCATGGGCGTAGTGGACCTGGCAGGCGGTGTAGCCGCGCATGGCGCCGGAGGAGGGGTTGTTGGTGTAGACGCGGTGGGCCAGGAAGTCCACGGAGTTCAGCTTGTAGGGGAAGTTGGCCCACAGGGTGGACTGGGCGCAGGCCGCCACGCCGGAGCCGCCGTAGGGGCCGCCGTCCAGCACGTGGTAGCACTTCTTGGCCAGGAGCTTGCCGTCGGCGGCGAAGGCGGTGTCGATGTGCATGTAGATCGGGTGACGGTTGCGGGTGGTCTGGAAGCACTCCTCGCGGGTGAGGATCATCCGCACGGGACGGCCGGTCAGCTCGGCCATCTTCGCGGCGCACAGGCCGAAGGAATAGCTGTCCAGCTTGCCGCCGAAGCCGCCGCCCACCAGGGGCTTGATCACCCGCACATGCTTCTCGGACACACCCAGGCACCGGGCATACCAGAACTGATCCACGTAGGCCATCTGCGTGGACATCCAGATGGTGTAGTCGCCGTTGCGGTAGGTGGCCACCGCGCCGTGGGGCTCCATGGCGGCATGCACCATGCGGTGGGTCTTGTAGTTGCGGTGCTGCACGTAGGCGGCGTTGGCGAATTCCTCGTCAATGTCGGTGCCGGCCTGCATGATGGACTTCATGCCGATGTTGTGGATGCCCCGGCCCTCCCACTGGATTTCGGGGGCGTCGTCCTCCATGGCCTTGAAGGGGTCGAACACGCCCTCCAGCACCTCGTATTCCACCTTGATCAGATCCACGGCCCGCTGGGCGGTCTCCTCGTCCACGGCAGCCACAGCGGCCACATCGTCGCCCACCTGCTTGACCAGCTCGGAGCAGAGTACCTCCTTGTCGGCGAACTCCGCGGCGAACTCGCCGTTGCCCACCTTGGACTTCCACTCGAAGTCCTTGGCGGTCAGGATGCACTTGACGCCCGGGAGCTTCGCGGCCTCGGACACGTCGATGGACTTGATGCGCGCATAGGCGTAGGGGGAACGCACCATACGGCCGGTGAGCATGTCGGGGAACATGATGTCGCCCACGTACTTGCCGTGGCCGGTCACCTTGTCCTCGGCGTCGATGCGGACGTAGTTGTTCCCGCCGGTCAGACGGTAGAATTCCGGCTTTTTGAAATAGTGGCGGTCGCAGTCCTTATTCATGCTCGCTGCCTCCTTCCCAGTCCATTTCAGCGGCGGCAGCCTGGATGGCTTCCACAATCTTGGCATAGCCCGTGCAGCGGCACAGGTTGCCCTCGATGGCCTCGCGGATCTCCAGCTCCGTGGGGTGGGGATTGCGATCCAGCAGCGCCTTGGCGGACATGATCATGCCCGGGGTGCAGTAGCCGCACTGCAGCGCCCACTTCTCGATGAACTGCTTCTGGATGGGGTGCAGCTTGCCGCCCTTGGCAATGCCTTCCACCGTCACCACGCTGCGGCCCTCGCACTCAACGGCCAGGGTGCAGCAGGAGTTGACGGGCAGGCCGTCCAGCATGACGGTGCAGGCGCCGCACTCGCCCTGCTCGCAGCCCTTCTTGGTGCCGGTGAGGC
>JBJEYH010000026.1:0-1816 GCA_051886675.1 Aristaeellaceae bacterium
GCCACTCGGGCAAGCAGTTTCCCGCCACGCTGGAGGGGCAGTGCGTCCGCCGGGCGGATCGCATCGCCTACCTGAACCACGACCTGGACGACGCCCTTCGCGGCGGCGTGCTGCAGCCCTTCGAGCTGCCGGCGGACTGCCTGAAGGTGCTGGGCTATACCCATGGGCAGCGCATCAACACCATGATCCTGGACATCGTGGAGAACAGCCAGGGCAAGGACATGCTGACCATGAGCCCCCTGGTGCAGGAGGCCATGGACGGCCTGCGGGAGTTCATGTTTGAGCGGGTGTACCGGGACAAGTGGCGCGCCGCGGAGGAGCACCGCTGCGACCTTCTGATGAAGCAGCTGTTTCATTATTACAGCGAGCACCCCGGGGAAATGCCGGAGGAGTATGTGCTCATCGGCTACCGGGAGGGCATGGCGCGGGGTGTGTGTGATTTTCTCTCCGGCATGACGGATCGCTACGCCGTGCGCACCTATCAGCAGCTGTTCGTCCCCGCGTCCTTCCCCGCGCTGTAAAAAAGCCTGCCGATTGCCCAAAATCCAGCAGGAATAAAAAGAAGGAAAAGCGCGAAGCGTGGCGAAACTATAGGCAGGTGAAGCAAACATGGCACGCTTTCCCTCCGCGTGGCTGGACGAGCTCCGCGCGCGGGCCGATATTGTACAGATTGTGTCAGGCTATGTGGCACTGAAGAGGAACGGGCATAGATATTGGGGTCTGTGCCCGTTTCACGGCGAAAAAACAGCCTCCTTTTCCGTGGACGGCGAGCGTCAGCTCTATTACTGCTTCGGCTGCAAGGCCGGCGGCAGCGTCATTCAGTTCATTATGGACATCGAGCGGCTGGATTTCGCCGAGGCGGTCAGGTTCCTGGCCGATCAGGTGCACATGCCCCTCCCCCAGATGGAGGACGACCCCGACTACCAGCGGCGCCGCTCCCAGCGCGACAGGCTGCTTGCCGCCAACAGGGACGCGGCCCGTTACTTCCACCAGACGCTGTTCACCCCTGAGGGCAGGCCCATGCTGGACTACCTCAAGGGCCGCGGGCTCACCGACAGCGTCATCCGCAGGTTCGGCCTGGGGGCAGCCCCGAACCAGTGGGACAGCCTGACCCGTCACCTGCAGGAGCAGGGCTACTCGCTGGAGGAATTGCGTCTGGCGGGGCTGACGGTGGTCAAGGAGGCAGAACCCGCTTCCGCCGATGCGCCTGCCCGGCCCCGGCGCGCCTTCGATATGTTCCGCAACCGGGCCATCTTCCCCATTATCGACCAGTATGGCAACGTCCTGGGCTTCGGCGGACGCACCCTGGGCGACGGCCAGCCCAAGTACCTCAACACCTCCGACACCCCCGTGTTCAACAAGCGGCTGGGCGTATACGCCGCCAACCTGCTGCGCAAGGAGCGACATCTGGAGCGGGTGATTCTGGTGGAAGGGTACATGGACGTGGTGTCGCTGACGCAGTTCGGCGTGCCTGGGGTGTGCGCCACCCTGGGAACCGCCCTGACCGCCGAGCAGGCCCGCCTGCTCAAGCGCTTCGCCCCGCAGGTGTACCTGAGCTACGACGGCGACAGCGCGGGTCAGCATGCCATCCTGCGCGGGCTGGACATCCTGAAGGCGGAAGGCATTCCGGCCCGGGTGCTGGACTTCCCCGACGGGCTGGATCCTGACGAGTTCATCCGCCGGGACGGGCTGGAGGGCTTCAACAGCCTGCCCGCCCTGACCCCCGAGACCTACCGCATGCGCCGCCTGCGCGCCGAGCATGACCTGTCCACCCAGGAGGGCCGGACGGAGTACGCCAAGGCCTGCGCGGTGATCC
>JBJEYH010000027.1:0-34008 GCA_051886675.1 Aristaeellaceae bacterium
TCCGCAGCGAGCTGGACGACAGCAACGAGAAGATCGGCTACAAGATCCGCGCTGCGCGGCAGGAGGATCGGGTGCCGTACATGGTGATCATCGGCGAGAAGGAGGTCCAGGAAGGCACGATTTCCGTCCGCGACCGCGCCACTGACCAGACCGAAACCTGCACGCTTGACGAATTCCTGGCCAAACTGGCCCTCCAGATCGCCAACCGCAAATAACTCCCAAGGGAACGCGGCAGCGGAAAAGGGTCAAGGGGCGATGCCCCTTGCGCGGGTGCAGGGGCGGCGTAAGCCCCTGCGCAGGTCTGGGCGGCAGCCCAGGCGCAACACAAAAAATACATAAAATAGGAACGAAAAGAAGCCAGAGTTTCCAAGCAGGCGACGAAGTTCGCCCGCGTCGGAAACGGCAGGTTCCGCGCAATCCCAAAGGAACGCCCCAGCCCCTCCCCGGCAACATCGGCAGAGGTGCCTTTCATGCCGGCAACGCCCGCCCGCGCAATCCCAAAATGAACGCCCCCCAGCCCCTCCCCGACAACATCGGCGGAGGGGCCTTTCATGCCGGCAACGCCCACCCGCGCAATCCCAAAGGAACATCCCAGCCCCTCCGCAGCAACATCGGCGGAGGGGCCTTTTATGCCGGCAACGCCCACCCGCGCAATCCCAAAGGAACATCCCAGCCCCTCCGCAGCAACATCGGCGGAGGGGCCTTTTATGCCGGCAACGCCCACCCGCGCAATCCCAAAGGAACATCCCAGCCCCTCCCCGGCAACATCGGCGGAGGGGCCTTCTGTGCCGGAGATGACAGGTTCCGCGCAATCCCCCAAGGAACGCCCCCAGCCCCTCCCCGGCAACATCGGCGGAGGGGCCTTTCGCGTCGGAAACGGCAGGTTCCGCGCCATCCCCAAAGGAATGCCCCAGCCCCTCCCCGACAACATCGGCGGAGGGGCCTTTCATGCCGGCAACGCCCGCCCGCGCAATCCCCAAAGGAACACCTTCAGCACCTTCCCCCTCAGCATCCCCCAGCCGCAAAGCCTATTGCTCCGCCCTCCGCACCCCCCGCCGCCCGCCGCATAGGCTGAAGGGGAAACCGGCAATAGCCGCAATGGGAGGCGTCGAACGATGAGACAACAGGACTGCATGCATCGCGGATGGAGCGGCCGTCAGGAGCCCTGCCGCCCCCTCTGTCCGCCGGAGGAATGCCGCTGCGGCGGCTGCCGCAAGCCGCCCGGCTGCTGCGGCCAGGAGCAGAAGCAGGGCTTTCTCCTGCCGCGCATCCTGGCCAGCGGAAGGGCATGGCTGCGCCGCTGCCAGACAACCCTGCGGGTGGAGGGCCTGCCGGAGTGCGCGCCGCCCCCGCTGACGCTGCTGTCGGTGTGCGCCTGCGGGGAACCGGCCTGGACGCAGGAGCAGGATCCCGTCCGGCGGACGCTGTGCCTGCATGTGACCATCCCGCTGCTCTGCCAGGTGCGGGACGGCTGCGGCTGCGTCCACAGCGGCCGCGGCTGCGCCCGGGTGGATGTGGCCATGCGCCTGTCCGTGCCCGAGGGCGAGTGCTGGCGCAGCACGGTGCTGGTGCAGCCTTGCGTGCGGCTGGTCTGCGCGCCGTGCGCGTCGGAGGACGGATGCTTCGAGGCGGAGCTGGAAATCCTGGCGGAATGCTACATGATCCGCTGGGAGCCCTGCCTGACCGGCCCGTCCAGGCCCGAATGTCCCCCGAGCCTGCCGCTGTATCCCCAGCCGCCCTGCATGGAGTAGCATGCCGCGGAGCCGTTGCCCGGCGGATCGGGGGATCAGCCCTGCCTGACCGCCGGGCTTCGTCCCCGGGAGAAGGGAACCTGATGCCGCGCCGGCCGCGTATTCGGCATGCAGCCTGCCGCGCAGGCAACAAAAAAAGTGGCTCGCGCCACTTTTTTTGTATGTATGCTGCGGATCAGTTGAGCAGCTCGCCGTTGTCGTTCTCGATGGTCAGCTCTTCCACGGAGCGCACACCCCAACGGGCGATCACCATGCTCAGGTTGTCCTTGCCCACGGCCAGGGTGATGGTGTCGTCCTTGATGTTGACGATGGTGCCGTAAATGCCGCCGATGGTGCAGATGCGGTCGCCCTTCTTGAGGTTGTTGAGCATCTCCTTGACCTGCTTGTCCTTCTTGCGCTGGGGACGGATCAGCATAAAGTAGAAGATGACGAAGATCAGAATCATGGGCAGCAGGCTGCCGAGCAGGCTCACGACGGTGGCGGCGGTGGACATTTCTTCAGCGCCCTCGGTGACAACCTCGGCGGCGCCGGCGTCAACGGCTTCGGCGAAGGCGGTGCTGATGCCCAGCAGCAGATTGGTCAGGTTCATCAAAAATCGGGTCTCCTTTCATGGTGCGCTTGAAAAGCAGCTTACTCTTCGCATTATAGCAGAGATTTTCCATCTTCACAAGAGGAAGAATGAAAGTTCACGGAACGTTAACGCATGAAAATGCATTCATGCGGCGGAATGTATGCCTTGGGCGCGTAAATGTATCAATTCGTCAGGAAACGGTGACAAAAAAGAGCTGGCTGTGTATAATATACTATGTACGATACAGCCGGCCATCAGCTGACCGGCCAAGAGAATGAGGGAGGATAATCTGCATGAAGAAGTTGACTGCCATTTGTCTGGCGGTGCTGATGCTGGCGCTGCCGGTGCTGGGCTGCGCCGCCACATCGGGCGAGCTGGTCGGCAATGCCCGCGATGCCGGCATGCCCCTGAAGACCACCGTGACCTTTACGCCGGCGGATCTGACCGATATCCTGGATGAGGAAATCGCCACGGTTTATTCCGACCTGCTCAACGCCCTGAGCCTGGAGGTGTACCAGAACGGGAGCGAGGGCCGGCTGAGCGTGCAGCTGTCCGGCAACGACGTGCTGACCCTTGCCGGGGCGTTCTCGGGCGATACGACCTTCCTGAACAGCAACTTCCTGGGCAGCCGCAGCATCGCCGTGGACGCGGATGAGTGGCAGCCTCTGCTGGAGCGGCTGGTGGATCTGCTGGAGGACGCGGGCGAGCTGGATGAAGAGGAAGCCGCGCTGGCGCGGGTGCAGCTGGCGGGCATGTTCTCCGGCGAGGCGGTGGTGCAGATGGATGCGGAGAACGCCTTTGCCGATGTGGACTGGACGCCCGTGATCGATCTGATGACGGGTCTGATGGCGGACCGCGGCGAGACGGAGACCGTCACCGAGCAGCCCGCCGACTGCGACAAGGCCATGACCCGGGCGACCCTGACCCTCACCGGCGAGGACATGGTGAAGATTTACCGGCTTGCCGCGGACTGCATCCGCAAGAGCGCCAATGCCATGGCCTACCTGGACATGCAGCTGGCCTCCACGGACATGACGGCTGAGGAGCTGTTCACCGAGTTCATCAGCGCCATGGAAGAGACCTGCGAGGAAATTTCCATGACGTACGTCCTGACCATGTATATGGCACTGAATGGCGACCTGGTGAGCATGGACGTGGACACGACCATGACGGATGGCGACGTGATGGTGAAGATCCCCCTGACCTATCGCCGGCTGACCGGTGAGCAGGGCGTGACCCACACGATGAGCCTGCGCTGCGCGGCGGAGGACGCCGAGGTGATGACCATGGATCTGCTCTATCTGGACGCGGATCCGGTGGGGATGATCACCTTCGCGCTGAAGGTGGATGGCGGCGACGATCTCACGCTGCTGGTCGACGCCGACGCGGTCTTTGACGACAGGAATGTGGACGCGTCCTTCAAGTCGGAATACACGGAGTATGATGAAACCGTCGCGATCAACCTGACCCTGCTGTCCCTGAACGAGGAGAACACGTCCAGCACGGATGTGAACCTGCAGGTTATTGCCGACGATGAGGAGATCGGCATCACCCTGAAGCTGAACGGCGAGCAGACCCCGGGCGATACCACGGCCGGCCGTCAGGGCGGCATGAGCCTGACCTTCGACGTGGATGGCGTGGATATCAGCCTGGAGGGCGACTACACCACGCAGACGGAGAGCGGCGCGAACAGCGTGCGCCGCGAGACCAACGCCAACGTGGGCATGACGGTGATGGGCATGGAGCTTCCGCTGTGCAGCGTGAAGGCCGTGACCGAGAACTGCGACGCGCTGCCGTTCCTGGCGGACAGCGAGTGCGTGCATCCCGCCGCCATGAGCGACGAGGAGCTGGGCGCCTACGCCGAGGATATCGCCTCCGCCGCGCAGATCGCCGTGCTGACGGTGATCCAGTACCTGCCCACGAGCGTCCTGGCGATGATGATGGGCAACTGA
Organism: Aristaeellaceae bacterium; assembly: GCA_051886675.1. Lineage (GTDB taxonomy): Bacteria > Bacillota > Clostridia > Christensenellales > Aristaeellaceae > UBA11524. Next base: position 4,275 of record JBJEYH010000027.1, read on the forward strand.
TCATTCCCCGATGCCTCCTGCGGGAACGCGCCTGACGCGTTCCCGCTTTTGTTCTGCTTTTGTTCTTCCCTTGACACCGGGGGGCGGGGCATGTATAATCATGAGCGTGGATCAACCACTTGCGCCAGGAGGTTCGCTATGCAGTATTCCGTGTCCTTTACGTTTACGTTCCCGGTCAGCTTTTGCTGGACCGGGTATTCGGCGTGACGTAAAGCGGCTGGACGCGCGGATCTTTTCGGACTGCGCTGTTGAACGGAGGCCCTTTACGGGTCTCCGTTTTTTGTGTCCATGGGAAGCGAAAGAAGGAGGATATACGAATGATTATTGTTCTGAAGCAGGGTACCCAGCGGCAGGAAATCGACAAGCTGACCGACATGCTCACCGCCAAGGGGCTGAACGTGAATCCCATGTTCGGTTCCGACCTGACGATTCTGGGCCTCATCGGCGATACCAGCCAGGTGGATCCCTCCCAGATTGAGTCCTTCCGCTGCGTGGAGCGCATCATGAAGGTGGCCGAGCCCTTCAAGAAGGCCAACCGCATGTTCCATCCGGAGCCCACGACGGTGAAGGTGGGCGACGCCGAGGTGGGCGGCAAGCGGCTGACCGTGATGGCGGGCCCCTGCTCGGTGGAGAGCAAGGAGCAGATCACCTACGTGGCCCAGGAGGTCAAGAAGGCCGGCGCGACGGTGCTGCGTGGCGGCGCGTTCAAGCCGCGCACCTCGCCCTACGCCTTCCAGGGGCTGAAGTACGAGGGCCTGGCGCTGCTGGAGGAAGCCCGGGCGGCCACGGGCCTGCCCATCGTCACGGAAATCATGAGCCCCTACGACATCGAGATCTTCAAGGAGAAGGTGGACTGCATCCAGGTGGGCGCCCGCAACATGCAGAACTTCGACCTGCTGCGCCTCCTGGGCCAGACCCGCAAGCCCATCCTGCTCAAGCGGGGGCTGTCCGCCACCATCGAGGAGTGGCTGATGAGCGCGGAATACATCATGTCCGGCGGCAACCCCAATGTGATCCTGTGCGAGCGGGGCATCCGCACCTACGAGACCTACACCCGCAACACCCTGGATCTGTCCGCGGTGCTGGCGGTGAAGCGGCTGAGCCATCTGCCGGTGGTGGTGGATCCCAGCCACGCCACGGGCAAGTTCTGGATGGTGGAGCCGCTGGCCCGGGCGGCCATCGCCGTGGGCGCCGACGGCGTGATGATCGAGGTTCACAACGATCCCGCCCACGCCCTGTGCGACGGCGCGCAGTCCATCAAGCCCGAGCTCTTCGCCGAGGTCATGGACGACATCCGCAAGATCGCCGCCGTGGTGGGCCGCGAGGTGTAAGCCTGCGCCCTCCGTCCGCAATGCTCCGTGCAGACCCGCTGCCGCCACAGATGCGCAGCGGGTCTTCTGCTGCCCGGAGCGCCGCAAAACATATTGACTTTTTTCGATGTGTGGGCTATAATGCATCAGGAATACTTGATTTGAGGTGCGCCATGGAAACCGTGTATGAGAAGCGGGCAAGGGTGTTCAAGGCCCTGTGCGACGAGCGGCGGCAGCGGATTCTGGAGCTGCTGCAGGGCGGGGAGAAATGCGCCTGCGTCCTGATTGAGGAGATGGAGATGCCCCAGTCCTCGCTGTCCTACCACATGAAGATCCTGTGTGATTCGGGCATTGTGGACAGCTGGGAGGAGGGCAAGTGGACGCACTACCGGATCAGCAGGCAGGGCAGCGCGGAGGCCATCGCCCTGCTGGAGGAGATCACGGCGGTGCAGGAGGACGACGCCTGAGCGGAACGTCAACCCCGGCAGGTCCGGGGCTTGTTCCGGCAAATCAAATCGAATTTGATGGATATCAAACGGATGCGGAGGGATGACGATGCAGGGACTGCGGGCGGGATGGAGCTTTTTCCAGGATGAGATTCTGGGGATGGCGTGGCTGAAGCGGCTGATCGGCAGCGGGCTTGAGGCCTGCGGGCTGGATACGGCGGGCAGGCTGGGCGGCAGCATACAGTTCTTCCTCTATGACGCGGTGAAGATCATGGTGCTGCTGGGCGTGCTGATTCTGGTGATTTCCTACATCCAGAGCTACTTCCCGCCCGAGCGGACGAAGAAAATCCTCGGGCGCTTTCAGGGGCTGGGGGCGCGGTGGGTGGCAGCGCTGCTGGGCACGGTAACGCCGTTTTGCTCCTGCTCGTCGATCCCGCTGTTCATCGGCTTTACCAGCGCGGGGCTGCCGCTGGACGTGACGTTTTCGTTTCTGATTTCCTCGCCCATGGTGGACCTGGGCAGCCTGGTGCTGCTCATGAGCGTTTTCGGCTGGAAGATCGCCATCGTGTATGTGATTCTCGGGCTGATGATCGCGGTGGCGGGCGGCACGCTGATCGGGCGGCTCCGCCTGGAGGATCAGGTGGAGGATTTCATCCGCCGGGGCAGCGTCATGGACGTGCCGCAGGAGAAGCTGCGCTGCCGCGACCGGCTGCGGTACGCCTGGGGGCAGATGACGGCCACGGCGAGGAAGGTCGCGCCCTATGTGCTCCTGGGGGTGGGCATCGGCGCGGTCATCCACAACTGGATCCCCGAGGCGTTCATTGTGCGGGTGCTCGGCACGGGCAATCCCCTGGGCGTGGTGCTGGCCACGCTGGCGGGCATACCCATGTATGCCGACATTTTCGGCACCATCCCCATCGCCGAGGCGCTGCTGGGCAAGGGCGCGCAGCTTGGCGTGGTGCTGGCCTTCATGATGGGGGTCACGACCCTGTCACTGCCCTCGATGGTGATGCTCCGCAAGGCCGTCCGGCCGAAGCTGCTGGGCATTTTCGCCGGCATCTGCACTGTGGGCATCATTTTGGTCGGCTATTTGTTCAACCTGATTCAGCCTCTGCTCATGTGAGCAGGGAGATCATCCATCATCAGACAGGAGGAAGAAACCATGAAGCTGTTCGGTTCCGGAAGGAAGCAGGAGGAAGCAAAGGTCACGCAGGCGTCCGCGGCAGGTCCCCGGGCGGAGGACGACGCCCCGATCAAGGTGCTGGGCGCGGGATGCAAGGCATGCCACGCGCAGTACGAGAACGTGCTGGCGGCGGTGAGCGCCATGGGGCTGAAGGCGGAGGTGGCGTACGTCACCGACATGGCGCAGGTCATGACCTATGGCGTGATGTCCATGCCGGCCATCGTGGTCAACGGGAAGGTGGTTGCCTCGGGCCGGGTGCTCAAGGCCGCCGAGGTGGAGAAGCTGCTGGGCAGCCTGGAGGTCTGAAATGCAGCGGGTAGCGTTCATCTGCGTCCACAACGCCTGCCGCAGCCAGATCGCGGAGGCGCTGGGACGGCATCTGGCGGGGGACGTGTTCGAGAGCTGCTCCGCCGGCACGGAGCGGAAGGACCGCATCAACCCTGACGCCGTACGGCTGATGAAGGAGCTCTGCGGCATCGACATGGAGGCGGAGGGCCAGCACAGCAAGCTGCTGACCGACCTGCCGGCGGTGGATGTGGTGATCACCATGGGGTGCAACGTGCAGTGTCCGGCCCTGCCCTGCAGATACCGGGAGGACTGGGGGCTGGAGGATCCCACCGGCCAGCCGGACGAGGTGTTTGCGGACACGATCCGCCGGATCAGGGAGAACGTCCTTCGCCTGCGGGAAAGCCTGCGCTGACGGCAGGCATTACGTCCCGCGCCGGCCGCTGACGCCGCGGAAGGCATATACGGCAAAACCCGCCGAACCTGATGGTGCGGCGGGTTTTTGTCTGCCTGAGGGATGGAGGGGGGGGTTACATGCGCTCGGGGGCCTCGATGCCGATCAGCCACAGGCCGGTCTTGATCACGTCCTTCACGGCCTTCGTCAGCGCCACGCGGGCGGCGGCCGCTGCGGGATCATCGTCCAGGATGCGATGCTCATAGTAGAACTTGTTGTACGCCTGGGCAATGTCGGTGACGGCGCGGGTGATCATGGAGGGCTCGTACTTGTCCGCGGCCTCGCAGATCACGTCGGGGAAGCGGCCCAGCAGCCGCAGCAGCGCCTGGGCCTCGTCATCGGCGAGGGCGGCGTAATCCGCCTCGGGCAGCTGGATGTCCGCCGCCTTGCGCAGCACGGAGCAGCACCGGGCGTGGGTGTACTGCACGTAGGGGCCGGTCTCGCCGTCGAAGTTCAGCGCGCGATCCCAGTGGAAGTCGATGTCCTTGATGCGGTTGTTGCTCAGGTCGGCGTACACCACCGCGCCAATGCCCACCTGCCGGGCGACCTCTTCCTTGTTGGGCAGGTTGGGGGACTTTTCGTTGATGATGTCGAGGGCCTTCTGCTGGGCCTGCTGGAGCAGATCCTCCAGGTAGACCACGTAGCCCTTGCGGGTGGACAGGCTCTGCCCCTCGTAGGAGATCATGCCGAAGGCCACATGCACGCAGTCCTTGGCCCAGGGCTTGCCCATCTTCTCCAGCACCTTGAAGATCTGCCGGAAGTGCAGATCCTGCTGGTAGGCCACCACGTACAGGCACTTGTCGAAGTGGTAGGTGTCCTGGCGGTAGAGGGCGGCGGCCAGGTCGCGGGTGGCGTAGAGGGTGGCGCCGTCGGAGCGCAGGATGATGCAGGGGGGCATATCGTCCTCGGACAGATCCACCACCGACGCGCCCTGGGAGACGGTCAGCAGATTCTGCGCCTTCAGCTCGTCAATGACCCGATCCATCTTGTCATTGTAGAAGCTCTCGCCGGCGTAGGAGTCGAAGGTCACCCCCAGCAGGTCGTAGACCTTCGCGGTGTCCTTGAGGGTCAGCTCCTTGAACCAGTTCCAGATGGACAGGGCTTCCTCGTCGCCCTCCTCGATCTTCCTGAACCATTCGCGGCCCTTGTCGTCCAGGGAGGGATCCTTCTCGGCCTCCTCGTGGAAGCGGACGTACAGCCGCACCAGCTCGTTCACGCCGCCCTTTTCCACCTCTTCCCGGGAGCCCCAGGTCTTGTAGGCGTAGATCATCTTGCCGAACTGGGTGCCCCAGTCGCCCAGGTGATTGATGCCCACGGTGGTGTAGCCCAGGTGATCGTAGATCCGCTTGAGGCTGTGGCCGATCATGGTGGTGGACAGGTGGCCGATGTGGAAGCGCTTGGCGATGTTGATGGAGGAATAGTCCAGGCAGATGGTCTTGCCCTTCCCCATGTCGGAGGCGCCGTACTTTTCTCCGGCGGCCAGGATCGTTTGCAGGGTGTCCCGGGCAAAGTTCACCCGGTTGAGGAAGAAGTTCATGTAGCCATTGACCGCTTCCACCCGGGCCACGTCCTCGTGGTTCCAGGCCTGGGCCAGGGCGGCGGCGATCTTCGGCGGGGCCATGCGCAGGGCCTTGGCCAGGCGGAAGACCGGGAAGGCGTAGTCGCCCAGGTTGGGATCCGGGGGCACGGCCAGCAGACCGCGGATCTCCCCGGCGTCGGGCAGGTTCGCGGCTTCCGGCCAGGTGGAGGTCAGGCAATCCGCCGTCAGCGCGGCGATGCGGCTCATCATATCCATCGGAAAATCATGCTCCTTGTGTGGTGTCATACCCGTCTATCATATCATAACCCGGGGGCGCGCGCAAGGCCGCGGCGCGGGGAATTTCCCCGGCTTCAGCCCTTGCGGCGGGCCTGGTAGAAGGCCTTCAGCTCCGCCTTGCGCTCCGGGGGCAGGAGCGTTTTCTTCACGCCCTGAATGGCCCCCTCCAGCGCCAGCAGACGGTGGATGCAGGCGGATGGGTCGCTTGCCTGGATGCGCAGCCAGGCTTCCTCCGCGCCCAGGGCGCGAAGCTCCGCCGCGGTGGTCACGCCCGCCTCGTTCAGCTGACGCTCCACCTCCGGCCCGATGTTGGGCAGCGCGGACAATTCGCCCATGGGGAAGCCTCCTTCCGTCACTCGCGGCCTGCCATCTTCTGCTGCAGCCGTCGGTAGAACCCCGCGTCGGTGGTGCGGACAAGGCCCACCGTCCGCGTGGCCAGGGCGCAGGTCACCGCGCCGCCGGGCAGGAGGGTCATGCGGTGGCTGCCGTCGATGTCCAGGCAGTAGGTGTCGCCGGCCGTTTCCGCGCCGCCGTCCTCCAGGTCGATGCGGATGGTGTGCTGTCCGCTGACCACCAGGGGCGCGCACAGCGCCGCGTGGGCGCAGATGGGGGCCAGCACCAGCTGATTGGATTCCGGCATGAGGATGGGCCCTCCCGCGGACAGGTTGTAGGCGGTGGAGCCGGTGGGGGTGCTGACCAGCACGCCGTCGCCGGAAAACTGCATGACAGGCGTGCCGTCCACCGCCACGGACAGGTGCAGGGGCCGGATGCTGGCCCCACGGTGGATCACGGCCTCGTTCAGCCCCACGAAGCCCTCGCGCACCTCGCCGCAGCGCATGTCGCCGGAGAGCAGCGCGCGCTTCTCCACCCGGTAGTCGCCCGACAGAATCCGTTCAAGGGCCGCGTCGGCCTCCTCAGGCTCGCATTCGGTCAGGTACCCCAGATGGCCGAAGTTCACCGCCCAGTAGGGGAAGGGATAGCGGTACAGGCTGCGCACGGCCCGCAGCACGGTGCCGTCGCCGCCGGCCACAATGGCCAGATCCGTCCCCGGCAGACGGGGATCCTCCGGACCCTGGTAGAGATAGGCTTCATGGCCCAGCGCGCCGAGACGGGCGATCATGGTTTCGGCAAAGGCCAGGGCGTCATCGCGGGTGGCGTTGGGAATCAGGAGAATCCGCATATGTATGCCTCCCTTGCAATCATTGGCAGCTAAGGGTATCTTAGCACAGCCGGGAATCCGCGTCAATAAAGACCGCCCCGGGCACGAAAAAATCCCGGCTGTACAGGGGATGGCGCAGGGAGGATTCCGTCCTTTACAGCCCCCCGCGGCGGATGGTATAATCAGGGCAGCAGAGGCTGACGGCTGTCCCGGCGGAAGCCTGACGCCCAATACATGTAAGGAGAAAAATCCTATGCAGAGCAATGTTCGTCCCGAAACCATGGTGCGTATCACGACTCCGGAGCAGGCCAACGCGTTCATCAGCGAGCAGGTGGAAGCCATCCGCGCGCAGGTGGGGGACAGGAAGGTGCTGCTGGCGCTGTCAGGCGGTGTGGATTCGTCCGTGGTGGCAGCGCTGCTGATCCGGGCCATCGGCAGACAGCTGGTGTGCGTCCACGTCAACCACGGCCTGATGCGCAAGGGCGAAAGCGAACAGGTCATTCGCGTCTTCGGCGAGCAGATGGACGCCAACCTGATCTACATCGACGCCACCGACCGTTTCCTGGACAAGCTGGCCGGCGTGGCCGATCCCGAAAAGAAGCGCAAGATCATCGGCGCGGAATTCATCGAGGTGTTCTCCGAGCAGGCCGCGAAGCTGGAGAATGTGGAATTCCTGGCCCAGGGCACGATCTATCCCGACATTCTGGAGAGCAAGAACGGCGTGAAGGCGCATCACAACGTGGGCGGGCTGCCCAACGGCATGACCTTCCAGCTGGTGGAGCCGGTGGTGCTGCTGTACAAGGACGAGGTGCGCGTGGTGGGCGAGGCGCTGGGGCTTCCCCACGGGATGGTCTACCGCCAGCCCTTCCCGGGGCCGGGGCTGGGCGTGCGCTGCCTGGGCGCCATCACCCGTGACCGCCTGCATGCTCTGCGCGAGGCCGACGCGATCCTCCGCGAGGAGTTCGACAATAGCGGCCTGGCAGGCAAGGTATGGCAGTACTTCATTGCCGTGCCGGACTTCACCAGCGTGGGCGTGCGGGACGGCAAGCGTTCCATGGGCTGGCCGGCGATCATCCGCGCCGTGAACACCACCGACGCCATGACGGCCACCATCGAGGAAATCCCCTACGCGCTGCTGCACCGCATCACCGACCGCATCACCCACGAGGTCGAGGGGATCAACCGCGTGGTGCTCGACCTGACGCCCAAGCCGGTCGGGACCATTGAGTGGGAATAATCCCGTTACTGCGAAAAAGGCAGTTCTATCAGGAATTTTCCCCCTTACAAACCGGCTCTGATAACAAAGTGATAACGCAGCCTCATCGCTCCATTATTCAGGATGAACGTGTGGCTTGGCGGTAAGAGAGCCTTCTCTTCCCCTCTGCGTTATCCACAATCTCTGCAACAACCTGTCAAAAAGCCCTTCGCTGTGGAAATCTAATTCCGCAGCGGAGGGTTTTTGCTATGCTCGAAAATCGTCTTTCATTCCTTTGCCTTGGGCTTTCTGCCGCGCCTGGCGCGCACAGGCTCCTCAGGCGGGACGGCTGCGTGAATGCGCGTGTCGTCATACGCAGGATACGAGTACCGCCACCGGTCGTAATCCTCCTGCGTGATCTCCCCGGCACGCAGTTTGGCAGACTGCTCCTGCCAGGCGCGGAGACGCTGGTCGAGGTCAGCAGCCCGCACACCACCCTCGGCGATTTCAGCGCGGAGGCAGATTGCGCCGTCGATGCTTTGGATGCGCATCAGTTTGCGATCCTCCAGCGCGAACAGCGTGTGCATCAAACCATCCATCGAGTCGATATCCGGAACTGCGATGGCCCGGGGCGAGACATCCAGCACCTCCGCCATTGCGGCGGTAAGGTCAGCCTTTGGCGTGCGATCTTCGGACTCGTACTGCGCCATCCGCACGTCGGCAGAGCTTGCCGGGAAGCCCAGCAGCGTTCCCAAAGCCTTTTGCGTCATCCCCCGTAAATTGCGAAAGAAGCGGATTCTCTCCCCTGTCGCCATGTGCTTGCCTCCTCTGATCGTGTATGGATTTATTATAGCAAAGCAGTTTAAGTCGGTCAAGGAGGACTTAGCATATCAATTTAATTTTCTTACAGGCAGGTATTGACATAATCATTTCCGCTTAGTATAATAGGATTGAAATTAAGCGTATTTGCTTATTTTGATTTCGATCCTGATGAAAGGATGGATTTACGATATGATGGAACTGATGCGTGCAAGCGAAGTAGCCAGAGAGCTTTCCGTGTCCACGTCCTATGCCTATAAACTGATCCGTCAGCTGAATGATGAGCTGAAGGAGAAGAAATACCTGACGATTCCCGGAAGAGTCAGCCGGAAATACCTGTATGAGCGCCTGTATGGCGCTGAACCAAAGGAGGCGCAGCACAATGCCCGTCTATAAGGATGAAAAGAACGGCCGCTGGTATGTCATGGTCCGCTATGAGGACTGGAAGGGGCAACGCAAGCAGAAATGCAAGCGCGGCTTTGCAACCAGACGCGAAGCGCTGGAATGGGAGCGTACCTTTCAGCAGCAGAACGCCGGAGATCTCGACATGACCTTCGAAGCCTTCTGCGAGCTATACGAGAAGGACATGCGTCCCCGGCTGAAGGAGAGCACCTGGGCTCCGAAGGACCATATCACCCGGACAAAGCTTCTTCCCTACTTCGGAGAGCGCCGTCTCTGCGATATCGACACGAAAGACATCATCGCTTGGCAGAACGAGCTGCTGGCCTATCGGGATGAGAAGAAGCAGCCTTACTCTCCGACATACCTCAAGATCATCCACAATCAGCTGACAGCGATCCTCAGCCACGCCGTCAAGCACTACGGCCTGAAGAGCAATCCGGCTTCCTGCGTCGGCTGCATTGGCAGCAAGGAAAGCGAGGAGATGCAGTTCTGGACAAAAGAGGAGTATCTGAAATTCGCGGAAGCGATGATGGACAAACCCATTTCCTACTATGCCTTCGAGATGCTCTACTGGTGCGGAATCCGGCAGGGGGGCTGCTGGGCCTGACGCTGGGAGACTTCAACTTCCGGAAGGGTACAGTGAGCATCAGCAAATCCTATCAGCGGATGCGCGGAGAGAATGTGATCACTTCGCCCAAGACGCGCAAAAGCATTCGGACGATCAGGTTGCCTGAATTCTTTGGCATCGATATGCTGGATTACATCCAATCGCTGTACGGTGTCACAAAGGAAGACCGCATCTTTCCCATCACGAAAAGCTACCTCTATCATGAGATGGAGCGCGGCGCGAAGGCAGCAGGTGTCAAGCGAATCCGGATTCACGACCTGCGCCATTCGCACGTCTCCCTGCTGATTGACATGGGCTTCAGCGCCGTGGCAATTGCCGACCGTGTGGGGCATGAGAGCATCGACATCACCTATCGTTACGCTCATCTCTTTCCGTCCAAGCAGACGGAGATGGCCGACAGACTGAACATGGAGAGGAGTGCAGAGCATGACAGCCAAAGCGCGTGACCGATGCAATCGCTGGCGCAGCATAACCGTAGCGTTTCGCATGTCGCCGGAGGAAAACGAGCACCTGAATCATCTGGTGCAGCTCTCCGGCATGACCAAGCAGGACTACATCATCGCCCGGCTGCTGCAAAAGGAAATTGTGGTGCACGGAAATCCAAGGGTGTACAAGGCATTAAAGGAGCGAATGGACGCGGTGCTCAGGGAACTGCAGCGGCTGGATAGGTCAGCTGCTCTTCCGCATCCTGATCATACAGATTCATCAGCGCGCCTACGTCGCCGATGTTCTTGTGGGCCTCCGCCTCTTTGCGGATCAGCACCTGGAGAATACGCATATCCCCTCGGATATCCTCATTTGTGGAGCGAGTAACCATATACCGGATATCCGGCGATACCTTTTGACCATAGCGATCCACACGGCCATTCCGCTGCTGGAAAACCATCAGCGACCACGGAATGTCAAAGTGGATCATCCGGTGGCTGAGATAGTGCAGGTTGATACCTTCGGAGGCAACATCGCTTGCAACAAGGATGCGGACAGGCGCTTCGTCCCGCCCAAATTCCTCGACGATCTTCTGTTGCTCGATATCGCTCATGCCACCATGCAGGGTCTGAATGGCGTTGGCAGGAAGACGGAAGTCCTGCTGAAGATGCTCAGCCAGCCAGCGCATGGTTTCGATACGCTCGGTGAAGATAACCAGCCTGTCATCTGCAGCGCGATAATTCCACGCATAAGTAGGATCACGCAGCAGCTTCAACAGTTCCTGGTACCTGGAGAAGTCCTGCGGCTCGATTGCTTTAAGCGCCTGCTCCAGCACAGAAAGAGCGCGGCGCTCTTTCATCCCGTCTTCTGAGGCTTCTTGTTCAAGTCGGCTCATGCGCCCTTGAACAGATTTCAGGCAGGCGGCAGGGCTGGAGAACATCGCCTTTTTGAAGGTTAAATCCCGCAGTCTGCCGTTCTCTGTCTTTGGCAGCATGGATTCATAGGTCAGGAATGCATCGAGCGCAGCTTCTTCCTTGGCAGTTGCCGTGCAGGGCACTTCACCGATATGCCGCTCCTTGAAACCGCCTTTGGCTTGATCCTGTATATCTTTCTTGAAACGACGGACAAACAGGCCTTTGATGTCATCGCCGTTGTCCTTGATATCCTGCTGGGTATAGTTGTCCGGGTCGGGGATGGCGGTTGGGTCCAGCATGTTCATAAGGGAAGCAAAGGACCGGGCATTGCCGTCGTGAGGGGTGGCAGACAGCATAATCAGCGTGTCACTCCGGCCGGAAAGCAGATCCGCCAGTGAAGCGCGCTTTGAACTGCTTTTGCCGCGCTTGGCAACATTATGTGCTTCATCGATGACAATGATATCCCACCGGGCATTCTCCAGATGTACCTTGTATTCGCCGTCCCGCTTGATCGTATCAATGGATACGATAGTTTTGTCATAGTAATGGAACGGATTATGATTGCTCGGCAAATCCCGGCGGATACGCTGAATCTTCGCGGAATCCAGACTGATCAGAGGAATGGAAAAGCGCTCCCACATTTCCTTCTGGAACTGCGCCATCATACTCTTAACCGTCACAACCAGAATGCGACGGCCCTTTCCGCGGGCGATCAACTCGCTGATCAGGATACCCGCTTCCAGAGTTTTACCAAGGCCGACACCATCCGCCATCAGAATACGCTGCCGAGGACGGGAGAGGCTCATTGCGGCAGGTTCCAGCTGATAGGGCATTACGTCCATGACTGCATGATGCCCGATGTGCAGTTTGGCATCTGTCGGTATCTTCTGCCGCCACAAACTCTCCAGAAACAGACGAGAACGGATAAAACGGGTAGAGCCGTCCGGAACCAATGTGGTTTTTGCAGGATCAATCACCACGATCTTTTCCAAATTGCTCAGGAAATAAGCAGTCTTATTCTTCACCTCCTTGATGTGAAAAAGAGTTGGCCTGCTGCGAGATCATCAAGCATCTATCAGCCGGCACAGAGCAGCTTCTCTGTCATGCGCGGACCGCCAGGGCAAACAGCTGCTCCGCCTCAGTCCGCCTGCATGGCAGAGCCGGGAACAAATCGCAGCTGCACATGGGTTTACACGGCTCCGCGCTGTGCTTTCAGCTTGCGTACTGCTTTGCGGACCAGGGATTCAATGCCCGTATCACCGTATTCCTCAACCAGCCGGTTATAGATTCTGCTGCCTGTATGACGCTGCTTGCGGGAGGGCTCCTGCTCGTCTGCGGCCAGGCAGTTCTCAATGAATCGGATCACCTCCGGCGTCGGCAGGGCAGCTTTTCTCTCATATCCCTGTCGGTTCCATGGTGCTGCGTGCCTTCCCGGCACTTCCTGACGGCGTTTCACGAGATGCCCGGCAGCATTGCTGCGCCGCGTTTGCTGGCGACGCCTTCCAGCTGCAGCCGGCAGATCTCCTTGGACACATCCACGCTTGCAACCGCCCTTCTTTGCCTCCCACAATGGTCTGTTTCTGTATGGGCGCTTTGTCCGGCGGCTCTGGTATTCGTTCCTGCTTTCGCGAAATGGCACATGTGCAGTTGCGCATTCACAGACCGGCTGTGCCAATCCTCCAGGCGCATGGCTTCCTGAACGGCAAAAACGGCGCGGCCACAAGGGTCACGCCGTTTTTCATGTCCGGGACCGGGAATGTCAGCCCTTGATGGAGCCGACCATCACGCCCTGGACGAAGTGCTTCTGCACGAAGGGGTAAAGCATGATCACCGGCAGACTGCCGAAGACGATCACCGCATACTTCAGCACCTCCACCATGGCCAGCCGCTGGCTCTGCTCCACACTGGCGTTGGCCATTTCCTCGATCAGCTTGGCGTTGGCCAGGATGTTGCGCAGCACCACCTGCAGGGGCAGCTTGGTTTCCGAGCTCAGGTACATGAAGGCGTCGAAATAGGAGTTCCAGTGGGACACGGCGTAGAACAGCGTCAGCACCGCCATGATGGCCTTCGACAGGGGCAGCACAATCCGCAGCACAATCTGCATGTCGCTGGCGCCGTCCAGCTCGGCCGCCTCGATCATTTCATCCGGGATGGTGTTCATGAAGAAGGTGCGCGCCACCACCATGTTGTACACGCCGATGGCGCCCGGCAGGATCACCGCCCACATGCTGTCGATGAGCCCCAGGTTGCGCACGTTGAGGTAGGTGGGAATCAGCGGCGCGGTGAAGATCATCGTGAAGACGAACAGCCACATCATCCACTTGCGGCCGATGAAGTCCTTGCGGGACAGAGGATAGGCGCAGAGGATCGTCATGAGAATGTTGACCAGGGTGCCCACCACGGTATAGAGGATGGAATTGCCGTAGCCGGAGAGCAGCAGCCGGGAGCGGAAAATCTCCCTGTAGGCGATGAGCGTGGGCTTCTTCGGAATGATGAACACACGCCCCGCCACCACCTCCGTGGGGGCGGAAACCGACTGGGCCACCACGTGCAGAAGCGGAATCAGCACGATGAGCAGCGCCAGGGCCAGCAGCACATAGTTCAGGACGATGAACGCCTTGTCGGAAAAGCTTTTTTTCAGATGGGTTGCCTGCATGATGCCTCGCCTCCCTTACCACAGACTGCTGTCGCTGACCTTGCGGGAAATACCGTTGACCAGGGTGAGCATCAGCAGCGACACCACGGACTGGAACAGGCCGATGGCTGTGGAATAGCTGAACTGCATGCCCTCGGCGATGCCGATGCGGTAGACGTAGGTGGAAATGACGTCGGAGGCGCGCATGTTCTGCAGGTTCTGCATCAGCAGCACCTTTTCGTAGCCCATGGTGAGGATGCGGCCGCAGGCCAGGATGGTCAGGGTGATCATCGTGGGCATGATGCCGGGAATGTCAACGTGAAGGATCCGCTGCCAGATGTTCGCGCCGTCCACAATGGCGGCCTCATGCAGCTCCGGGGAGATGGCGGCCAGCGCTGCGATGTACACCACGGCGTTGTAGCCGGTTTTCTGCCACAGCTCACTGAAGACGTAGAGGGTCTTGAACCATTCCGGCTTGCTGAGGAACTGGATGGGCGTGCCGCCCATGGCTTCAATCAGCTTGTTGACCGCGCCGGAGAGGGAGAGCATCTGGGACAGGATGCTGACCACCAGCACGGTGGAGATGAAGTAGGGCATGTAGGTGACCAGCTGCACCGATTTGCTGAAGAAGCGGCTGCCGCAGTAATTCAGCGAGATGGCCAGGATGATGGGCGGGAAGATGCCCGCCAGGATGTTGTACAGCGAAAGCCCTATGGTGTTGACCATCAGGCGGGAGAACTGGTTGGATTTGAAGAACTTGAGGAAATGCTTGTAGATCGGATCGGCCCAGGGGCTGCCCTCCACGCCCAGCGCCAGCTTGTAATCCTTGAAGGCGATCTGCGAGCCCCAGATGGGTACATAGCGGAACATAATCACCCAGACGATGGGCAGCAGCATCAGCAGGTACAGCTGCCAGTGGTGCATGATGCCGTGATACAGCCGGGCTGCGCGGGTACGCCTGCCCGCATGAACGGAGGTCGTGGTCATGGGGATTCCTCCTGCTGTCAGTCAGAATGGAAAGGGGACGCCGGAAAGGTGCTTCCGGCGTCCCCGGAGGGGTGGGCGCTTACTTCGCGGCGAAGGCGCTGGCGTCGTAGGCCTCCTGATACAGGGCCAGGTAATCATCCAGGGCGATGGAGCGGATGGTCTCCACATAGGAGTCCCACTCGGTGTCCAGATCCATGTCGCCGGTGATGAAGGCCACCATGCATTCCTGCTGGTAGTCGCTCACAGCGGTCTGCAGCAGCGCGATCTCCTCGGAGACATCCTCGGTGAAGTACAGGCCGGGCAGCACGCTCTCCAGGGGCTGCCGGACAGCCTCATGCAGCAGGGAGCCCTGGTACAGCACCACCTGACGGCCGTCCAGAGGCGCCACGTCGGAGGCGTAGGGATCGGGGTTGGTGGTCAGGAAGCAGGTGAAGCGGGTGTTGCGGACCAGGCCGCACAGCTGCGTCCAGGCATAGTTGACATCGTTGTGGGGCAGAGCCGTCACCTCGGAGGGTTCGCCATCCAGGCCAACCTCACCCTCGGCAGCCTTGCGCCAGTGCACGCCCTCCACGCCGAAGGAGGAGCGCATGGAGCCTTCCTTGGTGGCCAGGTAGTCCACCAGACGGAACGCGGCCTCGGGGTTCTTCGCGCCGGCGGGGATGAAGGCCATGCCGGTCTGATACATCACATAGGGGTTCCAGTCGGAGATGCACTGGCCGGTGGGGCCGGTCAGAGGCGCCAGGATGCGGTATTCCTCCCACTTGCGGGCGCCGTCAGCGGCCATGTTGGTGGCGTAGCCGGGACGCATGGCCAGGAAAGCGCCGATGACGGTCTCATCGCCGTTCTCATTGACGTTGACCTGGTTGGAGGACTGCTGGGTGAAGGATTCGGGGTTGATCAGGCCCTCGGCGTACATCTTGTTCAGGAAGCGCAGACCCTCGCGGTAGCCCTCCTGGATGGGCGCGTAGGTGATGATGCCGTTGTCCACATACATGCGGGTGGTCATGGGGGTCAGCTGGAAGGGCGCCATCAGGAAGCCGTCGATCATGGCGGACACGCCGTTCTTGGAGGTGGACAGCGGGATCTCGTCATTGGGGTCGCCGTTGCCGTTGGCATCCTGCTCCTTGAAGGCCTTCATCACCTGGTAGAATTCCTCGGTGGTGGTGGGGGTCTCCAGGCCCAGGTTGTCCAGCCACTTCTGGTTGATCCAGCACTTCAGCTGATACTGGACGTGCAGGGAGCCGTCCACGTTGGGCAGGGTGTAGATGTTGCCGTCGGGATGGGTGATGTACTCGCGCATGCCGGGCATGTCCTCAAAGGCTTCCTTGTAGCCCACGGAGATGGTGTCGTAGTACTCCGTCAGCGGCAGGATCAGGCCCTGGGAGGCCAGCTGGGCCTCGGTGACCATGTCCAGGCGCTCGCCCACGCCCACCAGCACCAGATCGACGCCCTCGGCGTTCTGGCCGGCGAAGAGCAGGTTCAGCTTTTCACGGGTGCTGCCGGTGGGGGCGATGACCCATTCGATCCTGATGCCCAGCTTCTCCTCCAGCTCCTTGGTCTGGAGGTTTTCGGCACGGCTGTATTCGCCGTCCTGGGGCGCGAAGATGCGCACGGTCACAACCTCGTTGGCAATGGGGGCGGCGCCGGGCTCGCCGTAGACCACGTCGGCCAGGGCGGCGCTTGCGAGCATGGTCAGGCAAAGTACCAGGGCAAGCAGTCTCTTCATGTTGGAATCTCCCTTCCTTGTTCTGGATTCAGCCGCGGCCTTCCGCCGGGCTGCCGATGGGCCAATCATAAATGAAAACGGAGGCCTTTGGCAACGCACAAATCGGCGCAAAGCGTACGCTCGCCATGATATCACATCAGATGTACGCCGCCCAATGAAGTGTGCTTTTTATTGGAAAACGGCCGTTTCCCGGGCCTTGCGCCCCCTGCGCCGTCCAGGGGGTCGCTTTACAAAGCCGTCCGTTCCTGATAAAATACATGACATGATGACAAGCCGTTCAGATCGGAAAATTACTTATGTGCAATGTCAATACCGATAGGGTGGGATGAGCTGATGCAGGGCAAGCGAAGAGCGGCGGGCGGACGCTGGCGCGTCCGGTTCAAACGCGTGTATCTGGTTTTCTTCGCCTCCTACCTGGTCATGCTGATGCTGCCCCTGGCGGGCATCCTGTATCTGTACAGCCAGGTGATGGACGTGACGGAAAAGAACTGCGCCAGGAGCGCCCTGACCGCGCTCTCCGATACGGCCTCTTCCCTTCGCGCCAGGCTTCTGTGGATGGACGGCGCGGCCTCACGCTTCCTGCTGGATTCGCAGATGACCAGCATGATGTACGCCGAGCCCCTCAGCTATGGCGACAAGCGCATCAATACCTTCACTGCCTTCAGCGCGCATCTGAACGACCTCATCGGCATCTATGACAAGGAGTTCCTGGGCTTCCGGATGCTCTTCCAGGACAGCGAGCTGGTCTTCTACGACGACGCGATCTCCCGGGGCCTGGAGTTCGTCTTTGACAATGCCCTGCGCTATGAGGACATGACCTATGACGAATGGTACGACGCGGTGTTTTCCTCCGATACCAGAACCCTGCTGCCCGCCCATGACATTTACCTGGCCGGAACCCGCGTGCGGGCACTGACGTACAATTATCCCATTCTGCGCCGCTCCGCATCCGGGAACAGGAAGGCGGTTCTGCAGTTTTTCATCCCGGAGGAAACGCTCTATCCCCAGGGCTTTCAGACGCTCAGCACCGGCTACCTGCTGGATGACCAGGGTCAGATGCTGGCGGACTTCGGGGCCAGGGAGCCCTTCCCCCTGGCGCAGGCGGCGCTCCCCGACGGCGCGGACTGGCTGCGGCTGGACAGGGGCCTGATGGTCATGGCGGAGGTGCGGGACGGGCTGCAGCTGGCCATGCTGATCCCTGAGGAGACCGCCTTCCGGGATGTGTACGCCATGCACGGGCCGATGATCCTGGTGTTCATGCTCTGCGCCGTGCTGGAGGGCCTGCTGATGCTCTACCTGGCCAAGCGCAACGCCCGCCCCATCGAGCACATGGCCAGCGACATGACCCGGGTGCTGGACACGCCCCGCCAGGGCAACGAGCTGGAGTACATCAACCAGGGCATCCTGCAGCTGAAGCAGAATCAGCACAATGCCGAGCAGCACAGCGTGCAGGTGGAAACCGCCCTGCTGCTCAATCACCTGATGAATCAGCGCATCGACGACGTGGAGGTGCTGCTGAAGGACGGCGAGCGGATTGGCATTGACCTGCGCGCCGCGGGCTACTGCGCGGTGCTTGTGCAGTTCCCCCCAGGCGCTGCGCCCGTCCATGATGTGGTGATCCCCGAACTGCCCCGCCACATGCGGGTGGTTGCCGGCGAGGGCAGGGTCAATCGGCTGAAGGTGCTGTACCTGCTGGATACGCAGGAGGCGATGGAGAATGCCGCCGCCATTCCTGCGCACATGCGCCAGCTGCTCGCGCAGCTGCCGGAGGGTACGCGCATGGGGCAGGGGCGGCTCTGCACCTCGCTGGACGACGTGACCTTCTCCTTCAGTCAGGCGCTGTACTGCCTGAAGGCGGAAAACGAGCACGGGAGCATCCTGTCCTATGACCAGGTCAGCCCGGGCGTGAACTCCCTGTCCTTCCCCCTGGAGCAGCAGCAGCGCATCATCAACGCCGTCAAGCACAACAACACCGCCGTCATCGACCAGGAGTTCGAGCTGCTCCTGAACGAGAACACAATGCGGCGGCATCTGTCCGCGCTGATGAAGCGGACGCTGCTGTCCAGCATCGAGGCGCTGCTGATGATGGCTGCCGAGGATGTGACCCGCCAGGACAATCTGCCGGACTACCTGCGCTCCGTTCAGCGGACAGATGACTTCCGCACGCAGCTGGAGATCCTCCGCCTGGAGTTCCACAGGATTGCCGAGCAGGTAGGCGGCCGCTTTTCCCAGATCAACAACCAGCGGGCCGCCATGGCGGAATATCTGGAAACGCATTACAGCGATTCCATGCTCTCCATCGGCAGCATGGCGGAGAAATTCGGCTTCTCCGAATCCTACTTCTCTGTGCTGTTCAAGGATACCCTGGGCGAGCCCTACAGCAGCTATCTGGAAAAGCTGCGGCTCAACAAGGCCGGGGAGCTGCTGACCTCCACCGACAAGTCCGTGGAGGACATCGCGCAGCTGGTGGGCTACAACAACTCCACCACCTTCCGCCGGGCCTTCAAGCGGGTGAAGGGGCTGTCTCCCCAGCAGTACAGAACACAGACCGGCGGCTGAAAAAAGCACAGGCCATCCCTTCGTCAAACGGCGGAGCGGATGGCCTGCTTTATGTCAATCATGGTCTGCGGAAAGGCAGCGGTCAAAGCGCAGGGCAAAATCCCGCAGGAAATCCCTGCGCCAGCGGCAAACGGTTCCGGCGCCGGCGTGCGGCCCCACGGCGGTCTCCGGGGACAGGTCATCCGACCACCATTGGGTCAGGGGGCCGTCCTGGCGGGTCAGGGGATTCTCCGCCACCGCCCGCAGCACACCGCTGCAGCCGTCCGCTCCAGGCACGCCGCCCCGCACCGTGTATGCGAAATCTCCCGTCTCCTTGGGCACGAAGCGCACGCGGTATTCCCCCGGCGCGGTGCAGAAGCCCTCGAACTGCTGGCCCCGCACCTCCAGCATGAAGGCGGGCTTGTCCGACGGAAGCGCGCCTGGCGCGGCGAAAACCAGCTCCGCCACGGAGAATACCTCCACCGGCGTGTCGGCGGTGACGGGATGGCGCAGGGTGCAGGCGGGCATCTGCCTCACGGGGACAAAGCGTCCGCCCCAGCTTTCCTGCCCGGGATCCTCCGGCGTGCCCCGCAGCAGCCAGGCCACCGAGGGCGTGTCGCCCATTTTGATCACCCCGCCCAGGTGTGTGGCGAAGTAATCCCCCAGCGCGCCATGACCCGCAGCGTGGGTCTGAACGAAGGTATCATTGCCCCAGCAGCCGCTCATGTCTCCCCCGTTGAACCAGCCGCGGTAGGCGGAGTTGTTCTCGATCATCCACAGGCCCGGGAACTGCTCGCGGATGTAGGCGTAGGCGTTGGGCCCCCACTTCTTGTTGGGCCCGCCGATATAGTATACCCGCAGCTTACCGGCGATGTCCGGCGCGTCGTGGAGCGCCTGGGCCAGGTCCTCCAGAAGGCCCCACATCAACAGGTACAGGGGGCGGCTGTCAGGCTTGCGGGCGCAGCGGATGATCCACTCGGAGCCCTCCGTGGGCGTGCTGTAGCCGCAGTAGGGCGCAAAATCCACCGTGCCCTGCCGGGTGATGCTGCGCAGGTATTCCGGCGTGGGATACCGCGCCGACCAGGCGCGCAGGCGGGGGTAGTCCTTTGCGTACTCATCGATGACATCCAGGATGTCGCTGGCCCGGCCCGCCCCCCAGGGCGAGGAGATCAGCCCCTCCGTGTCAAACAGGTCGGCATAGAGCAGATAGTGTACCATGGACTGGAAATCGTCCGGATCGCTGCCGCCAATGTCCGTGGAGACGATAACACGGTACCGCTCCCCGGCCAGGGCGCCGCGGGAAAGCTCGTTCATGGATGATCCTCCCGTCAGGTTGATGGTGCAGGGTGGGTCAGAAACAGGGATGCAGCCCCTCGGCGGCAGCCTGCCAGCCGTCCTCCGCGCGGAAGCCGGGGCAGTCGCCGGCGGCCATCAGGGCTAATGCCAGCAGCAGGCTGCCGTTGCCCGGCAGGTACAGGGGGAGATCCTTCCGGCTGATCTGCCGGTTGTTGCCGCTGGCCACATAGGTGTTCTTGCCCGTGGGACACAGCAGCAGCTCCAGCGCCTGATGGGGCTTGCCCAGCCGCAGGGCGGTCATGGCCATGACGGCGAAGTCCCATCCCCACAGGGCGCCATAGTCCCACTTCTTCAGCACGGTGTCCAGGGTTCGGGCCATGGCGGCATGGTCGATGTCCTCCCCGGGCAGCACACCCAGGCACTGCAGCATGGAGGGATGATCCTCCGCCATGGTATCAAAGGTATCGGGGCGGTTGGCGTGGGCGGTATACAGCCCGCCATGCATGGGGGGCTGCGCCATGTTCCGGCACACCTCCTGCCAGCGCTCATCCGGCCTGAGGCCCATGGCCTCCGCCCATGCCGCGGCCAGCTCCAGCCCGAAGCGCCAGTAGGCCACCTCGAAGGAGGGATCCCGGGTATCCTGGGGGGCATAGCGCTCCTGCACGGGAATGACCGGCGGTTCCAGATGATAGACGCCCGCTTCGTCGCGGACGGCGAAGTCCGCCATGAAGTCCGCCGTTTCCCGGATCAGCGGCCACTGCTCCCGCAGAAAGTCCGGCACGGCGGAGGGATTTTCCTCCTGCATGGCCCGTCGGAGCATTTCCAGCATGACGATGATGTGGGGCTGCTGCCACACCAGCAGCACGGCAATGGGCGAGGGGCTGTCCTGCGCGTCATCGGCTACCATCTTGGGCCAGCGGGCCCCCCGGTAGCCGTTGCGGGCAGCATTGGCCCGGGCCTCGGGCAGGTGGACATGATACCAGGGCAGGCAGCGGAGCAGCAGCTCGCTGTGGCCCCACAGGGGCGCCCAGGCCATGTGCCAGAAGTGCATCTCCAGGTGGGCCTTGCCGTACCAGCTGTTGCAGGTCAGGCCTGTTTCCGCCGGGGGCATGCGGCCGCTGCTGTTGACCGCCATCAGGTACAGCGACAGCACCATGCGCCGCTCCAGCTCCATGGCCCGGGGATCGGCAGCGGCAGCCAGGTCGATGGCGCCGCCCCTGTCCCAGAACCGCGCCCACCAGTCGGCGCAGCGGGTCATCGCCTCGGCGGGGGAAACGGCGGCAGGCTGATCCTCCCGGGCGAAGGTGACGGCCATCTCCAGCACAGGCTGCGCCACGGCAACGCGGATGCGGTGCGCTCCCGCCGGGATCAGCGACGCGCCGGGCGCATCCACCCGCACGGTATAGCGGAAGCCGTCCGCCTGCCGGTGGATCAGGCAGCCCTCCTGCATGGTGGCGTGCCGGTCGGGGACGGTCCAGTCCGAGCCGGTGATGTCCGGTGCGCCATAGGGGTAGTCGAGATCCACGGTCAGGCCCTGCGTCAGCAGCGCCGATTCCAGGCGGAACACCAGCGTGTCCGTATCCGGTGCGCAGAGCGTCACCGTGCGGCAGGGAACGCCCCGAAGGAGATAACTGCTCTCCAGCGTCCCTGCGTACAGGTGAAGCTCCTGCCGGAGGCCGGAGAAGTCCCCGGCGATCAGATCGGCGCCGTTCAGTCTCAGGCCAAGCCGGGCCAGGTTCATCCGGTGGGGATTGGTGCGCAGCCAGTCATAGACATGGGCCGTTTCCGGGAAGCGGGTTTTCGCGTAGGTAACCTCCCGGCCGCAGAAGTCGAAGCGATCCATCTGCACATCCGCCAGAGTGTAGCGGCCGGAGGGCACGGGCGCGGGCACGGTGTGCCAGCCCCAGTCCGCCATGGTGCACAGGGGCGTTTCCTCCAGATAATCGGGATAGAGGGTCTGCAGGCCGGTGATATCGGCGGTGAAGGCGAGGCTGCCATTGCCCACGCTGAGGGGCGAGCATGCATCCGGGGCGGTCAGAACGGGATTGTGACGGGATACCCATTGCTTGCGGTTGATCATGTCGGCCTCCATGGTGGTTGATGCATTCATTATAGGGGATGAGGCTGCGCCTGCGCAAGGCGGGGTGAACACTTCATTGGCCCCGTGGATCAAGAACCAATCAACTGTACGCACAGTCCGACGGATACGGGCACAAAAATGGGAACCTCCTTCCGCCGCTTCCCGGGGTATGGCGTTTGGCCATCGCAATGATCGCACGCACCCCCTGGATCTTCGGAACGGCGTCAAGCAGTTCCTTGACCTCCAGCAGCGTTATGGACTCAATGGCATTCAGCATTTCCTCACGAGTGATTGTACATCAGACCTCGGCAGATGCAATCGAAAGATGTGAAAAGGGGTTGCCCGGTTGTTTGCAGCGTTGGGAAAGCAGACGAAGCGCGATCGGCTGTTTGAGCGCCTATATGAAAATTTGCTGTCCCATAACCTCCGGGGCCTTTCAATGAACAGCCAGCATTGCGCGAAAGAAAAGTACAGGAAATGTATCAGTATCGCCGTTGCTGATAATTTCATATTCACAAACTGCAATATGTGCCCGGGCAGATTGCGAATGCAGTGCTCCCCGAAATGGCTGTTCTCTTGCATCAGCAGCTGTGCTGCGCTATACCATACCCGTGGAAATTCTCAATCCGCATAGCAAAACAATCCTCCTTGCTATCACCCTCTGTGAAAAATCGTGTTCAAAAGCCCTTCGCTGTGGAGAAAATTGTCCACATGCGAAGGGCTTTCTTCATACATCTGCCCGGTCAGATATGCCCTGGTTGTGCGATCTCAGG
Source organism: Aristaeellaceae bacterium (assembly GCA_051886675.1). Classification (GTDB taxonomy): domain Bacteria; phylum Bacillota; class Clostridia; order Christensenellales; family Aristaeellaceae; genus UBA11524. The sequence continues at coordinate 27,347 of JBJEYH010000027.1, forward strand.
ATTCATACCGAGCAAGTCTCATATCAGCGAGCTTTCCGTAAAAACCGGAAGCAGGCCTCAATTCATTTGCGTCATCCCCTGTAAAGCTGCGCGGAACTTCCCTTACCATCGCCGGGCGGGCGAACCGGCAGCAATTCCAGGAGCGACTGTACAGCACATCCGATCAAAAGGAGCGTGAATCGCGTGTCAGCGCACAAGGATGATGAAACGGTACCTGGTGTTCGGTATCACGACTGGGGGGGCAAAGCGACGTGGCTTTGCCCCAAACGGGAAACACAGGCGTGGGAACACGTGATCCGAACGAAGCTCCTTCCCGCCTTTGGCAAGAAGATGCTCAGCGAAATCGCAACCCGGGACATCATCGCCTGGCAGAATGAGCTGCCGTCCTGGCGGGATGAAAAGAAGCATCCCTGCTCGCCAACCTGGCTCAAGAGTATCCATAACGAAGGCGGAGTACCAGCGGTTCGCGGAGGCGTCATGGATAAACCGACGTCCTGCTACGCCTTCGAGATGCTCTACTGCTGCGGCATCCGGGAAGGGGAGCTGCTGATGCTGCCCCCTGCGGACTTCGACACATGAGACGCGGTCAACTGCGAATCAGCAGCTTGCCCGCATCTGCTGTTCTCCGCTCCAGCGAAGCTTGACGGCAGCCGGCAAATGCCCGGCAGATCACAACAGCCCCTCCAGCAAGCGGAACGGAGGCTCGCCGGTCAGCGTGCGGATGAAGCCAGGCATCTCCCCAGGGGCCGCGTTCAGATATGTCCCTCCAAAGCGGCTGCACAGTCCTCCGGCTCAAGCGCAGGCTTCCACGCATCGTCAAAGTGGATGATCACGCCCGTTTGGCCAAGCTGCTCCTGCAGCGTATGGATGGGCACATCCGATACGGCGCATCCGGCGTCCAGCGCCAGCGCTGCCGCCAGACCGGCTGCCTGACCCGTCAGCACGGCGGGCGGAATCACCCGCAGCACATCCCAGCCCCATCCGGAAGCGGACGCGCTTCTGCCACAGGTCATCAGGTTGTCAAAACCATCCCGGACCAGCACGCCGTAGGGCACTTCGTACAGGCAGTCCCGTCTCTCAAAATCGCAGATGGCGCCGATGGACGCTGCCTGATGGCGGTAGCAGTCCTCCTCCGTCAGCGTAGCATTGCCATCAAGCCGCCGGGCCGTGCGCAGCTGCGGCATGCCGGGCAGCATGTGAATGCCGCGCGACCAGCGATCCTTCTGTTCCTCTTTTTTCAGCATCAAAAGCTGATTCTCCTGCAGATAGGCATTGATGGTTTCCATCGATACCCCGTGATAGGCCGCTTTTCCTGCCGGCTGCTGACGGCCGTGCAAATCCGCCGTGCCGCCAAAGGGGCGGCTGTATGCATGGAACAGGTTCCCGGTTTCAAGCGCCCGGCGGCAGCCCTCCAGCGTGATGCCCTCGCCGTAATAGGTGAAGTAATTGTCGCCCTCCACGGTCGGGACGCCCGCCTGCGCAAGCACCTGCGCATCGCCCGTTGCATCGATGACCACGCTGCCCTGATAGTATTTTCTCCCCGATTTGCCGTCGATAATGAGCCCCTCGCAGTGCCCGTCCAGCATCACCGGCTGGGAAATCAGCGCGTCGTAGAGCACCTCCACGCCGTTTTCGCGCAGAAGCCGCAAAAGCTCCAGCGCAAACAGCCCGGAGGAAAACCAGCTGACGCATCGCTCGTTCGTAGGCTGTGGCGGTTCACCCTGCTTCCAGTCCTCCGGCAGCGTGTCAAAGCCCAGCCGAAGCGACAGATGCAGAAGCTCCTCCGCCATGCCGCGGATAATCAGCTTGCCCCTTCCGTTGCACAGCGGCACCCAGAAGTTGACCAGCCCTGTGGTAGCCAGCCCGCCCAGGCTGCACTGCTTCTCGATGAGCAGGACACGCTTGCCGCAGCGCCCGGCAGAAAGCGCGGCGGCAACGCCGCTCAGCCCGCCGCCCGCGACCAGCACGTCATAGCACCCCGCAGCGGTCAGCGTTTCCTCCAGATGCACCGTCATCCCCGCAGCCTTCTCCATCATTCCGCAACCTCCTGAACTTCGCCGCAGGTGATGCCGCTCCCGTTGAAGGCATCCACCCGGAACCATACGCGCTGTCCCTCACACAGCGCCGTGATGCGCCGCATGCCCGGGGCATAGGTCAGGCAGCTGTGGTACAGCTTGTCCGGCGCAGATCCCCATTGGATGCACACGCCGTCCGCGCCTTCCGCATCCCATGTCACCAGCATGTCGCGCGCGCCCTCCCGGGTGGCTCGGGAGGAAATCAGCCGCGGCTTCTCACCTTCCGCGTGTCCAAACACGCGCAGACCGGAAATGCGGGCTTTTTGCCCGTAGGGAAGCTCCTGCACAGTCAGGCGCAGGAAGCGGCACACAACGCCCGCCTCCCGGACAACCAGATCATGCGGCAGGTCCGTTTCCGCCCGGCGCTTGTCCTCGAGGACGAAATACGTTTTGCCATCCGTTGAGCCCTCCAGCAGCCAGCGGGTATGCTGGGGAACGCGCTCGATATAGCGCCCCTGTTCCAGCGTCTCCGCGGGGCAGGGCGGCTCCAAAAACAGTCCCTCGTCCGCAAAATTGATCTGCACGGCGTTCACCTGACAGGCCGATAGCAGATCGACCTCCAGCCATTCTCCGGGCTGATTCCCCGACGCGCTCCACCATGTGCGGATGCTTTCATCGACCGCGCACGCCGCATTCTCCCCGGAGGACGCCCGGACGGGCTTCCCGTGGGAAAGCAGCATCCAGCGCGGCGGCGAGAAGGGAGCATCCTCCAGCGCCATCGGCCAGTCCGCATACCGCTGATCGCAGTACATCAGGCCGTCCGCGTCAAAGCCCGCGCGCCACAGGCCGAGCCGGCGCTCGAAGAGGTGATTGACGCTGATGCGCATGGTAGCCGTATGGAACAATCGCCCGTCGCGCGTCCGCAGCGTGCTGCCATGCCCCGCACCCTGCGCAAAGCCGTCCGGCACGCAGGAATACGGCAGGCTTTTCGCCGGCACAAACGGTCCCAGCGGATGCCCGCTCTCATAGACGCCGTCCGCGTAGGTGTTGCATTCCGTGCCGGGAGCGGCGTATTGCAGGTAATACCTTCCGTTGTGCTTTGTCATCCACGCGCCCTCAATCCACGGGGCGCTGTTTTCATCAGAGCCGTCCTCGCCCATGCGCTCGTAGCCAAGCTGTTCGGGATGCCCGGCAATCAGCGGAACCGGCTCTCCGAGCGGGCGCATGGTGTTTCTGTCCATCTCCACGCCGCGGATGGGCTGCGCATTCGAACAGCCCCAATAGAAGTAAAGCCGTCCGTCATCGTCCACAAACTGGTGCGGATCCCAGAACGGGAAGGTGCCGGGAATTTCCCGAAGCGGCGCGGCAAGCGGGTCGCGGCTGCGGTAAAAGCTGCCGTTTTTGCTCCCGTGCGACGCGCAGAGCTGCACCTCGCCGTCCAGCACGCAGGCATCCGGCGCATAGTCGTTCGCCGGGAAATTGTCCGGAAGGGCATGGAACGTCCATGTGCAGAGATCTTCGCTCGTATAGAAGCCCGCCGTCATGGAGGGGAAGAGGGCGTACAGCCCATTCACCTCAATCAGCGTCGGGTCGGCAGCCTCCCGGCAGGCCGGCTGGGAAGCGCCCCGCATCTGATAGCGGTACGGCAGATTGAGCGGGTTACAGATCATCTTCATACCGGTTACCTCCCTGATCGGCTTTCAGGAATCCCTTGGGCATAGGTGCGCAGAACACCGTGCGGATGGCGGCGATAGGTCTCAATCACCGCCTGCGCGTCCGCGCTGCCGCACAGAAGCGCCGCGTGCGCCAGCCGCAGCTCCAGATAGGCCATATAGACATTTCGCTCCCGCGGCTCAATCTCCTGTGCCAGATGCGAAAGACGCATCAGCGGCCCGGCCAGCGCGCCATCCGGCATCAGCAGGCCCACCTCCGCCATGCACAGCATGCGGTCGTAGGTGCTGTTGGTCATGCAGTCCGGACGCAGGCTGCCATAGGTCGCCGTCTGCGGGTGATAGAATGTGCCCAGACCGGTGCGCTCCATCGCCGCGCACAGCGCCGGAATGGCCGGGCGATACTGCACATGGGCCAGCAGCACCATCGCCTGATTGACGAGCCACGCGTCATCCGGCGCATCCCGATAGCCGCCGTGAATCAGGCCGTCCGCCTCCCGCATCTCCCCGTACTGCCCGGCGAGGGCTTCATCCCGCTGCACAAAGTCTTCCAGCACCTCCGGCGCAAAGCGCGTATCCCCCGTGTACAGCAGGACGTGCGCCACCCGCCTGCTGTCCGGCAGCGCGCCGCTGGCCATCGCGTCCAGAAGCAGCTTCTGCGTCTGCGGCCACGCGCAGAGCACAACCTCCGCCAGCGCGCCCTCCACACCGCACAGCAGCGGCGCAATGACACGCTCCGCTGTGTTTTCATCATACGGCTCTGCCGAAGGACGCCGCACCAGCGCGCCGCCGGCGAACATCTCCTGCTGCACCTCGGTCAGCGCAGGCGCGGACAAATCCTCCGACAGCGCCGCAATGCGCCCGGCAGCATGGCCCAGTGCCATCACATCCGCGCACATGCGGCAGTAATTGAAGGCATCCTGCGTTGCGGAAATCGCTTTGCCAAGCACCAGCAGGTTGCCGGCTTCATGGGTGCGCAGCGCCCGGTAGGGAATGGAGACATACCGGGGCTTTGCGCGCTCCGGCATCAGCCCGAGCCGCCCCGGCAGGGACAGGCAGCGGCAGTGCGGGTCATAGGAGGAATACGCATCAATCAGCGCATCCGGCTCCACATGCCCCCGCGCCGCGTCCTCCAGCGTGATGCGGTACTGCCCGAGGATGCGGCTGCTTTCCCGCGGGGTCAGCATCTCCACGCAGTCGTACTCCGCGCTGCCCAGCGTATTCTGGATCACGGCACGCTGCCATTCCTCCGGCAGATCGGTGCGCAGCGTATCCTGATCGGCCATGGGGCAATCATAGCGTGTCCCGCTGACGCGATGGGCCTGGCTGTAATTCTGCACCATGCCGGTCAGGGAATCGCCGGTTTCCATCGGAACGCCGCACAGCGCGGCCACGTCCCCGTCGCCGGTGGCATCCAGAACCTTGTCCGGATGCACGACAAAAATCTCCCCCGCCGACACACACAGTACCTCCGAGATGCGCCCCCCGCTCAGGCGCGCGCCGCAGATCAGCGTGTCGGGCCGGTACGCAACGCCGCTCTCCCGGAGCTTTTCCAGATACAGGAAAGCCTCGGCGGAGCCAAAGTGGGAATACGTCCTCCCGTGCGTAAGACAGCCCGCATAGCGCTCGATTTCCGCAAACATCTTCTGGAACAGCGGGCTTCTGTTTCCGTAGTAGAGCCACTGGACACCGCCCATCGTCCGTGTGCCGCCCGGATAGGGGAACAGCTCCGTGAGCAGCACGTCTCCCGCCTGCGCAGCAGCCAGCGCGGCGCGGATTCCGGCCGTCCCTGCGCCGCAGACCAGCACCTGCGCCGGGCAGACGGGATACGCTGCCCACGACGCATCAAAGCTGAGCCCGTCCGTGATGGCCACGGCCTGCTCCGTTTCGGGCGATTCCATGAAAATCTGATCCGGCAGGGCATTGGTCATCTCCAGATGCGGGAACCGCTCATCCTGCGCCAGCTGTTTCGCCGCATGAAGCGCACAGCGCCAAAGCGCCGCGCGCGCCCCCTCCAGCGGCGTATCCTGCGCAAAGGTGTGCGTCACGGTCAGGTAGGCGTGATCCTGTGCAACCGGCCCGCGCTCCAGCACCTGATTGTCCGAAAGCGGGAGGACATCCTGCGCCAGCGTGATGCCGCGGTATTCCAGCGAGAAGCTCACCTCTCTGCCTGCCGGAACGGACACCGCCCGCTGTGTCAGCCGCGCGGAAGCAACGTGATAGAGGGTCGCATCCAGCAGGAGGTCGCACCTTTCCCGGTCAAGGCCGCCCTTGCGGGCCAGCACCACGCCGCAGATGCGCCCCTCCTCCCGGAGCAGCCCCGCAGCCCGGGTCATGAAGCGAACCTCCACGTCCGCATCCAGCAGCACCCGGAGCGCTTCCTTTTTGATCCTTCCGGGGAGGAAGGGCGGCTCCACGCACAGCCCGGCGGCGGCCAGCCTGTCACCCAGCCATGCCTGATGGCGCACGCCATAGCCATGCCATGTTGCCGTGACATCCTCCGCCAGATAGGTGCTCTGCGCGCACAGCAGCACGGACCAGCCTGCCGCCCGGAGACGCAGCGCCTCCCGGATCGCCGAAAGGGTGCCGCCCAAAATGACTGCTTTCATACAAACCTCCTCGGACAGACGGTGCCCGCTGTTTTCTTTGAAGCGCCTTTGGCAGTGAAGCCTTTCTTCGGCCCCTGCCTGTTTGCCGCCGGCGATTGGTGCGGTCATGCCTTACAGAAAAGGAGAGGGGCGTGGCTGCCCCTCTCCGATCCAAAAGGCTGATTACTTGATGTACCCCAGCTCGGTCAGGGTCTCGGTGGCCGCGTCAAGGTACGCGCCCAGGTTGTACAGGTTGTAGAGCTCCTGCACGAAATCGTCGTACTCCTCCAGCGGGCGGGTGCCGTAGATGAACGCGATCAGCTGCTCGGACTCATACGCCTTCAGGTCGGCCATGTTCACGCCCTCGGGCTGGCTGACCAGCGCCTCAT
>JBJEYH010000028.1:0-1802 GCA_051886675.1 Aristaeellaceae bacterium
GCGGGCTCGTTCTGGAAGCGCACCTCCAGCTTGTTGGGATGCACGTTCACATCCACCGTGTCGTAGGGCATGGTCAGGTGCAGGACGCAGGTGGGATACTTGCCGATCATCACCCGCTCCCGGCAGCCCTCTTCCACCGCCGAGGACAGCAGGCCGCTCCTCATGTACCGGCCGTTGATGAAGAAGGACTGATGCCCCCGGTTGCCCCGGGCGCTCTCGCCGATGCCCACGTATCCCTTGACCACCATGCCGCCGCCGTGGCCCTCCACATAGCGCATGGAGCGCAGCATCTCGCTGCCGTAAATGGCGAACACAGCGGATTCCAGCTTGCCGTCCCCGGCGGAGTGGTACAGGGTCTTGCCCTGGCTGATGAAGCGGAAGGACACGTCCGGCCGTGAGAGAATCAGGCGCATCATCAGGTCGGCCACATAGCCGGCCTCGGTGGCGGGCTTCTTGAGGAACTTCAGGCGCACGGGGGTGTTGTAGAACAGCTCCCGCACCACGAAGGTGGTTCCCTCCGGACAGGCGGCCTCCTCAATGGCGGTGATGCGGCCGCCGTCGTTTTGCACCTTCACGCCGCTTTGATCCTGCCGGGTGCGGGTGGTGCAGGTCACATGGCTCACCGCCGCGATGGATGCCAGCGCCTCCCCGCGGAACCCCAGGGTGGATATGGCCGCCAGATCCTGGGCGCGGGTGATCTTGCTGGTGGCGTGGCGCTCGAAGGCCATGCGGATATCGCCCTGGCTGATGCCGCTGCCGTTGTCCGTCACCCGGAAGTAGCTGATGCCTCCGTCCCGGATTTCCACCGTCACCGCGCTGGCTCCGGCGTCCAGACTGTTCTCCACCAGCTCCTTGATGGCGGCGGAGGGACGCTCCACCACCTCGCCCGCGGCAATCTTGCCGATGACCTCGTCCGTCAGCAGCTGAATCTTTCCCGGCATATCGCACCTCTTTTCGCGAAACCGACCGAAGTCGCTTTGTACTCCGGTCGGGTATGGTTACAGCTTGCGGGCCTTCTCCCGCAGAAGGAACAGCTTGTTGATGGCGTCCATGGGTGTCAGGGCCATCACGTCGATGTTCTGCAGCTCGTTGATGATCTCCGTCTTGGCGAAGTCGAACAGGTTCACCTGCTCGTCCTCGCGCTTGGGGGCCTCCTCCAGAATGTTCTGGCCGATGCCCTTCTGGTTGATGTCGCTGACCTCCAGGCGGGCCTGGATCTCATGGGCGCGCACCAGCACCGGATGCGGCACGCCCGCCAGCCTGGCCACATGGATGCCGAAGCTGCGGTCCGCCCCGCCGCGCACGATCTTGCGCAGGAAGATCACGTCCTCCCCGTGCTCCTTGACGGAGATGCAGTAGTTCTCCACGCCCTCGATATGCCCCTCCAGCTCGGACAGCTCGTGATAATGGGTGGCGAAGAGGGTCTTGGCGCCCACGCGGCTCTTGTCGCACAGGTACTCCACCACCGCCCAGGCGATGGACAGCCCGTCAAAGGTGGAGGTGCCCCGGCCGATTTCGTCCAGGATGATGAGGGATCTGGCCGTGGCATTGCGCAGGATGTAGGCGGTCTCGCTCATCTCCACCATGAAGGTGGACTGCCCGCTGGCCAGGTCGTCCGACGCGCCCACGCGGGTGAAGATGCGGTCCACAATGGGGATGCTGGCCTCCCGCGCCGGGACGAAGGAGCCGATGTGGGCCATCAGGGTGATCAGCGCCACCTGCCGCATGTAGGTGCTCTTGCCGGCCATGTTGGGGCCGGTGATGATCAGCATCCGCTGGCCGTCCTGGTTCATGTGGGCGTC
>JBJEYH010000029.1:0-1799 GCA_051886675.1 Aristaeellaceae bacterium
ACATCACCGACGGGGAGAAGTCCCTGGGCCAGCGGATTCTCAGCGCGCTGGAAACGGGCATGGAGGCCTTCCTGGACTTCATGAGCGACATGGCGGTCTTCCTGGCGGCGGCGCTGCCCTTCATCCTGATGATCGCGGCCGTATGGCTCGTGGTCAAGCTGATCCGCCGCGCCATCAAACGCCCCCATAAGCCCAACACCAGGTAATCGCGCCAGCGAAAAAGGGTCAAGGGGCGATGCCCCTTGCCTTGGTAGCAGGGGCGGCGTTAGCCCCTGCGCAGGGATGTCGCGGCAGCCCAGGCGCAACAGGAATGACAAGAAAAAAGGAACCGAGGAAGCCAGAGTTTCCAAGCAGACGCCACAGGCCGTCCGCGTTGGAAACGGCAGGTTGGATCCATCCGCAAAGGAACGCCCTCAATCCACGGCCCCGCGGCAGCCAGGGAAACACCCTCTCCGCCCCCGCTTCGCCCAGCCCCCTCCCTCCCGCAAGCACGGATTCCAGCAAAGCCAAGGGAGCGTATCCGAATCACGGACACGCTCCCTTTTCCCATGCATGTTCAGTTCAGGCTGTCGAAGTAGGCGCGGCAGTCCCGGGCATCCTGGGCGATCTGGCTGCGCAGCTCGTCGATGCTGTCGAACCGCCGCTCAGGCCGCTGGAAATTCATCAGGCTCAGCCGAACCTTCCGGCCGTACAGCTGCAGGCAGGCGTCCAGCACGTAGGCCTCCACCGTCACACTGCCCTCCGGCAGGGTCGGATGCCGGCCCACGTTCATCACCGCCGGATAGGTGGCGTCCTCCGTCTGCAGCCAGCAGGCGTATACGCCGTAGGCCGGCAGCGCCTTGCTCCGGGAGACGGTCACGTTGGCCGTGGGGAAGCCCATGGTCCGGCCGATATGCTTGCCGTCCTCCACCCGGCCGGACAGGGTATAGGCATGCCCCAGCAGCCGGTTGGCCCCCCGGATATCCCCCTGGGCCAGCAGCCCCCGAATCCGGGTGGAGCTCACCGTCGCCCCGTCCAGCATGACCTCCGGCACGATGTGCGTCTCGTACCCGTACACCTGCCCGCAGGCCGCCAGCATCTCGCCGTCGCCCTGCCCGCCCTTGCCAAAGGTGAAGTTGAACCCGCACACAATGTGCTGCGGCTGATACGTCCGCACCAGCTCCGCCAGGTAGTCCTCCGGATCCTGATCCGCCATGGCCCGGTTGAAGCTGTGCACACACAGGTTGTCCACGCCGAAGGTGGCCATGATCGCCGCCCGCTCGGTCAGGGTGGTCAGCAGGGGCGGCGCCTTCTCCGGGCAGATCACCTGCAATGGATGCGGCTCGAAGGTGCATACGTTCAGCGGAAGATGCTCCGCCTCGGACAGCTCCACCCCCTGCATCAGCAGCCGCTGATGCCCGCGGTGCACCCCGTCGAACATCCCCAGCACCAGCACGCAGGGCCGCGTGGCGGCCGGGTTGCGCAGCATATGCATCATGCCGTCACCTCCGGCGCAATCAGCGCCCGCCAGCTCAGGCTGTCGCCCTCACGGGCGGCCATTCCCCAGAACTGACCGTTCAGATACACCCGCGTCGCCTGGCCCTCCGCCAGCTCCTTCGCGCCCTTCGCCGCCCACAGCGGCAGCGCCACGCCGTTCGTCACCTGCCTGGTCATGCGGGGCGTGACCTCCACCCGGGGCAGATGCCCAAGGGGCATGTCCAGCGGCAGCAGCCGCGCCTGAAGCTCCCCCCGCTGCGCACAGGCCGCGGCTTCCTCCAGGGTCATGGCCGTCTCCAGGGTGAAGGCCCCGCTGCGGCTGC
>JBJEYH010000030.1:0-33696 GCA_051886675.1 Aristaeellaceae bacterium
AGTTGTTCGCCCGCTCGTCCAGCATGTTGTCCTCGATGACCGTGCCCGGGGTCACGATGCGGATCACGTCCCGCTTCACAAGCCCCTTGGCCAGGGCGGGATCCTCCAGCTGCTCGCAGATGGCCACCTTGTACCCCTTGGCGATGAGCTTCTCCACATAGGCGTTGACCGCGTGGTACGGCACGCCGCACATGGGCGCCCGCTCCTCCAGGCCGCAGTCCCGCCCGGTCAGGGTCAGCTCCAGCTCCCGGGAGGCCTTCTTCGCATCGTCGAAGAACATTTCGTAGAAATCGCCCAGGCGGAAAAACAGCAGGCAATCCTGATACTGTGCCTTCAGATTCAGGTACTGCTGCATCATGGACGTGAGAGCCATCGTACATTATCCCCTTATCTTGATGTATAGGGCCGGGCGCTTACTGGCAGCCCCCGCAGGTGCCGCAGCCGCCGCAGCTCTCGCAGGAGCCGCTGCAGCCGCCCGCTTCCGTTTCGCCGGTGATGATCAGGCGGAGAATCTGGTTGATGTTTTCCATCATCTGGTTGAAGTCCGCCCGGGCCGCCTGCATCTCCCGGATCAGGGGCTGGTCGTTGAGGTTCTGCTCGGCCTCCTGCATGGCCTTCCCGGCCTCGGCCAGCGCGGTGCGATCCACGTCCTCCTCGCCCAGCATCGCCTCCACCGCCTGACGCTTCTCCATGTAGGCCGCGATGGCCTCGGACGCGCCGGGATCGGTGGTCACCTGGCTCTCGGCGGCGCGGACGCGCTGGTAGATATCGCTCTCCAGGATGGCCTGGGCCAGCTCCTGGGCCTTGTTCATGACGTTCTGCATGATGATGCTTCCTTTCCTCAGTCGATGCGCTCACCCATCAGGGTGTTGTTCTTGATGTCCGTCACCCGCACGCGGATGATCTGCCCGATGTCCTTCTCCGTCCCCGGGCAGGTGATGGATACGCCGTGCCTGCCCTTGCCGGACACCGCCTGATCGCTGCGCCGGGACAGGCCCTCCACCAGCACCTCTTCCTCCTGGCCCACAAAGCGCGCCATGGCTTCCCGCTGGCGCCTGTCCTGCAGGGCGATGAGCCGCTTGATCCGGTCGGTGGCCACGTCCTCGGGGATCTGATCCTCCATGGAAGCGGCCTTCGTCCCCGCGCGGGGCGAATAGATGAAGGTGAAGGCGGAGTCGTACCCCACCTCGTCCACCAGGGACATGGTGTCCAGGAACTGCTCCTCCGTCTCCCCCGGGAAGCCCACGATGATGTCCGTGGTCAGCCCGATGCCCGGCACAGCTTCCCGCAGGCGGCGCACCCGGTCAAGATAGCGCGCCCGGTCGTAGCGGCGGTTCATGCGGCGGAGGATCTCATCGTTGCCGCTCTGCACAGGCAGGTGGAACTGCGGCAGGATGTGGCGGCTTTGCGCCATCACGTCGATGAGCTCATCGGAGAGATCCTTGGGATGGCTGGTCATGAAGCGGATGCGGGGAATGTCCAGCGCGTCCAGCTCCCGCAGAAGCTGCGCAAAGGTTGGGCTGCCCGGCAGACCCTTGCCGTAGCTGTTCACGTTCTGCCCCAGGAGCATGATCTCCTTCACGCCGCTGTCCCGCAGCTCCTGCGCTTCCCGCAGGATGGCCTCCATCTCCCGGCTGCGCTCCCGCCCCCGCACATAGGGCACGATGCAGTAGGAGCAGAAGTTGTCGCAGCCGTACATGATGGTGATGTAGGCCGCATCCTGACGAAGGCGCTTCACCGGCACGTCCTCGGCGATCACGTCCTCATCCTCCACCTCCACCACGGCCCGGTCGCTGTTCAGCGCCCGGCACAGCAGCTCCGGCAGCTTGTGCAGGTTGGACGTGCCGAAGGCCAGATCCACGAAGCGGTACTGCTTCAGGATCTTCCCGGCCATGCCCGGCTGCTGGATCATGCATCCGCACACGGCGATCATCAGGTTCGGATTGCGCTTGCGAACCTCCTTCAGCCAGGTCACGTTGCCCAGCGCCCGCCGCTCGGCGTTGTCGCGCACGCAGCAGGTGTTGAAGATCACAAAGTCCGCCTGCTCCCGGTCGGGAGCCTCCTCCATGCCCATCTCCCGCAGCATGCCCGCCAGCTTCTCGCTGTCATGGGCGTTCATCTGGCAGCCGTAGGTCACCACATGATAGCTGCGGGGCCGCTGGGGCAGCTGGCTCACCTCCGCCATAAAGCGGCGCTGGCGCAGCAGCTCCTCCGGGGATACGGTCACAGGCCTGCGTTCAGCCATGGTTGTCCTCCTTGGGGACGCGGTCCGCGCCCTGACAGTTGGGGCATGGCTGCGTCCAGTCGTCCTCCAGGGGCCGGCGGGATTTCTTCCGCGTCATCTCGATCAGCCCCAGGGATGTGAAGCCGTGAATCACCGTTTTCACGCGATCCGCGGCAAAGCATTCGTTCAGCTTCGCCAGCACCCTTTCGCGGTGCTCCTCCGTCTCCATGTCGATCATGTCGATGAGGATGATCCCGCTCAGGTTCCTCAGCCGCACCTGCCGGGCGATTTCCCCGCAGGCCTCCAGGTTCAGCCGGAGGATGGTGTCTTCCAGGTCGCGCTTGCCGGTGAACCTGGCGGTGTTCACGTCGATGACCGTCATGGCCTCGCACCGGTCGATGACCAGGCTCCCGCCGCTGTCCAGCCAGACGTGCCGGCGCAGTGCCCTGTCCCGCTGGGCCGCCATGCCGGATGCGGCCATGGGATCCTCCTGCGTCACCGTCACGGGCAATATGCCCGACAGCTGCCGGGCCGCGTCCTCGTCGTTGGTGACCACGCCGTCCACGCCCCGGGGCAGATAATCGTCCAGCAGGCTGTCCAGCAGCGTCCGGGGACGGTGAATCATCGAGGGCGCGCGGGCCGTGGGCGCGGCCTTGCTGATGACCTCCCACCGGGACAAAAGCGTCTCCGCCTCCTCGCGGACGTCCGCCTCCTCAGCCCCCGGCGCGCTGGCGCGCATCACCAGGCCGAACCGGTCCCCGGCAATCTCCTGCCCCAGCGTCCTCATGGCCTCGCGAAGGCCTTCGTCCGCGATGCGCGCCGATACGCCGACGTAGCGGTTCAGGGGCATCACGATCACATACTCGCCGCACAGGCTGATGTCCCGGGTCAGGAACGCGCCCTTGACCCCCTGGGCATCCTTCTTCACCTGCACCAGCACCCGCTGGCCGTCGCGCAGCGGCGCAAGCTGCACCGAGCGGCTCCGCTCCTCCAGGGGCAGGAAGCCGTTCTTCTCCTGGCCGATGTCCACAAAGGCGGCCTTCATCCCCGGTACCACCCGCTCGACCCGGCCCAGATACACGGCCTCCGCCACGCTTTCGCCGTCGTCCAGCAGGTATTCCGCCAGCCTGCCGTCCTCCGCCACGGCGATCTCCCGGGGACTGCCGGCCTTCAAATAAATGATGCGCATCTTACAGCGTCTCCAGGGGAACCAGCCCGCCGTCGCCTTCGCCCAGCAGACCCTTGCGGTTCACCAGCATCCGGGGCGCGTCGATCCCCGCGAAGGCGGACAGCGCGGTCAGCAGCATGTCCGGCTTGCAGGCGGAGGCTTCCGTCAGGGTCAGGCGCGCGATGAGGATATTGCCCTCCATGCGCAGCTCGTGAATCAGCGGCCGGATGTCGCATTCCTTCATGCCGCTCTTGCTCTTGCGCATGGCCATGATGCTCTCCTGCGCAAGGAAGCCGGGAATGGCCCGGGCCAGCAGCCCGGCGGCCTCCCCATCCTGAATGGTCAGCTCGTAGTCCGCCGCGCGCACCATGGCCATCAGCGCGGGATGCCTGTCCTCCAGGGGCCTGGCGGAGGACAGCTGCATGTCCGGGGGCAGGGCGGCGTTCATGGCGAGCATGAAGGCGTCCGCCTCCACCGGCGAATCCAGCGACACGTCCAGGATTTCCCGCTCCCCCATGGCGCCGGTGGCCAGCGCCGAGGCGAAGGTCAGCAGGATGTGCGGGTTGAAGCCCTTTGAATAGCTCACCGGCAGCCCCGAGCGCCGCAGCGCCCGCTGCATGGCCCGCTGGATGTCCAGATGCCCGATGTGGCGCAGCCTCGCGCCCTTTTCAAACACAGCCATCATCCGCAAAACTTGCACACCCCCTTGAAGCGCTGCAGGCCGCAGCCGTTGCAGCCCTTGCGGCAGTCCCTGGTGGTTTCGGCGCGGTCAGCCTTCTGCTTTTCGCGCCAGAGATACGCCTTGGTCACGCCGCTGTCGATGAAGTCCCAGGGCAGGATCTCGTCCCTGTCCCGGCGGCGGTAGGCGTAGAAGGCCGGATCAATGCCGCACTCGTCGAAGGCCTCCATCCAGGTATCGTACTTGAACTGCTCCGACCAGCCGTCCAGCATGCAGCCCTTCTCAAAGGCCCGGAGCAGCACCTTCCCCATGCGCCGGTCGCCCCGGGAGAAGCACGCCTCCAGGAAGGACAGCCCCGACTCATGATAGTTGAAGTTCACGCCCTTGACGCTGCGCAGGACCTCCCGCAGGTACAGCTGCTTCTGCTGCACGGTGTCGAGGGTGTCCTGGGGCTCCCACTGGAAGGGGGTGAAGGGCTTGGGCACGAACACCGACGCCGAGCAGGTCACGCGCAGGCCCTTGGCCCGCTGGCCCTTGGGCACGGCGAAGTAGGCGGAAACCACCTTCCGGGCCAGATCGGCGATGCCGTCCAGATCCTCGTAGGTTTCCGTGGGCAGGCCCATCATGAAGTACAGCTTCACGCTGCTCCAGCCGCCCTGGAAGGCGTCGGTGACCTTCTCCATCAGATCGGCCTCGGTGACGCCCTTGTTGATCACGTCCCGCAGCCGCTGGGTGCCGGCCTCCGGCGCGAAGGTCAGGGAGGTCTTGCGCTCCTTCTGCGTCTCCTCCAGGGACTCCTTCAGCACGCTGTCCAGGCGCAGGGAGGGCAGGCTGATGGACACATGCTTGCCTTCCATGCGCTTGAGCAGCTCGCGGATCAGCTCCGCCAGGCAGGTGTAGTCGCCGCTGGACAGGCTCGACAGGCTGATCTCCTCATAGCCGGTGGTCTTTTCCAGGGACGCGGCCAGCTCCACCAGATGCTCCAGGCTCCGCTCGCGCACCGGACGGTACAGCATCCCCGCCTCGCAGAAGCGGCAGCCCCTCGTGCAGCCCCGCATGATCTCCAGCATGATGCGGTCATGGATGATCTCCGTGTAGGGCACGGGGATGTCCATGGGATAGATCACGCTGTCCAGATCGGTGACGATGGCCTTCATCACCTTCTCGGGGGCCTCGGGGCAGTTGGGGCGGAAGGAGGCGATGGTGCCGTCCTCATGATAGGTCACGTCGTAGAGGGCGGGCACGTACACGCCCTGCACCCGGGCCAGGCGCCTGAGCAGCACGTCCTTGGGTTCGCCGGACTTCTTCCATTCATTGATGACCGCGTTCAGCTCGATGATCTGCTCCTCGCCGTCGCCCACCATGAACGCGTCGATGAAGTCCGCCAGAGGCTCGGGGTTGAAGGCGCAGGGGCCGCCCGCCACCACGATGGGCGCATCCTGCCCGCGCTCCTCCCGAAGCAGCGGAATCCCGCCCAGCTTGAGCATCGCCAGAATGTTGGAGTAGCTCATCTCGTACTGCAGGGTGAAGCCCACCACGTCGAATTCGTTCAGCCCGTGGCGGCTCTCCAGGGAGAACAGGGGAACGTTCTCCTCCTGCATCAGGGCCATCATGTCCACCCAGGGCATGCAGACCCGCTCGCACAGGCTCCAGGGCTGGGCGTTGATGGCCGCGTAGAGGATCTTCATGCCCAGGTGGGACATGGCCACCTCGTAGGTGTCCGGGAAACAGAAGGCGAAGTGCAGCTCGGCCTCCTGCCAGCCCTTGACGGCGGTGTTCATCTCGCCGCCGGTGTATCGGGGAGCTTTCTGGACTTTCTCCAGCATGGCTTCAATCTTCTCGGAATACAACGTCGGATTTCCTCCTGATCTCATCGTCCGCGCGAAAGGGCCTGTTGGCCCATGATCGCACCCTATAATGTATCATTTTTCGCCGCCCCGGTCAACCGTGAAGCGGGCCAATCCAGGATTTTTTGTTTCCGCCTGTCCGATGGAAACGCCCCCTGTATTTTTCAGACGCCCCGGCGATGTTTTCGGCGGGAATGTCTTTTGCCCCGCGCCCCTCCATGGTATCATCATGCCGTCGGATCCGAAAGCATACAGGATTTACCAGGGAGGAAACAAAGGAGGTTTGCCCATGATCCCCAACGACATGCTGGTTCCCGTCGGCATTGCCTGCGCGGCGCTGCTGCTGATCATCATCTTCATGTGCAACTACGTCAAGGTTCCGCCGAATGTGGCGCTGATCGTCTCGGGCCGGCGCAAGAAGTACCGCGTCAAGGACGAGAACGGCCGCGAGGTGGTCAAGAAGTTCGGCTACCGCATCGTGCGGGGCGGCGCGACCTTCGTCATTCCCTTCTTCGAGCGGGTGGACAAGCTGAACCTGGGCATCATGCAGGTGGACATCAAGACCACCCAGCCCGTCCCCACCCAGGAGTACATCGGCATGATGGTGGACGGCGTGGCCAACATCAAGATCGGCAGCGACGATGTATCCGTGGCCACGGCCGCCGAGCAGTTTCTGGGCTGGAAGCAGGCGGATATCGCCGCGGTGGCCATGCAGGTGCTGGAAGGCAACATGCGTGAGATCATCGGCCGGATGACCATCGCCGACCTGGTGCAGAACCGCGACAAGTTCGCCCAGGAGACGCAGCGGGCCGCCACCACGGACATGCGCAACATGGGCCTTGAGATCGTCAACATCACCATCCAGAACTTCTCGGACAACGACGGCGTGCTGGAGACCCTGGCGGTGAAGAACATCGCCGAAAAGAAGCGCGACGCGGACATCGCCCGGGCCGAGGCCGAGCGCGACACGCTGATCCGCCAGTCCATCGCCAGCCAGGAGGGCAACAAGGCCCGCACCGAGGCCAGCGCCCACATGGCCGAGCAGGACAAGGAGCTGGAGCTGCGCCGCGCCCAGTACCGGGCCGAGCAGGACCGCGCCAAGGCCGAGGCCGACCTGGCCTACAAGGTGCAGCAGGAGAACAGCCGCAAGTCCCTGGAGACCGAGCGCGCCGCCGCCGAGCTGATCCGCCTGCAGAAGGAAACCGAGCTGCAGGCCCAGCAGGTGCAGATTCAGCGCGAGAAGCTGTCCATCGAGGTTCGCGAGCGCGCCGAGGCCGAGCGCGACGCGAAGATCGCCGCCGCGGAAGCCCAGCGTCAGGTGGTGCAGGCCCAGGCCGAGGCCGACCTGTACCGCACGCAGAAGGAAGCCGAGGCGCGGCTGATCCAGGCCCAGAAGGAGGCCGAGGCCCAGTATCTGCTGGCGCAGAAGGAAGCCGAGGCCATCCGCATGAAGGGCGACGCGGAAGCCGCCGCCATGCTCAGGAAGGCCGAGGCCATGAAGGAATACGGCCAGGCCGCCATGCTGCAGATGCTCATCGACAAGCTGCCCGACATGGCCCGCGCCGTGGGCGAGCCCCTGTCAAAGACGGACAAGATCATCCTCTTCGGCGAGGGCGGCGCCACCGCCATGACCCGCGACACCACCGGCGCCATGCTGCAGACCTTCGAGGCGGTGAAGGAGTCCGTGGGCCTGGACATCCCCAGGATGCTGCGCGACGTGACCACCGGCGGCCTCATCGGCAAGGCTGCCGCCGAGCAGCCCTCTGACGCCCCCCAGACCCCTGCGCAGGAATAACGCTTTTCCCCCTCCCCTTTGACCGGGGCGGACGCTTTCCAATCGGAGCGTCCGCCCTTTTCTGCGCGGATTTACCATGAATGCGCGGGCCTTTCCGCGGGCATGCTGTCCGCGAGGTGAAAAGCGCATGCGGCATCCCTTCCTGCTGGGGGCGGCGGGCTATCCGCTGCTGGAAATCGCCTGCCGGGGCAGAACGCATCCGTCCATGGCGCTGGCCGGAGGGCTGGGGTGCCTGGCCATCCACCGCGCGGGCAGGCTGAAGAAGCTCCCTCTGCCGGCGCGGGCCGTGCTGGGCGGGGTGTGCGTCACGGGCATCGAAGCCTTCTGCGGCCTGGTGTGGAACCGGGATTATCAGGTGTGGGATTACCGCGGCATGCCGCTGAACTGGCGGGGGCAGATCTGCCTGCCCTATACGCTTCTGTGGTCGCTGATGGCCTTCGGAATCCTCTGTATTGACAATCCCCGCCCGAACCGTTAAAATACAAAGGATAATTGCTTAAGGAGGCTTCCGATCATGCGCAGACTGACGGCGCTGTGCCTGGCGATGCTGCTGATGATATCCCATGCTGCCCTGGCTTCCGCGTCCGGCTTTGAGGCCGTGACCTACCCCGATACCGACGCCCAGCGCGTGATCAAGGGCTACGACAAGGAGGTTGGCCAGCTGAAGAACAATGTGGACGGCTACACCTTCATGACCTTCGGCCGGTATCCCTACACCGCCGAGGGCGATATCATGCCCGTCCTGTGGAAGGTGCTGGGCGTGGAGAACGGCTATGCCTTCTGCTACACGCATTATGTGATCGACTTCGCCCAGTACCATTCCGAGAAGGTCGACCTGCCCGTCTGGAAGGACAACCTGATCTACACCACCCTCAACGAAACCATCCGCTCCGTGATGTTCACCGAGGAGGAGCTGGCGGCGGTGGGCTATTCCGACGACCGGGGCTGGCTGTTCTACCTGTCCAACTTCCAGCTGCGCAAGGAGTATTACGGCTTCCGTCACTGGCAGCTGGCCATCCAGAAGCCCCGTGAGTGCGCCCCCACGCCCTATGCCATGACGCACCCCGAGGCCTTCATCGACGTTGGCACCGGCAACACCTGGTACTTCTCCACGGACATTCCCCATCCCGGCTGCCACAGCCTGCTGGGCTATGACGGCCACACCTCCACCGCCGCCAACAACCGCTACGGCGGCGTGCGTCCCGCCTGCTACATCGACCTGTCCATGCTGGATCACGCCACCGGCTCCGGCACCGTGGACGACCCCTATGTCTTCGAGCTGATCACCGATTACAGCCAGGTGGACTGACCCGCCTGCCCATGCCCGGAGCTTCCCGCAGCGGAGGAGTCCGGGCTTTATCATGCCGCGAAGGCGGTTTCGCCATGCTGCGTCCCGGAGCCGGTGACCAAAAAAGCATCCGCGGACGCATTGTTCCGCGGATGCTTTCGCATGGCCCGGGGATGTCAGGGCAGGCTTTCCGCCAGAAGGCGGGCGGCATGGCGGGCTTCCTCCTCCGCCCGGCGAAGCACAGCCTCCACGTCGCAGCCGTCCAGGTCGATGCCCTCGGCCCTCACCGACCTGAAGCCGGCGATGCCCAGCGACGCCAGCACCGCCCGCATGTATCCCGCGCCCCAGTCGTTGTCGCCCACGGGGCTGCCTGCGGTGGTGATGTACACCGCCTCCCGGCCCCGGCACAGCCCGATGCACCGGTCACGCTCGTAGCGGAAGGTCAGGTTGCGGACGTACACGTTCTCCACCCACACCTTCAGCATGGCCGGGAAGGCCAGATCCCAGTAGGGCGCGGCGATGAGCACCGCGTCCGCCTGCTGGAACTCCACCGCCGGGCGCAGGAAGGGATGATCCCAGGCCCGCCGGTCGCACAGGGGCTCCCGCAGCGCAAGCCCCTCCCGGTCGATGGGCCGCAAATCCATCCGGGGCAGGCAGTGCTCCGTCAGGGTCAAATCGGGCCTGCAGGCCTTCAGCTCCGCCAGAAAGACCCTCGCCAGGCGCAGCGTCCGGGATTCCTCCTCCCGGGGACAGGCGTTGACAAACAGCAGCTTCATTTTCTCGGACACCTCCGTTTCCCGATGGTGAACAGGTACGATTCCGTTATGGGAAAATCCTTCTTTTCACACCCTCCTTGCAGGAATTTTACCCGTGCAGCAAGAATTGATTGGTGATGGATCATTCCATTGACGACTATAGTTCGGAGGTTGATTCACATGAAAAGGTTCCTGGCAATGATGCTGTCCCTGATGATGATCATGACCCTCCTGGCTGTCCCCGCCATGGCCGACACGCTGGATCTGTCCGTGGCCGTGGTGCTGGCCGGCACCCAGGGCGACCGTTCCTTCTATGATTCCTCCGTGGAGGGCCTGAACCAGCTGGTGGCCGACTACGGCGTGACCCCCAAGATCTTCGAGTGCAAGGAGGATGCCTCCCTCTACGAGAGCAGCCTGGTGACCGCCGCTGAAAACTGCGACGTGGTCATCGCTGTGGGCTGGCAGTTCTGGGACGCCCTGTGCGGCACCGAGAAGACCCCCGGCGTGCCCGTTGATTTCCCCGAGACGAAGTTCATCTTCATCGACAACGGCCTGGACGGCGTGGGCGATAACCTGATGTCCATCATCTACAAGCAGAACGAGGGCTCCTTCCTGGTGGGCTACATCGCCGGCACCATGAGCAAGACCGGCAGGATCGGCGTGGTCGGCGGCGAGGATTCCGACACGATCAACGACTTCATCGTGGGCTACGAGGCGGGCGCCCAGTATGCAAATGCCGAGACCGTGGTGGAGCGCAAGTACACCGACGACTATGAGGATCCCGCCAAGGGCAAGGAAGCCGCGCTGGCCCTGTACGACATGGGCTGCGACATCGTCTTCGCCGTGGCCGGCAAGACCGGCGAGGGTGTGTTCGAGGCCGCTGCCGAAACCGGCAACTATGCCATCGGCGTGGACTCCGACCAGAAGTACATCAACCCCGACCTGATCCTCTGCTCCATGGTCAAGCGGGTGAACAAGTCCATCTATGACGTGGTCAGCGACCTGGATGGCAAGTTCCTGCCCAACCAGATCTGGAGCGCCGACATGGCCACCGGCTATATCGACGTGGCCTACGGCACGGAGGATATGCCCCAGCAGGTTTCCGACGAGCTGAAGGCCGAGGTGGAGGCGCTGAAGGAAAAGATCATCTCCGGTGAGATCGTCGTTCCCTCCACGCTGAACTGATCGACGGCGTTTCCCCTGCGGGCAGCGGAGCATTTCCCCTGCCCGCTTTTCATGCATCATGACTGACCAAGGAATTGGAGCGATCTACATTGGCTGAAACCATCGTTTCCTTCCGGCATGTGTCCATGCAGTTCCCGGGCGTGCTGGCCAACGACGACGTGTCCCTGGACATCCGCAAGGGCGAGGTCTTCGCCCTGGTGGGCGAAAACGGCGCGGGCAAGTCCACCCTGATGAACATCCTCTACGGCATGAACACCCCCACCAGCGGCCAGGTCATCATCAAGGGCCAGGAGGTCACCCGCTTCAGCCCCAGCGAGGCCATCGCCCGGGGCGTGGGCATGGTGCATCAGCACTTTATGCTGGTGCCCTCCTTCACCGTGGCGCAGAACATCGTCCTGGGCCGGGAGCCCCGCAAATACGGCGTGCTCTCCGACCTGAAGAAGGCCAACGCCCTGACCGCCAGTCTGGTGGAGGAATACGGCCTGCAGGTGAACCCCCGCGACCGGGTGCAGGACATCAGCGTGGGCCTGCAGCAGCGGGTGGAAATCCTCAAGACCCTGCACCGCGGCGCGGACGTGCTGATCCTGGACGAGCCCACCGCCGTCCTCACTCCCCAGGAGACCGACGAGCTCTTCGCCGTGATCCGCCGGATCGTCCGGGAAAAAGAGATGACCATCATCATCATCACCCACAAGCTCTACGAGGTCATGGCCATCTCCGACCGGGTGGGCGTGATGCGCGCGGGCAAGCTGGTGGGTGTGGAGAACACCTGCGATGTGAACGAGCGCATGCTGGCCTCCATGATGGTGGGCCGCGAGGTGCTGCTGGGCGAGCTTGACCGCCACGACCCGGACGTGATGGACAACGACGTGGCCGTCACCCTGGAGCACGTGCAGGTGGCGGACGACCGGGGGCTTCCCGCCGTGCGGGACGTGAGCCTTCAGGTGCACCGCGGGGAGATCCTGGGCATCGCGGGCATCGAGGGCAACGGCCAGAGCCAGCTGGTGGAGGCCATCACCGCCATGCGTCCGCTGCGGGGCGGGGATATCCTCGTCGGCGGGCAGTCCATCCGCAAGATGACCCCCGGTCAGGTGCGGGCCCTGGGCCTGGCCCACGTGCCGGAGGATCGGCTGAAGACCGGCGTATCCGCCCCGGCCGACGTCACCGACAACCTGATCGTTGGCCGGGAAAAGGAGAAGCGCTTCTCCCTCCTGCGCACGCACATGAAGAAGCGGGCCATCCGCCAGTACGCCCAGGGGCTGTTCGAGCGCTTCGACATCCGCGGCGCCGGTGTGGACGTGCCGGTGGGGAGCCTCTCCGGCGGCAACATGCAGAAGGTGGTCGTGGCCCGGGAGTTCTCCTTTGACACGCCGGTGCTGATCATCTCCCAGCCCACCCGCGGCGTGGACATCGGCGCGATGGAGGCCATCCACCAGTTCATCATGGACAAGCGCAACGCCGGCTGCGCCATCCTGCTGGTCAGCGCGGATCTGGACGAACTGTACCGCCTCTCCGACAGGCTCATGACCATCTATGAGGGGCGCATCACCGGCGAGTTCGTCCCCTCGCAGATCCCCAAGACCGAAATCAGCTACTACATGACCGGCGGCACCAGGGAGGCGGAAGCATGAAGCGCAGAAACAGGCTGAATTATCTGCTGGCGCTGGTCGTCAGCGTGGCGCTGGCGCTGGGCCTTGGCGCAGTGATCATGCTCGCCACAGGGCACAATCCCATCGAGGGCTACCGGCTGATGTTCCAGGGCGCCTTCGGCAGCAGGCGCTTTATCGGCAACACCCTGGCCAAGTCGGCCACCCTGTGCCTGACGGGCCTGGCCACCGCCGTGGCTGCCCAGGCGGGCATCTTCAACGTGGGCGGCGAGGGCCAGCTGTACCTGGGCGCCATGGCGTCGGCCATTGTGGGCGCGAAGCTGTCCGGGCTGTCCCCGTGGATCGGCGTGCCGCTGTGCCTGCTGGCCGCCATGCTCGCGGGCGGCGCGTACGCGTGGATCCCCGCGGTGCTCAAGGTCAAGATGAAGGTCAACGAGGTCATCACCACCATCCTGATGAACTCCGCGGCCATCTACTTCTGCTCCTTCCTGGCCAACGGGCCGCTGAAAACCGCCGAGCGGGGCGTGTCCTCCGGCACCGACGCGGTGGATCCCGCCTACATGTTCGACCGGCTGATCCCCCGCTCCAGCCTGACGGAGAGCATCTTCCTGACCGTCATCATCGCCTTCCTGGTGTGGTACGTGATGAAGAAATCCACCGCCGGCTTCCAGATGAAGCTCACCGGCCAGAACGAACGCTTCGCCCGCTACTGCGGCATCAAGTCCGACCGGCTGGCCATTTGCAGCATGGTGGTCTCCGGCGCGATCTGCGGCCTGGTGGGCATGTTCGAGGTGTTCGGGCTGCATACCCGCTTCATTGAGTCCGTCTCCAACGAGTTCTACTACGACGGCATGCTGGTGGCCATGATCGCCCGCTACAACCCCGCGGGCATCATCCTGATGAGCGTGTTTTTCGGCGCGATGAAGATCGGCGGCGCCAACATGGAGCTGGTGGCCAACATCCCCAGCAGCCTGGTGATCATCATCCAGTCGATCATCATCTTCTTCATGGCGGCGGAGGAAGGCATCGTGTCCGCCATCCAGGCCCGCCGCGCCCAGCGCAGGGCGGCCATGACGCTGCGGAAAGGAGAGTCGGCATGAACCAGCTTGCATCCATCCTGAGCCTGGGCCTGCTGCAGAATACCCTGCGCACGGCCACGCCCGTGGTCATCTGCGCCCTGGGCTGCCTGCTGACCGACCACGTGGGCATGATGAACATCGGCTGCGACGGCATGATGCTCATCGGCGCCTTCGCGGCGGTGATGGGCAGCTGGGTCTGCGGCAGCTGGGTCATGGGCCTGGCCTTCGCCCTGACCGCCGGGCTGATCCTGGGCCTGCTCTACGGCGTGTTCGTCATCAAGTTCAAGAGCGATGAGTTCATCATCGGCGTGGCGCTGAACATCTTCGCCGGCGGCCTGACCACCTTCCTCCTCCGTGAGCTGACCGGCCAGAGCGGTACCTTCCACGCCCCCGAGGGCGGCCTGTCCACCCTTCCCCGGCTCAGCGCCGCCTGGCTGGACAGGATCCCCGTCCTGGGCCAGCTGCTGAACAACAACACACTCCTGGTGTACGTGTCCTGGGTGCTGGTGCTTCTGTGCTGGGTGCTGATCTACCGCACCCCCATGGGCTTCTGGCTGCGCAGCGCGGGCGAGCATCCGCAATCCCTCCGCTCCGCCGGCAAGAGCCCCGAGCGCATGAAGTACATCGCTTCCCTCCTGTGCGGCATGCTGGCGTGCCTTTCCGGCGCGCACCTGTCCCTGGGCTACCTGTCCACCTTCAGCGAGAACATGTCCAGCTCCCGCGGCTTCATCGCCGTGGCCTGCGTGATCTTCGGCCGATCCAACCCGCCCAAGGTGTTCCTGGCCGCGCTGCTCTTCGGCTTCATCGACGCGCTGGGCATGCGGCTTCAGTCCCTGGGCATCTCCTCCGCGCTGACGGCCATCTTCCCCTATGTGGGCACCATCCTGATGATGGTGCTGCTGGTGTGGCGCACGGAGATGAAAAAGAAAAAGCTGGCCACCCAGCCGGTGAAATAATCCCCAAGAAACGCATTCAGCCGGACAGACGCTATCGTCTGCCCGGCCTTTTTCATGGGTCCGGCTTGTCCTCGTCCTCGGGCTTCTTCCCGACGAGGCCGCCGGTCATCTCGTTCAGGTTGCGTCCGGCCTTCCTCACGCCGCCCCTGAAGCTGCCTGTGGACGCCACCCCGTAGATGATCAGCCCGACCACCACGATCACCGCCACCCAGACGATGCCCTTCACCGCGCCGTCGGAATCCTCGCTGACGGGCTCCACGTCCGGCTCACCCTGGGTTTCGCCGCCGGACTTCGCGCCGGTGGTCCCCCGCACGTCCGACGCCCCCGCCGAGCCCGTTACGCCGCCGTACATCGCGCGGGTCAGCACATCCGCCATCATGGGCATGCTGACCAGCACCCGCTCCTTGCTCAGGGTGTAGGTGCCGCACTCCAGCAGCAGCGCCCGGGGCAGAAGATCCTGGTTGAAGGCCCCCTTGCCCATGTAGATGTCCTTGATCAGCCCGGGGTAGACCTTGTCCGCCACAGCCTTGACGGTCAGCGCGAAGTCCTTGTTGGCCTCCATGTTCTGGTTGCCCCGGCCCACCAGCAGCCTCACCTTGGAGGCATTCTTGCCGCCCAGGGTCACGGCGTACTCGTCCGGGTCGGGGATGCCGTCCCGGTGGATGTCCAGCAGCGCGTCGGGCGTGCTTTTCAGCAGCTCCACCGCCGTCTGCCGGGAGCGGCGGTACGCCCCCGCGTCATGGGGATGATGCAGCGCGTCCGACACCTCTGTCTGCACGCCGTCGTCCGTCAGGGCGTCGGCCAGGGCGTGGGCCACCTCGTAGATGCTGCCCCGCTGATCGTTGCTGTAGGTGCCGTCGGAGGGCTCGTAGCTTTCGTCGCTGTGGGTGCAGTACAGGGCGATGAGCCGTCCCCTGCCCGCGCTGACCGCCTGGGCCGCGTCCGGCGCGTCCAGCCAGCTGACGTCGGGCAGCTCCGCCTCGCCCCTGTCCGCCAGAATGGCCCGGTCGCCTTCCACCCGCACCACCTCGTAGAGCCGGTTGTCCCCCGAGATGTACTGATCCCCCGCTTCCGGCTCGTAGCAGATGGCGGTGATTGTCTCCCCCGCCTCGGTGACCAGCGTCCAGACGGCTTCCTCGGCCGCCGCCGGAAGCGGAAGCAGCAGCAGCGCCGCAGCCAATGCAAGCAGCCTTTTCATGAGCGGTTTCCCTCCTTTGCGGCCGTCCGCCTGCGGGCGACGCGCTCGACGATCTCCCCCACCAGCTCCGCCAGCAGCACCGCCAGAACCCCGGCGATCACCACCGCGTCCGCAATGCCCGCGCCCCCCAGCACCAGCCGCTGGTCGATGCCCCGGCTCCAGTTCACCAGGGCCGTGGCGATATCCGCCATCAGCACGCCCAGCACACCGCACACAAACGCGCCCCGTCTGCTGCGCCCCAGCAGCCAGGCGATGACGCCCGCCGCCAGCCCGTAGAGCAGGTTGGGATCCATGGGCAGCTGTTCCGCCTCCGCTGGCAGAAACACCGACAGCCCGTAGACCGCCGCCGCCGTCAGCACCGCGCCGATGATCGTCCGCCAGACCTCCCATGCCGTGCCGGCCTTCACCAGCAGGAACACGCAGACCCCCACGGGAATCACCGCGCCGCCCAGGGATACGGACACCCTCCCCAGGGTGATGTTCGGCAGCAGCGTCCCCACGAACATCAGGGCCACCAGCGCCAGCGCGCAGCGGTCCGTCAGATACATCCGGTCCAGCACCCGCTGCACCACGCCGAAGTAAATCAGGACGGCCACCACCGTCAGAATCACCATGCCCGCTGACATAATGCCTCCGTCAATTGCTTGATGGCATGGATTCTTTCCTGGCAGCGGGGTTCCTATGCACAAAAGTTGTATGTTTTGCCTTTTGCTGCTTGACGTTACGGTCAGTATTTGATACAATTCTTACATACAAAAATGGCCGCAGCATGACGTCACGCGGTGGCAGCATGACGCATGCTTTATTTCCGTGAATTCGCCCTTCAATCAAGCCTATTTCTATTGCAGTATGGAGGCATAGCATGAATCTTGATCAGGATCTGGTGTTTGCTTATCTTGAGGAGGACAATGTCCAGCGGGCTTATTTCCGCGTCCGGCCGCTGATCACCTGCCAGGGCGATATCCGGGAGGAAGCGGTCAGGCTCTGGCCTGACGAGGGATGTCTGCGCATTGTGCCCGACCGCGCGGAGCAGCACACCTTCAAGGATCGCATGCGCGCCCTGGGGCATTATTGCGCGGTGGATCTGCGGGGCGTTCCCACGGACGCGGGGAAAATCCGCACCAACAAGAATTACCGTCCCGACCGGGGCGAAATCAACCAGTATATTCTTTATTCCGACACGGTCAAGCCCCTGCCGGAGCATACGTTCTTCGAGGTGCTTTCCGGCACGGCGGAGGATGCTGCCGCTCTGGCGGAAAAGGCCGTCACGCCCCTGTTCTACATCCGTGTGGAGGATACGCTCCTGGGCCCGGTGCAGAAGAAGCATCCCGCGCCGCCCCAGCCTGCCGGCGAGGCTGCCGGAACCCTGGTTCCGCTGGATTCCCCCGACGGCGTCCAGCGGCTGATGCTGTGCATGCCCTCCCCGGAGCCCACCGCCGCGCCTGTTCCCGCGCCCCGGGCCGCCGCCCAGGCTCCCAAGCCCGCTGCGCCCGCCGCCGCGCCCAAGCCCGCCGCACCCGCGGCTGCGCCGGCCCCGAAGCCCGCTCCCGCCGCTGAGGACGCGCCGTTGCCCCTGGGCGAAAAGCTGAGCATTCTGGATCAGGGCAAGACCTTCGACGAGACCCTGCATGGGCTGGATCAGCCCCTTTCCAAGGGCGCCAATCTGCTTCACACGCCGGAAGCGCCCCAGACCCGTCCCGCGCCCGCGCCCAACGCGCCCCTGTCGGGGACGCCCCTGTACCGCGCGCCGCTGAAGACCTCGGTGCCTCCGCCCAAGAACAAGCTGCAGGAGGTTGTGTCCAGCCAGTGGCGTGTCGCCCGCTACGAGCCGCCGGCGGATTCCCTGCCCGCGGGCACGGCCATGCGGCATGTGGTCAATCCCGTGGAGACGGCCTGCCAGAGTCTGCGCGCTGCCTGGGAGGTTCCCGAGGCGCAGACGCAGCTGACGGATTTCATCCTGTCCCTGGACGGCATGCGGGCCAAGCTGGAGCCGAAGCTGTCCCCCACCGGCGGCGATACGCCTCTTCAGCGGGTGATGCTCAACCGTCTGCAGGATCTGGAGGCGGAACGGCTGGCCGCGCTGATTCAGCTGGATCAGGCGAAGGCCGATGTGGAGACCTTCCGCAGGAACACCGTGGGCGCCATGCAGGAAAAGTCCCTTGCCGCGTGCCGTCAGCTGGATGGACAGAAAGCCGCCGCCGAGGAAGCGCTGACCGCCCTGAAGGCGCAGCTCAACGCCCTCACCGCCCAGCGGGACGCTCTGCAGGCCCGTGTGGACGAGCTGCAGCAGGCGGAGCTTCCCGCAGCCGTAGCGAAGGCCATGGCGGACGCGCAGCTGAACGCGCCCGTGGCCGGCATTCCCCTGCGGATGAGCAGCGTTGCCGGCGTATCCGTGCCCGGCGACGCCCTGCTGGATCGCGTCTGCGCCGCCATGCAGCAATCCGGCGCGCCCGTGGAGCGCAGCGAGGCTGCGGCCCTGCTGGCGCTGCTGGCCGTATCGTCGCGCTTCGGGCTGGTCTGCGCCGCACCGGCGGTGGCAGCCACCATCATGCGGAATGTGGCGGCATCCCTGGGCTGGCTCGATGGCTATGCCCAGCAGATTTCCGCCGAGCAGCGTCCCCTGCCCTGTGTCTCCCAGCCTGACGGCACCCCTGCCCTGCTGCTGACGGCTCTGCCCAACTATGCTCCGCTGCCCTCCGTCACCAAGGTGATGGTCGCCCGTTCCGCCGCCCACATGACGCGGAATGCCGCCTATGACACGGATCCCTGGCCGGTGTTCCCCATCCGGGCCGCGCAGACCGTCGCGGAAATTCCCGCCGTCACGGACGCGCCCGTCAGCGCCGCATGCCTTCGCGCTCTGGCAGCGCAGGCCGACGTGACCGCCGAGCAGATCGATCAGGCGCTTGCCCCTCTGGCCGCACAGCTGCCGCCGCTTTCCGGCAGCGCCAGCCGCGAGCTGCATCAGTTCATCGCCGTGTGCACCGTGCTGCTGGGCGGAAACCTGCCCGCCGCCATCGACTGGGCCATTCTGCTGTGGTTCATGCCCGGGCTGGATCGCAATCCCCGCACCCTCGCTGCGCTCACGCCCCTGCTGCAGGAGTACCCGCTCTCCCTGTCGCAGCTGTAAGCTTCTGCATATCAAAGCCCCTGCCGCCGTTGCGCAACGGTTGCAGGGGCTTTTTCCATGGCTGTCGTAGCACGCCGGATGCCGCATTCCCGGCTGCGATGCCCGCCGGAATCCGGTTATGGCGCAGCGGTTTCCCTGACGGACACGCACTGCGCACGGCGCAGCGTCCCGGCGATTTGCCTGAACTGCATGCCCGTCGCTTCCTGAGGCACAAAAACCTGCTCCATCGTCAAACGGAAGGCAGGGGCATGACGAATGCCATGGCAATAGAGCCTTTCGGCGCATCAGCAGCCCGATGGCGCAGATCATCCATGCGGTTGCGCCAGTCGGGACACGCCCTCCGGGCAGTCGCAGCATGCGCCGTACGATCTGCCGCCCTTCCTCCGCACAGCCCGCCACTGGACGCCCTCTGACGCGCAAAGCCCCCGCCCTCCGTCGCCGTACGGAAGGCAGGGGCTTGTCATTATGCCGGGTAAGCAGGGCTTCCGCCGCTCACTTGCTGTCGTAGCCCAGGGTGCGCAGATCATCCATGCGGTTGCGCCAGTCGGGGCGTACCTTCACCCACAGCTTCAGGTTCACGTGCAGGCCCAGCAGCTGCTCAATATCCTTGCGGGCCTCGCTGCCGATGAGCTGCAGCATGGCCCCGTGCTTGCCGATGATGATGCCCTTGTGGGCTTCCCGCTCGCAGTAGATCGTGGCATGGATCTCCATGAAGTCGTCGCTTTCCTTGTTCATGGCCATCATTTCCACGCCGATGCCGTGGGGCACCTCGTCCCGCAGGTGAAGCAGCGCCTTCTCGCGGATCATCTCCGCGCAGATCTGCCGCTCGGGCTGATCGGTCATCATGTCGTCCGGGAAATACCGGGGGCCCTCGGGTAGCTTCGCCATCAGGGCCTGGGCCAGCTCCTCCACGCCGTCGCCGGTCTTCGCGCTGATGGGGATGATCTCGTCATACCCGCACTGCGCGAAGGATTCCATCAGCGCCAGCAGCTTCTCCTTGGGCAGCAGGTCGATCTTGTTCAGCGCGAGGATCTTCGGCACCTTGCGGCTGCTCATCTCCTGCACGATCTTCCGGTCCTGCTCCCCTACCTGCGTGGCGTCCACCAGCGCCAGCAGCCCGTCCATGCCGTCCATGGCGTCCCGGACAGACTGCATCATGTACTCGCCCAGCCGGGTGCGGGGATTGTGGATGCCCGGCGTATCCAGAAAAACGATCTGACAGTCCGGGCGGGTCATGACGCCCATGATCCGGTTGCGGGTGGTCTGGGGCCGGTTGGACACAATGGCCACCTTTTCCCCCACCAGGGCGTTCATCAGCGTGGATTTACCGACATTGGGCCTGCCCACGATGGTCACAAACCCGGAATGAAACTTCTTCTCCGTCTGCATATTCCTATCTCCTGCAAAAATCATGCTTCGCCCCGCACGTCCTTGGGGCCGAAGCCGTGGGGCAGCAGCTGCGGCAGGGTGGCTTCGTCCCTCTGCCCGTTGCCCCAGGTCACCAGAACGCGAATGTCCGGCGCGAACTCCTCCAGCACCTGCCGGCACGCACCGCAGGGCCAGGGGGCGGACTTCTCCGACGCGATGGCGATGGCGGTGAACCCCCGCGCGCCCTCGCTGACGGCCTTGAACATCGCCGTGCGCTCGGCGCAGTTGGTCAGGCCGAAGGACGCGTTCTCAATGTTGCAGCCCGTGAACACCCGGCCGTCGGCAGCCAGCAGCGCCGCCCCCACCGGATAGCCGGAATAGGGCGAATAGCTGTACCGCATGGCCTGGCGGGCCATATCCAGCAGCGCCTCATCGGAAACAGGCTGCGCATCGCGCTCCATGGCGATGCCGGAGAGAATCCTTTCCTCCATTGCGCGCATCCTCCGCTTTTCGTCGTCCTCCATGTGGTCGTAGCCCATCAGATGGCACAGGCCGTGCACCGTCAGATACGCTGCCTCCCGCTCCACCGAATGGCCGTATTCCTTCGCCTGGGCGATGACGTGAGGCACGGAGATGATCAGGTCGCCCAGCATCACCGCGTCCAGCTCGTCGTCCCACTCCCGGCGCAGCAGCCTGTCCGCCTGCCCCGCCGTGACGCCCTCGGGGTAGTTCACCGTGGGGAAGGACAGCACGTCCGTGGCCCGGTCAACGCCCCGGTATTCCCGGTTGATCTGATGGATATCCTCGTCCCCGCACAGGCGGATGGCCACCGCGCAGGGACGCTCCACGCCCTCGGCCCTGACCGCCTCGTCCGCCGCCCGCTGCATCAGCTGCAGCCAGCTTTCCGGGGGCTGCTCGTCCAGCTGCCAGAGGATGGTCATGCCTGCTCATCCTCCTTTGCCGGGGCCGCTTCCTGGGCGGGAGCCGCCGGCTCCTCCGCGGCGGGCTGCTGCTCCGCGGGCGCAGGGGCAGCGGGCTTCGGCTCCTCCTGGGACGCGGGGGCGGGGGGCTCCGGCACAGGCACGGGCCGCTCCTCCCGGGCGGGAATCTTCACGTTGGGATATTCGATGCGCTCGTGGAACACACCGTTGAGTACCGTGGCGAAGGCTTCGCAGATGCCGTCGATGTCCCGGAGCGTCAGGGGCGAGTTGCTCAGCTGGCCGTCCTCCAGCTTGCCCCGCACCAGCTTCTCAATGAAGCGCTCGATGGCCTGGGGCGTGGGGTCGGGCATGGAGCGCACCGCCGCCTCGATGGTGTCCGCCAGCATGATGACCGCGCTCTCCTTGGTGCAGGGGCGGGGGCCGTCGTAGCGGAAGTCCGCAATATCGACGGGCTTGCCGTCGGACTGCTGCAGGGCCTTGTGGTAGAAGTACATCACCGGCGTATCACCGTGATGCTCGGAGATGATCCGCTGAATCTCCGGGGGCAGGTGGTACTTCTGGGCCAGCTGCACGCCGTCCCGGGTGTGGGTGGTCAGGATCGCCGCGGACACGTAGGGATCGGTGCGGTCGTGGGGGTTGTCGCCCATCTGGTTTTCCTTGAAGTACAGGGGGCGCTTCAGCTTGCCCACGTCGTGGAAATAGGCGCCGGTGCGGGCCAGGAAGGGATTCGCGCCGATCTTCTCGGCGGCGGCCTCTGCCAGGTTCGCCACGATGATGGAATGATGATAGGTGCCGGGGGCCTCGATCAGCAGACGGCGCAGCAGCGGATGATTGGGGTTGGCCAGCTCCAGGAGCTTGCTGGGTGTGGCCAGGTTGAACGCCGCCTCAAACACGGGCTGGAAGCCCGCCGCCAGCAGCGCGCTGAGCACGCCGCCGCCAATGGACCAGGCCGCGTTCTGCAGCACGGTGTGCAGGTCGTTGGAGGTCATCAGGCCCGTGGCGGCAATCAGCACCACGTTCACCAGCGCGACGATCAGCCCGCACAGCACCATCCGGAAACGCTGGGGCTTGCCCCGCAGGAACAGCACCGACACGATGCCGCCGATGATGCCGCACAGAAGCAGCAGCACCATCTCCGTGGAGAAGGCCGTATTGCTGGCCGCCGCCAGGCCGCTGACCATGATGGACATGCTGAAGGTGCCCGCAATGCCCGCCGATGCGCCCAGCAGGCCCGTGAGCAGCATGGAGCCCATGGCCACCGGCGCCAGGTACACGTTGACCAGCTTCATCATCAGCACGGCCACGCCCTCGTTGACCACCATGACCAGCATGATCACCGCCAGACGGCGGGCGTCATGCAGAAAGTCCGGGGACAGCAGGCGCAGCAGCAGCAGCAGCGTTGCCATGACCGCCGCCACCAGCATGGCGGCGCCCAGGTAGATCGTGTAGTCGTAGTCGTCGTTCTCCAGCAGGCCCAGGGAGGTCAGCATGGCGATCTGGTTGGCGCTGACCCGCTCGCCCTCCCGGACGATGTTCTGCCCCTGCAGGTAGGTGACCGGCTCCACCGCGTCCATGGCCTTCTGCCGGGCCTCGGCCGTGGCTTCCTCCTCGATGACCATGTTGGGCTGCACGCAGGTGCGCAGCACCGTGGGCACGATGTTCTGGTACAGGGAGATTTCCACCTTGTAGCCCACGATCTGCAGGATGGTCTGGATGGACTGGTTCACCTGGCCCTCGCGGATGGTTGTGTTGAGGGTGTTCTTCACCGCCAGGGTCACGTTGGAGACCATGTCGTCATAATCCTGCGTCTCGCTGCGCAGGAGGGTGATGGTCTGGTAGCGGTTGAGGGTGATGGTTTTCACCAGGCTCTGGGCATACTCCAGCTCACCCTCCTCGAAGGTGTGGTTGCTCCACTCCTCGGCGGTCACGCCCTCGCCCCGCAGGGTCAGCCCGTACTGCTGCACCGTGCGCAGCTCGTCGAAGAGCTTCTCCAGGGAGGACATGACCTCCTCGGAGGCGCCCTCCTTCAGGTGATAGGTGGGCTCCACCGCGTTGGCGGCCGCGGTGCGTCTCTCCGCCGTGGTGATCTCATCCACCACGTCCTTGGTGGCCGTGATGGTGTGATGGGAGATGGAACCCACCGACAGGCTGTAGCGCTGGGGCGCGCTGGCCAGGCTGAACATGCCGAACAGCGCCAGTCCGCCCAGGAACACCACCAGCGCACACCTGGCCTCGATGCCGTGGAACCACAGCATCATCCGGCGAAACAGGCCCTTGCCCTTGTCCTTGTCATTCCACTTGCGGCGCATCATTGGTTCTTCTCCTTCTCCTTGCTGAAATACGCGTCGTAGGCCTGGACAATCTGCTGCACCAGCTCATGCCGGACCACGTCCCTGTGCGTCAGCTCCACCATGCCGATGGCAGGGATGCCCTTGAGGATTTCCAGCGCCTCCGCCAGGCCCGAGCGCTTGCCATAGGGCAGGTCGGTCTGGGTAATGTCGCCGGTGACCACCACCTTCGAACGGAAGCCGATGCGGGTGAGGAACATTTTCATCTGTTCGGAGGTGGTGTTCTGCGCCTCGTCCAGGATGATAAAGGAATCCGACAGCGTGCGGCCCCGCATGTAGGCCAGCGGCGCCACCTCCACCACGCCCCGCTCCAGCAGCTTCTGATAGCTGTCCACGCCCATGAAATCATAGAGCGCGTCGTAGAGGGGCCGCAGGTAGGGATCCACCTTCTGCGTCAGATCCCCGGGCAGGAAGCCCAGCTTCTCGCCCGCCTCCACCGCCGGGCGCGTCAGCACAATGCGCTCGATCTCCTTGTTCTTCAGCGCCACCACCGCCAGGGCCATGGCCAGGTAGGTCTTGCCCGTACCGGCGGGGCCCACCGCGAAGGTCAGGTCGTGATCGCGGATGGCCTGGACGTATTCCTGCTGACCCAGGGTCTTGCAGCGAATCTGCTTGCCCCGGTGGGTGATGGCCACCACGCTGCGCAGGATCTCGTCGATCATATCCACCTTGCCCTCCCGCGCCAGGGCAATGGCGTAGCGAATGCGGGTCCTGTCCACCAGATCATGGTGATGAATCATGTCCACCAGCTTCTCGATGACGCTGGCGGCCAGCTCCGTGTCCTCCGCCTCGCCCGTGATGGTCAGCTCCGCGCCGCGCAGGGCGATGGTCACGCCGCATTCCTGCTCGATCAGCGCCACGTTCTGGTCATTGAAGCCGAACAGGGACATGTACGCGTCCATGGAGTCCACCGACAGGAGCATTTTCTTGACCTGTGTCAAAAGGAGGTTCCTTCCTTTCTCGCTGCCTGTCACCGGGGCAGCCATGCCGGGAAGCTACGGTTCGCCGCGCCGGAGGGATCGGGCGATATCCACAATCCGCTCGCCATAGGCGACAGCGTCCAGTATCTCACCTTCTATCATACTATAATCTACCCATTTGTCAACAAAATCATCAGCAACGCCCGTTTTTTGCCGGAGTTTGCGCAGGGCCGCCACCGCCGCTTCCGCCTTCAGCTGCTCCAGATCCCGGGTCTGCAGGGTCACATGGGCCTCCATGCTCGTGGTCCAGCGGACAGTGAAGGGCAGGAACAGCCCGCCCAGGGGCATTGTCCGCACCGTGGCGTCCTCCTGCGCAAAGCACGACGGCTCGCTCGCCCACAGGTCGAACCAGGGCAGCGCGACGGTCTGCGTCTGCCATGTGCGCCCCGTGTAGACCGTTGACCGTTCCATCAGGCTCATGCGCACCGACGCCGCGTCCCACACCCGGGCCATGACGATCCCGCGGGCCGCTACCTCCCGCGTTTCCCCGCCGGAGGTGCGCTCCTCCCCGGCAATCAGCACCTGCCCCGCCCGCACCAGGTCGCCGGGCTTCACCTGCGGCGTGCCGGCCACGGTCATGACCCTGTCCACAATGCCATCCCGGCTGGCCACCACGTCGCCGGCGCCGTCGATGGATACCGCCTCCCCCGCCGGCGTGCCCTCCACCACCTGAATCTTCAGCGTCGTGCCCCGCCATCCGGCCTCCACCCAGGCAACCTGCGGATACCGCCACTCCAGCGCGTCCCGCAGCGCGGAGGGATCCACGCCGGATTTCCAGCGCACCGGACGGATCCCCTGCCCCTCCAGGTACGCCCGGATGTCCGCCTCGTACACCCCCGCGTCCACCAGCTCCACCCGCCACATCAGCTGCGACGCCACCATCACGCCCGCTGCCGCCCCAAGGCACAGCGCCGCCAGCACCGCCCGCCGGCGCAGCATGTCCATGGCCCGGCCCGCGCCCACCCGCCCGCCAGCCGTCAGCCGCCAGCCGCCCTTCTCCGCCAGCAGCTGCAAACGGGGCAGATCATCCTCCGCAGCCACGCCGCGGATCCTCCTGCCCCTGCGCCGCATGGCCGTCAGAGGTATGCCCGCCTCCCCCGCCTGGCGGATCAGCCGCTCCAGGTTCAGCCCCTCCACCGTGAACCGCCGCCGTACCGCCTTCACGCGCCGCCGCCCCCATTCGCGCCCTCCATGGCGATGCTGCTCACCTGGCCCGTGATCATGGCGTCGCAGGAGGTGTAGCGCTTCAGCCGCAGCTCCCGCCCGCCGATGCGCAGCGTCCCGCTTCCCGTGCGGAACACCACCTCCTCCGGCTGATACGCCGACAGCCCCTTGTGCTGCTCCACATACACGCTGTCGGTGCCCGTCAGCGTCACCCGGGGCACGTCCTTCACAACCTCCGCCGGAAACAAACCCTCACTCATGATGCTGTTCCTCCCGCGTTTTTGTCACAGTGTATGCGCGGTGTATGCCCTTTAGCATGAAATCCCCCGGCGGAACGCTCATCGCCCGGGGATCCATATCCTTCCTGCATACGCCCGTTCGCTGCGGCGGATGTTACAAAAGCAGGAAACAGTTTACAAAGGGGCGCGGAAATGATATAATCATTAAGTTAGCAGGAAATTCTTGATGAAGACGGGGGATTGTCATGGCACAGGTAAACGACATCGGCGTCGATCTGGGTACGTCCAATGTGCTGATCTACATGAAGGGCAAGGGCATTATGCTCCGGGAGCCTGCGGTGGTGGCCGTTGAACGGGATTCCCGGAAAATCCTGGCCGTGGGGAGCGATGCCTACCGCATGATCGGCCGGACGCCGGGCAACGTGGTGGCGGTGCGTCCCCTTCGCCAGGGTACGGTGGCGGATTTTGAGCTGACCAGCACCATGCTGCGCTACTTCGTCAGCAACGTGGTGGGCCGCCGCCTGTTCGCCCGTCCCCGGGCCGTGGTTTCCGTCCCCTCCGGCGTGAACGACGTGGAAAAGCATTCCATCATCAGCATCATGTTCGACGCGGGCATGCGCCGCACCCAGCTGCTGGACAGGCCCATCGCCGCCGCGCTGGGCGTGGGGCTTCAGTTCGAGGAGGCCTACGGCAGCATGATCGTGGACATGGGCGCGGGCGTGACGGACATCGCGGTGCTGTCCATGGGCGAGGTGGTGGTATCCAGCTGCGTGCCCATCGGCGGCGATTACTTCGACGACGCCATCATCCGCTACCTGCGCAAGAAGCACAACCTGCTCATCGGCGAGCGCACGGCGGAGGAAATCAAGATCAACATCGGCTGCGCCGTGCCCCAGGTCAGCGACATCTCCATGGACGTTACCGGCCGCAACCTGATTTCCGGCCTGCCCAAGACCCAGTCCGTCACCACGGGCGAGGTCTACGAGGCCCTCAAGGACGCCATCGGCGAGCTGATCGAGGCCATTCAGGCGGTCATCGAGCGCACGCCGCCCCAGCTGGCCTCGGACATCTTCGACGACGGCATTGTCTTCTCCGGCGGCGCGGCGGCCCTCAAGGGCCTGACCGAGGCCGTGTATGCCGCCCTGCGGATTCCCTGCGGCGTGGCGGACGATCCCCAGACCAGCGTGGTCATGGGCTGCGGCCGGGCGCTGGAGGATCTCTCCGGCATGAAGCATCTGCTGGAGAACCGCAAGGGCTGGGGCCGGTAAGTCCTCCTTCCGGACGGCACCCCGGGGCCGCGTCGCAATCAGCGCGCCCGACGGAAGGACGCGCTTTCGTCCGAAGCATCGCTGCATCCGTTTGCCGGAGCCTGACAGGGCAATGGCGCAGCCGGCGCGAATCCTCGCCGCGGCCCTCCGCATCCCGCGCGAACGGCCCGGCACATCCGCCGGCCTGCCTGACCTTCATGATATGCAAAACAGCCTTCCGCAAGGCGTTGTTCCTGCGGAAGGCTGTTTTCTTTGATTTCCGGGGCGGCAGACGCGCTCACAGCTCGTAGCTGGCCAGGATCCCCCGGGCTACGGCGGTCTTGGTCTGCCGGTTGTCCATGGCCTGCTTCTCGATCTGCCGGTGGGCCTGCTCCTCCGTCATGCCCATGTACTGGATGAGCATGCACTTGGCCCGGTCGATGAGCTTGGTGTCCGCCAGCTTCTTTTCCAGGCGGGCGTTTTCTTCCCGCAGGGCCAGCATGCGGTTGCGCATGGCCAGCGAAAACCGCAGCGCCTGGTCGAACAGCGGCTTGGCCACGGGCTTGCCCAGCACCAGCACGCCGTATTCCTCCACCCGCACGGCCACGGTTTCCGCCAGCTCCGCCTTCACCAGCAGCAGCACGCCGGAAAAATGCGTGTGCGCCATTTCCAGCGCCAGGTCCAGGCCGCTCTCGTCGCTCAGGGGTGCGCTGATGACCACCAGCGCCGGATCCGCCATCTGCGTCAGCCGCCGGGCCTCGCCGCCGCTGTGCACCTCGCTGATTGCGCCGAATCTTCCCGGCGGCACCAGCGCATGCAGCAGCGCCTGGCTCTTTTCGGTACTTCCCACCAGGAGGATGCTATCCTGCATCGCAGCTCCCCTCCCGTCATATGGTGCGCAAATGCTGCTGGAATACTGACCGGGGATCCATTTCATAGCGTGCGGCAGTCTTCTTCTTTTCGGCGAGGTACTTGTCCAGCACGTCCTGGGGCAGCACCTCCCGCACGAAGGCGCTCTTTTCCGCCAGCTCGATGGCCTCCTCCAGGGAGGCGGGCAGCATGCCGGTTTCCTTCAGGGGCTCCTGCAGGGGCGTCACCTCGGTGATGCCCTCCATGGCCGCCGCCACAATCAGCGCGAAGGCCAGGTACGGATTGCAGGCCGGATCCGGCGACCGCAGCTCCATCCGTCCGCCGTCGGTCTTGGCGGCGGGAATGCGGATCAGCTGGCTGCGGTTGCCGTAGCTCCAGTTGATGGCCTTGGGCGCCTCGCAGCAGCCCAGACGGCGGTAGCTGGAGGGAATCGGGTTCAGGAACAGGCTGATCTCCCGGATGCGCCCCAGAATCCCCGCCATGGCGTGCTGGGCGTCCGGGGAGAGCTTGCCGTTCTCCATCTCGAACAGGCGCTTGCCGCCCTTCTCGATGGACAGGTTGATGTGCAGCCCGTTGCCGCTCTCCTCCGCCAGAGGCTTGGGCATGAAGGACGCGCACAGCCCGTACTGCGACGCGATGGCCCGCACGCTGGTCTTGAAGATCATGGCGTTGTCCGCCGCGGTCAGCGCGCCGGCGTAGTGGAAGTCGATCTCGTTCTGGCCCGGGCCGTGCTCGTGATGGCTGCTCTCGGGCTGAATGTGCATGGCCTCCAGCGACAGGCAGATCTCCCGGCGGATGTTCTCGCCCTTGTCCAGGGGGGACACGTCCATGTAGCCGGCCTCATCCTGGGGGGTGAGGGTCACGTTGCCCTGCTCGTCGGCGTTGAAGAGGTAGAACTCGTACTCCGTTCCCATGCGGAAGATGTAGCCCAGCTTCCGGGCCTTTTCCACCTGCCGGCGGAGAATGGCGCGGCTGTGGCCGGCGAACAGCTCCCCGTCGGGGGTGTAGCAGTCGCACATCATCCGGGCCACCCGGCCGGTCTGGGGCCGCCAGGGCAGCACCGTCAGGGTGTTGGGATCCGGCTGAAGAAACAGCTCGCTGTTGTTGATGTCGCAGAAGCCTTTCACCGCAGAGGCGTCAAAGGACACGCCCCCCGCGAAGGCCCTGCCAAGCTCCGTGGGCATGATGGAGATGTTCTTCATCGTGCCGAAAATGTCCACAAAGGCCAGTCGAATGAACTTGACGTCATTCTCCTCGACAAATTCCACGACTTCCTGCTCTGTCATGGTTCCGCTCCTCCTGTCAGTTGGTGGCGTACATGGTCTTGTAGGGATTGTGGGTGTTGGGCACCAGCACCATGTAGCGGTCTGCCAGGAGGCTGTCCGCATCCTTGCCGAAGGCCTGGGCAAACCTGCGCACATAGGGGGCGATCTCCGCCATGTCGGCCTCCTCCGCCTCCCGGGCGATCACCTGGCTGGGCAGGTCGAAGGGCATGTCAGCCTCCGTGCGCAGGAAGATCTTCCCGCCGTGCATGCCCGCCGCGCAGAAGCGTCCCACCGGTGCGCGATCCTTCGTGTTCAGGCCCAGCACCACAATGTAGCCGCCCGCCTGGTATTCCCCCAGGAAGCTGCCGGCCTCGCCGCCCACCACCAGCACGGGAATCTGCTGCTGGTAGGCCTTCATGTGGATGCCCGCCCGGTAGCCCACGTTCTCCTCCACCAGGATGGTGCCGCCGCGCATGGCGTAGCCGGTGGCGTCGCCGCAGCTGCCGTGGATGATCAGGGTGCCGTCGTTCATGGTGTCGCCGGTGGCGTCCTGGGCGTTGCCCATGACCTCCACCTCGCACCCGTCCATGTAGCAGCACAGCGCGTTGCCCGGAATGCCGCTGATGCGCACCTTCTTCCCGGCAAGGCCCGAGCAGATGTAGCGCTGGCCCATCACGTCCTCCAGCTCGATCTCCCGCTCGGCGCAGGCGTTGATTTCCTCGTTCAGCACCTGGAAATGCTTCGTACCCGCAACAATCTTCACAGTCGGCTCCCTCCCATCAGGGTCTGGCGGTCACGCTTGGAGAAG
This sequence comes from Aristaeellaceae bacterium, assembly GCA_051886675.1. GTDB lineage: Bacteria > Bacillota > Clostridia > Christensenellales > Aristaeellaceae > UBA11524. The sequence goes on from JBJEYH010000030.1 coordinate 30,139, forward strand.
GCCATCAGCTGGGGCTTTTCCAGCATGAGGGCGAAGTCGATGGAGTCCAGGGGCGTTTTCTCCCGGATCAGCGCGGTGTAGATGCCCGCGCGCTCCACGTTCCCCACCATGATGTAGCCCATCAGCCGGTTGTCCCTGGTGCACAGCCGCTTGTAGCCGCCCTCGGTGCGGATGATGTGATCCTCACCCACCATGGCGCCGGCGGTGATCATGTGCAGGCCGAACATGCCCATGGCGTTCATGGGAATGGCGTTGAAGCCCGGGCAGCTGTAGCCCGCCATGGCCGTGCCGCAGATCTCGCCCTGCTGGGTGGCGTTGGGCAGCAGCGCCAGCACGCGCTCCTGACCGGTGGTGATATCCTGGGATTTGGCGCAGTCACCCGCCGCGAAAATGCCGGGAATGGCCGTTTCGCCCCGGCTGTCCGTGGGAATGCCCCGGGCCGCATCAAGGCCCAGCGCGCAGGCCAGCTCCGTGGCCGGCCGCACGCCCACCGCCATCACCAGCACGTCGAAGGGCACCTTCCGGCCGCTCTTCATGGTGGCCTCGCCGGGGGTAAACTTCACCGCGCTGTCGCCCAGCAGGAAGGTCACGTCCTTCTTCTCAATATGCTTCTGCACCATGGCGGCGGATTCCTTGTCCAGAATGGAGGGCAGAATCTGATCCGCCAGATCCGCCACCGTCACGCTGGCGCACAGATCGCGGATGCCCTCCAGGCACTTCAGGCCGATCAGGCCCGCGCCCACAATCAGCACCCGGCTGTTGGGGGTCAGGTCGGCGCGAAGCTCCCGGGCGTCCTGCAGGGTCATGAAGGTGTGATACTTCACCGTGTCGATGCCCTCGATGGGCGGCACGAAGGGCCGGGCGCCGGTGGCCAGCAGCAGGCTGTCGTAGGGCACGACGCTGCCGTCGGAGCCGGTGACGGTTTTGGCGTCCTTGTCGATGGAAACGACCTCCACGCCCCGGCGGAAGTCCACCCGGTTGTCCTCATAGAAGCTGTCGGGCTTGTAGCGCATGCGCTGTTCGTCGGTCTTGCCCCACAGGAGGTAGGAGATCAGCGGGCGGGAGTAGGTGAACTCATTCTCCCTGGAGAACAGGGTGATTTCGCCCTCCCCGTCCCAGCGGCGGATGGCCTCCACCGCGCTGACGGCGGCAGGGCCGTTGCCTGCGATAACATACTTCATCATCTGTCACCTCTCCTCGTAGACAATGGCCTGGTTGGGACAGTTCTGCACGCAGGCAGGCTGACCGGAGGCGTTCTTGGTGCACAGCTCGCACTTCTGCATGACGCGGCCGGTCTCGTCGGGCATGATCGCGCCGTAGGGGCAGGACAGGATGCAGGTGTAGCAGCCCACGCACTTCTCCTGGTCGATGACGATCATGCCGTCCTTGCGGCTCAGCGCGCCGCTGATGCACCCCTTGACGCACAGGGGATTGGCACAGTGGCGGCAGTTCACCGCGAAATGCACGCCGTTGCCCTCCTCGATGTGGATGCGGGGATGAATGCGGATGTTCTTGAGGGCCTTGACCATATCGCTCTTGCCGGAGTTGGCGAAGGCGCAGTAGTATTCGCACAGATGGCACCCCAGGCACCATTTCTCATTGACGTAAATCTTCTTCATGTACCATCACTCTCCCGCGTGCTTCACGCCCAGAATCTGCAGCTCCTTCTCCGTCAGGCCCACGCCGCGCAGCATCAGCCGGTTGCCGCGCAGGGCCTCGATGGAGTTGATGCCCATGCCGCCCATCATTTCCTTGATCTCATGGGTCCAGGCGTTGACCAGGTTGATCAGCCGCTGGCAGCCGATGTCGGGGTTCAGGCGCTGGGTCAGCTCGGGAATCTGCGTGGCGATGCCCCAGTTGCACCGGCCGGTCTGGCAGGAGCGGCACAGATGGCAGCCCAGGGCCATCAGCGCGGAGGTTGCGATGTACACCGCGTCCGCGCCCAGGGCGATGGCCTTGACCACGTCCGCGCTGGAGCGGATGGAGCCGCCCACCACCAGGGACACCCGGTCGCGGATGCCCTCCTGGCGCAGGCGGGTATCCACCGCCGCCAGGGCCAGCTCGATGGGAATGCCCACGTTGTCCCGGATGCGGGTGGGGGCCGCGCCCGTGCCGCCCCGGAAGCCGTCGATGGCGATGATGTCCGCGCCGGAGCGGGCGATGCCGCTGGCGATGGCCGCCACGTTGTGCACCGCGGCGATCTTCACGATGACGGGCTTGGTGTAGCGGCTGGCCTCCTTGAGGGAATAGACCAGCTGGCGCAGATCCTCGATGGAGTAGATGTCATGGTGCGGCGCGGGGGAAATGGCGTCGCTGCCCTCGGGGATCATGCGGGTGCGGGCGATATCGGCCACGATCTTCTTGCCGGGCAGATGGCCGCCGATGCCGGGCTTGGCGCCCTGACCCATCTTGATCTCGATGGCCGCGCCGGCGTTGAGGTAGTCGCGGTTCACGCCGAAGCGTCCCGAGGCCACCTGCACGATGGTGTGCTCGCCATACTGGTAGAAGTCCTGATGCAATCCGCCCTCGCCGGTGTTGTAGTAGGTGCCCAGCGCCACCGCCGCCCTTGCCAGGGACTCATGGGCGTTGTAGCTGATGGAGCCGTAGGACATGGCCGAGAACATGATGGGCACCTCCAGCTTCAGCTGGGGAGGCGTATCGTCGATGAGCCTGCCGTTCTCGTCCCGGCGGATGCCCTCGGGCCGGGCGCCCAGGTACACGCGGGTCTCCATGGGCTCTCGCAGGGGGTCGATGGAGGGGTTGGTCACCTGGGAGGCGTTGATGAGCAGCTTGTCCCAGTAGACGGGCAGGGGCGCGGGATTGCCCATGGCGGAAAGCAGCACGCCGCCCGACTGGGCCTGGCGGTAGATTTCCGTCATGGACTGGGCGGTCCAGTTCACGTTGTCCTTGAAGGTGTTGTCGGTCTTGACGATCTTCAGGGCGCGGGTGGGGCAAAGGGTGACGCAGCGCTGGCAGTTGACGCAGGCGCTCTCGTCGGAAATCATCAGGCCCAGCTCCTCGTCGTACTGGTGGACCTTGTTGGCGCACTGGCGCTCGCACACCCGGCAGGTGATGCAGCGATCCTGGTTGCGGACGATCTCATAGGCAGGGTAGAAAAAATCAACAGCCATCAGGCCTTACCTCCTTCCCGGGTGAAGATCACCGGCTGGCCGCCCCGGGGGGCCCAGACGTGCTTCACTTCCGGCGCAATGCGGCGGATGGCGCATTCCTCGCTGGCGACGTAGGCGATATCCTCCGTCTCCGCCACCACCATGGAGCGCAGCTTCAGCCGGTCGTTGAGGGCCATCATGCCGCCGGTGAAGCCCACGAGAATCGAAAACGGCCCGGTGATCAGCATCGAGGAGAACCGCTGCCGCAGAAGCAGCATGCGCTTCCGATCCTCCTCGCCCATATGCTCGATGGTGGACCAGAAGGGCGCGGCGATCACGTTGGCCGCCTCCTCCCAGGTGAGGCCCTGCTTGCGCACCAGGTAGTCCAGCATATAGGCGATGACCTCGGTATCGGTCATGAGGGTGCAGTTGTAGCCGTACATCTCCA
>JBJEYH010000031.1:0-1797 GCA_051886675.1 Aristaeellaceae bacterium
CCTCCAGCAGGCTCATCCAGGCGATGGTGCGCAGCAGGAAGTTCATCCACATGGGAATGATGAACAGAACCACCAGCGTGGGGCCCAGCTTCATGTTGCGGTCGGCCATGAACAGCGCGGCGGGATACCCCAGCAAAAGGCAGATCGCCGTGCACTGGAAGGCCATCCACAGGGAGTATACCAGGGTATCCACATTGACGGTGCCGCGGCTTATGTACTGCTGCCCGGCCTCGCCCATGGCCTCCAGGATGACCTTGTTGGACTCGTAGTTGCTGTCCCAGAAGTTGCGGAAGTTGTTGAGGGTAAAGGCGCCGGTGGAATCGGTGAAGGCGTAGTAGGCGATGAGCAGCACCGGCACCACGGTGAAGATGATCATCCACAGCGCGTAGGGGGCGGCGAACAGCGACCGCTTGATGCCATGGTTGCGCCGGACGGAGATCACCAGCATCGCGATGAAGCCGATCAGGCCCAGGCCCATGCACACCCATGCCCACCAGGGGAGCGAGATATCCTGGATCATGCCTGTGCCGCCTCCTCCATGGGCTTCATGATGTGAATGTTGAAGGGCACGATGCTCAGCCCCACCCGGCTGCCCTGGGGCTGCATGGTGGTGGAATGCACCTTGAAGGTCACGTCGCCGGTGTCGATCATCATCTCGTAATGCACGCCCTTGAACAGCACGCTGCGGATGGTGCCCACCAGCTGGCCCACATCCTCGCCCACGAGCATGATGTCCTCGGGGCGGATGACCACGTCCACCTTGGCGTTCTCGCCAAAGCCGAAGTCCACGCAGGGGAAGGCGCACCCGGCGAACTCCACCAGCTCGTCGTGGATCATGGTGCCCCGCAGGATGTTGCTCTCGCCGATGAAGTCCGCCACGAAGGCGTTGGCCGGCTCGTCGTAGATGGTCTTGGGGTCGCCGATCTGCAGGATCCGGCCCTCCCGCATGACCACGATGGTGTCGCTCATGGTCAGGGCTTCCTCCTGGTCGTGGGTGACGTAGAGGAAGGTGATGCCCAGCCGCTGCTGCATGTTCTTCAGCTCCAGCTGCATCTCCTTGCGCAGCTTCAGGTCCAGCGCGCCCAGGGGCTCGTCCAGCAGCAGCACCTCCGGCTCGTTGACCAGGCTCCGGGCGATGGCCACGCGCTGCTGCTGTCCGCCGGAGAGGGCGTCCACATGGCGCTTGCCGTAGCCCTGCAGGTTCACCAGATCCAGCATGGCGTCCACCTTGCGGTCGATCTCGGCCCTGGGCAGCTTGCGCAGCTTCAGCCCGAAGGCGATGTTGTCATGGACGTTCAGGTGGGGGAACAGGGCGTACTTCTGGAACACCGTGTTGACCCTGCGCTTGTAGGGGGGCAGGTAGGCGATGTCCTGCCCGTCGAAGAGCACCTGCCCGGTGGTGGGGGTCTCGAAGCCGCCGATGATGCGCAGCGTGGTGGTCTTGCCGCAGCCGGAGGGCCCCAGGAGGGTGACGAACTCCTTCTTGCGGATGTAGAGGTTGATATCCTTGAGCACCTGCACGCCGTCGAACTCCTTGGAGATGTTGCGCAGGTCGATCAGCCGTTCCTTTTCTACCATGGGGCATGGCTCCCTTCAAGCGTGATGGGGTTGTCCGTCAGAAGGTGGGCGGGTTGGATACCCACAGCACCCGGGCGCGGGTCTTGCCGGCATTGCGCAGAAAATGGGTCTCCCGGGGATGGATGCAGAAGCTGCACCCGGCCCGCACGCGGGTTTTCTTTTCGCCCATGACCAGGTACACGCTGCCGGAGAGCACGTACCCGAATTCCTCGCCCTCAT
>JBJEYH010000032.1:0-1703 GCA_051886675.1 Aristaeellaceae bacterium
GGTGTAGCCCTCCAGCGCGGCGGGCAGGGAGGGGCTGACATAGAGTTTTCCGTCCTGGAGCCGTAAGCCCAACAGCTCCTCCGTCACCGCACGGAAATACCAGCCGGCGGAGCCGGTGTACCAGGTCCAGCCCGCCTCGCCCTCATGGCCGGGGGCGGCGTACACGTCCGCCGCCAGTACAAAGGGCTCGCCGCCGTAGCGTTGGAGCGGGTGGTTTTCCGGCAGCAGCAGGTTCAATATCTCGTAGCCCGCGTCCGGGCGGCCCCGGCGGAAACAGGCCATGGCCAGCCAGACGGCCCCGTGGGTGTACTGGCCGCCGTTTTCCCGGAAACCCTCGCCGTAGCTGGAGATATAGCCCAGGTAGGGCTCATCCGGGGAATAGGGCGGGTCAAAGAGCTTTACCAGCCGGTGCTCCCGGTCAACAAGTTTACATAACGCGTTTTCCAACGCGGCGTCTGCGTGGGCCTTGTCGCTGTGGGGGCACAGGGCGGCCCAGCTCTGGGCGATGGAGTCGATGCGCCCATCGCCGCCCAGGGCCTCCCCGCTTTCCAGACGTCCCCGCATATACCAGCGGCCGTTGAAGCTGTTTTCCGCGGCACCGGCAAGCTGGCGGGAGAGCTTTTCATAGCGTTCCGCCCCGGGCCGGCCCAGGCGGTTAAGAAGCCCGGCAAACATGTCCGCGCAGCAGGAGAAGAACCAGCCCAGCCACACGCTCTCGCCCTCCACCGCGTCCAGACCGTCGTTCCAGTCGCCGCTGCCGAACCAGGGCAGGCCGTTAGGCCCAAAGCCCCGGGCGGCGCAGCGCTCCAGCGCGGCCTTGGCGTGGTCCAGCACCGAGGCGCGCATGTCGGAAAGCTCCGGCCGCTCGTAGCGGTCCCGCTCCACGGCGGTGAGGGGAGACGAGTTTACATAACTTTCTTCCAGGGCACAGATGGCCTCATCCCCGGTGGCCTCCACATAACTGCACAGCGCCCAGGTCAGCCACAGCAGGTCGTCGGAGCAGCGGGTGCGCACACCCTTGTCGCCCTCCGGGTGGGGGTGCCACCAGTGCATCACGTCCCCCTCCACATACTGGTGGCGGCAGCAGTCCAGAATTTGCTCTCGGGCGTAGTGGGGGTCGATGAGCAGCATGTTCACGCTGTCCTGAAGCTGATCCCGAAAGCCGATGGCCCCGCCGCTCTGGTACAGGCTGCACCGGCCCTGAATCCGGCAGGCGATGGTCTGATAGGCGGCCCAGCCGTTCATATAGGCGTCCAGCGCCCGGTTGACCGTGCGGATCTCCAGCCGGTCCAGCAGAGCGGCCCAGCGGGAGGCGGCGGAGGACAGGGCGGCTAGGGCCAGACTGGGGCGGCAAAGCTCCCTGATCTCCGCCTCACTGCAGCAGCCGCAGGCCAGCACGGTGATGTGCCGGCAGGTGCAGCGCAGCAGCATGGCAGCGGGGGAAAAATCGCATTTAATCAGGGCGGGAGAGGAGCTCCCGGCCCGAAACTCCACGCTGGGCAGATAGGACTCCGGATTCTCTGCCCGGAAAATGCCGTCCTTCGCGCCGCAGCGCACGCTGCTGCTTTCAGCCGCGCCCAGTACAAGGGACAGGGACCAGCCCAGCTCCAGGTCGTCAGCCCCCTCCACCATGAACACCCGGGCGTCAATGCCGCCGGGGATGAAGGCGCTGGTCTTGATGAGCGCGCCGCCGATCTCCTTTT
>JBJEYH010000032.1:1803-7853 GCA_051886675.1 Aristaeellaceae bacterium
ATGCCGCCGGGGATGAAGGCGCTGGTCTTGATGAGCGCGCCGCCGATCTCCTTTTCCCACACCGCAAGGCCGGGGGAAAAGCTGACGCGGCAGGGGTAGCCGTCGTTGGCGGCAAAGAGGCTGACAGGCCCTTTCTCCGTCTCCAGCCACAGGCTCTCGCTGCCGGAGACGTCCTCGGGCAGAAGTGGAGGCGGATTGATCCGCATCTCCCGGGCGTTTTCCAGCCACATGCAGCCGCTGCCGCAGTCGGAGGCGATATAGCCGTAGCGGCCGTTGGTCAGAATGAGCTGCCAGGAGCGGAAGGGGAGATTTTGGTTTACATAAAACTCAAATGCCCGGCCCGCGTGCCGGTATTCCGGGATGCTGCCGGGAGACCGGGGAGCGCCGAAAACGGGTGCGGGCGGCTCAGGCAGGGCGCTCCGCTCCCGCCCTACCGCCCAGGCGGCCCGGCTCTCGATCAGCGCCTTTGCGCTCAGCGGGGCGAAATGCACCCCGCCGGGGCTGTCGATCAGGGCCTCGAGAGAGAAGCGGGAGAGGATCTGGCTGACCCGGCGGAAGAAGGGCCGCTGGTACTCGCCCTGCTCGTCGCTGAGATAGACCAGGTCCGCGTTGAGCCCGCAGCTTTTCAGCAGACAGAAGCGCAGCAGCAGGCTCTCCGCCTCTTTCGCGCCGCTGTCGCAGCAGAGAATGGGCAGGTCGCCGGAGATGCCGAAGGGCCACAGCTCCCGGGCGGGTGCGGCCTCATGCAGCCGGGGACTTGTCAGCGCCGGCAGCATGTCCATGGCCGCGCCGATCTCTCCGGCGCTGAGCCCCAGCAGCGTGGCCGAAGCGCCCAGCATGCCGCCGCAGTCCAGCTCGGAGGCGGCCAATATCCGCTCGGCCCCTTCCTCGGCCTCCTTTTGGGAGAAGCCGGCGCAGAGGGCAAAGCGCAGCGCGGCGGTCTCTCCGGCGCGCAGGTGAAGGTCCAGCCGGACCCTGACCAGAGGCTCTGAGAGCCAGCCCAGACCGCCCTTCTTGTCGGCGGAAAAACGGGCCTCTTCGCTGCAGGCCAGGCAGAGCCAAAGCTCCCCCGCGCCGCCCCGGCGTACCCGGCGCAGCAGCAGGCGGCGGCCCTCCGCTTGGGCGAAGATCCCTAAGCGCCAGAAAGCGGTGTGGTTTACATAATCATTATAAGCGGCCAGCACCGGCACGAAAGAAAATTCCAGGGAGACTTCTCTGTCCCGGTCGGATTTACATTGTATGGTGCGAAGCTCCCCGCAGTCGCCGGAGGCGGCAAAGACGGTGAGCCGGACTTCCAGACCTTCAAGGCTTCGCCGGAAGGCGCACTGATCCTCGGAAAATTCCCAGTGCTCCGCTTTTGCGGGGAAGAGGTTTTTTCCGTCCAGCCGCAGCCTGGGGGCCTGAAGGTAGATCATCCGGCCGGAAAGCTTTGCCTGTCCGCCGCCGTCGGAGCGGAGGAGCAGCTCATAGGCCCCGTTGGAGAGCAGACAGCAGCCCTCGTCCTCGACCCCGCCCTGCTTCTGCCATCGCCCGGCCTCCGCCCGGTCCGGCTTTTCCGGCACCGGGGACAGGTCCCGGCGGATGACGATGCCGTCCTCCGGCAGCCGCTCCTGAAGCAGGGCGGTGTGGGCGGCCATGGCCGGGTCGGAGAGGAAGCGGCGCTGCACGCAGCCGTCTTTTACCGCGTTTGCGGCGGCCAGAATACTCATCCCCGCGTGGTGGGCCATGGTGCAGCGCACCGGCTCCCCGCTGTCGCTGCGGCAGCGGCCGGGGGTGAAGTCCAGGGCCTCAATAAAGCCATAGCGCCCCAGGGCACCGAAGCGCTCCAGACGGCGGAGATTTTTCACCGCGCTCTCCGGCTCGGCACAGAGGGCCAGAAAGCTGCTGTAGGGCGAGACCACCATGTCCTCCTCCTGCCCCCGCTTCAACGCCAGGGCGGGACAGCCGTGGGCCTTGTAGCGGTAGCTGAGGGAGCTGTCCAGAGAGAAAAAGGCGCTCTCGGAGATGCCCCAGGGCTTACCGGCAAAGACCCGGCGCTTCTGGGCGTAGAGACAAAAGCGGCTGCTCTCGTACAGCAGGCTGCCCCGATAGAGGGGCAAAAACAGCTCGGGCATCAGGTATTCAAACATGGTGCCCGTCCAGCTGGCAAGGCCCCGGTAGCCGTCCTTTTGCAGCTGGGCCCGGCTGAGACGGCGCCAGTGCTTTTTCGGCACATCGCCTTTGGCAATGGCGATGTAGCTTGTCAGCATGGCTTCGCTTGCCATCAGGTCGTACCAGCCGCCGGCGCCCCGCTCCTTGGAGGCGTCATAGCAGATATAGAAGAGACCCCGTCCCCCATCGTACAACGGCGAAAAGTCCATCTGCTCCAAAATGGAGCGCAGACGCTCCGCAAGCTCCCGCTGCCCCAGCTCCTCCATGGCGGCCTCTGCCACCAGCAGCCCCGCGTACAGATTGCCGCTGTCCACGGTGGAGACAAAGGCCGGGTGCAGAGGCAGCAGGGTGCGGGTGTCGTACCAATTATAATAGTGTCCCCGGCAGCGGGGCATCCGCAGAAGGGTCTCCGTCAGGCGGCGGATATATTCCACGCACTCTTCGCTCTGGATCAGCTCCATGTCCATGGCCGCCGCTGCCGAGGCGGCGGCAAGGCCGATATTGGTGGGGGAGGTGCGGTGGGCCACCCCCACAGGGGGCTGCTCCTGGAAATTATCCGGGGGCAGGTAGTTGTCCTCCTCTGTGGAGAAATCCCGGAAGTAGCGCCAGGTCTCCCCGGCGCGCAGACGCAGATATTCCCGGTCCGCCCGGCTCAGCGTATTCTCCCTGCGGGCAGGCAGGGACAGAGCCGCTGTGGCCACAGGGGACAGGAGCCACATCAGCCCCGCCGACTTGCCGATAATGGCAGGGGACAGCAGCAGGCACAGCGCCCCCGCCAGCATGGGAAACCACATGGCCTTCATGTGGGCGGCGAGAGAGCCGCTGCGGCTGTCGCTCTGGGCGGCGGTCTCCCATTCCAGCAGCTTCTGCCCGGAAACCAGCATGCGCCAAAGGGCGGTGACGGCGGCGGAGAGACAGACCCAGGCCTCAAAGGGCAGCAGCCAGAGCCGCATAAAGGTCTGAACAATGGCCCCGCCCACGCCGGTGAGCAGCCGGGTGTAGCGGCGCAGGCGCACTGTCTCCCGGCGCTTGCGCCCGCCCTCGGCAAGGGAGATGAACAGACGGCTCAACAGGGCCAGCAGCGCCGCCCAGGCCGCCAGCCTCAGCCCGGCGGCGGGGATGAAAAAGCCGGAGAGAATGGCGATGAAGGTGGCCGGGGCGATCAGACTGCGGCGCAGGCTGTCCAGCAGCCGCCAGCGGTCGATATCGCGCAGATCCCGGCCCCGGCCAAAGAGCCAGGGGGCGTTCTGCCAGTCGCCCCGGACCCAGCGGTGGAGCCGCCGGTAATAGGACAGGGGCTTTGCGGGGAAGCTGTCGGAAAACTCCGTGTCGCCCATGAACGCACCCCGGAGATAGGCCCCCTCCAGGGCGTCGTGGGAGAGAATACGGCCCTCGGGGAAGTGGGCTTCGGAGCAATCCAGCAGCACCCTGGCGTCCAGAATGCCCTTGCCCGCGAAGCCGCCGCTGTCAAAGGCGTCCATATACAGCTCGCCGCAGAGGGCTCCGTAGGGGTCGCTGCCCCCGGCCCCGGCAAAGATCAGGGCAAAGTCGGTGGCGTTGGCGCTTTTCAGCCCCGTGCTGATGCGGGGGTGGATGACGGCGTGGCCCTCCGTCACCACATGGCGGCGCTTATCCAGCCGGGGCGTGTTCAGGGGATGGAGCATGGCCCCGATCAGCTCCGAGACCGCGCCGGGGTACATTTTCGTGTCGCTGTCCAGGGTGATGATATAGCGAACCCCCGCAAGGGCGTCCTTGTCCCCGGTGACGCGGAGAGCGGAGTCCCTGTCGCACAAAAGCTTTGCCAGCTCCAGCAGCGCGCCCCGCTTTCGCTCATGGCCGGTGTAGCGCTCCCCGTCGAAGCGCCTTTCCCGGGTGAAGAGATAGAAGCCGCCGCCGTATTTGAAATTCAGCCCGTTTATGGCGCTGCGGGCGGCGCGGAGGATCTTTTCATCCTCCTCCGTCTCCGGCGAATCTGCGGCGGGCAGGTCCGCTAAAATGCCGAAACAGAGGTTTTTCCCCGCGCTGCGGTTGGCCAGGCGAAATTGCTCCAGACTTTCCGCCAGCTTCCCGCCGCTGTCGGGGCTGGTCAGCAGGGCGGAGAGAACGCAGATGCTGCGGCCCTCGGGGGGAACGCCCTTTTCCGTGTCCATTCGGGGCAGACGCTTCGGGGGGATAAGGTGCAGCAGGATCAGATCCAGCAGACTTTTCACCAGCTCCGACACCGGCAGCAGAAGCAGAACCGCGGCCCCGGGGCTGCCCACGGCAAAGGACAGCAGCAGACTCAAAAACAGGGTGAGGACGATGTTCGCGGTGATGTAAAGCCCCGCGCCCCGGCGCTTTTTCGGCGGAAAGAGAGTAAAGCCCACATGCCGCCCCTCTTCCGCCGCCTGCTTGATCAGCTTCCGGGCCAGTACATGCTCCTCCAGACCCTGGGCCCGGGCCAGCTTTGTAAGCCTTGCCAGGTAGTCCTGCCGGGTGCCGCTGTCCATGTGGGCATAGTCTCCGCTGGGGTCCCGGGAGAGGATCTCCTCCGAAATATCCACGCCGCGGATCAGCTTTTCCGTGTCCAGCACGGAAAAAAGCCGCAATGTGCCGAAAAGGGCCTCCAACTCCCTGGCGTGGGAGGCGGTGTCGGAGGCGTACTGCATGGATCGGCAGACCTGGGCCACACCCTCGATCACCGCGGTCCGGAGGGCGGCGGGGAAGAGCAGCAGCTCCTGCCGCCGCAGAACGGTGACGGTCTGAAAGCCCTGGAGAAAGAGGGTGCTGCGCTCCTCGGTGACGGCGCCCTGCCCGGCGTGCAGCAGCGCCCGGCAAAGTTCAACAATCAGGGGCTGCTCCTGGCAGAGCCGGAGATGACGGGCAGAGCGGAGCGCCGCATAGGCGCTGCGGTACTCCCGCTGCACCATATACCAGTTGTCCAGCAGCCATTCGCAGGCGGCGGGGACGGTGGTTTGGCCGCCGTAGCGCCGCTCGATCACGCTGTGGCTGCGCTCAATGGTGGAAAAGCTGCGCTTTAAAAGCGCAATGCAGCTCTTGGCGGAGCCTTCGCCCTCCACCCGCAGCAATCTGGCTTCCGAGGCCGCAAAGCCGGGAAGCTTTTCTTCGCTTATATATGCCAAGCTGTAATGTTCCATTTTGTCCTCCTGTGAGGTTGATAATGAACATCTTTCCCATAAATTGCATTTTCTATGTAAGATTAGAGAAAAAACCGGCGGGTGACAAGAAAAAAGACTTGACAGCGCTGCTGAGGCGTTGTATACTCTGCAAAGGTAAATCACTTGACAGGGGGCATAGCCGTGGCGGACAGCAGGATGATGCAGACAATGCTGCTGGATTTTTACGGCGAACTGCTCACCGAAAAGCAGCGCGAGTGCTACGACCTGCACTATAACGAGGATCTGTCTCTGGCAGAGATCGCGGAGCAGAGCGGCATCTCCCGCCAGGCCGTGTGGGACAATATCCGCCGGGCCGAGGCGGCGCTGCAGGACATCGAAGAAAAGACCGGCCTTATCCGCCGCTTTCAGGAGACCAGAAGGACGCTGGACGAGCTCAGCGCCCTGACGGACAGGCTCACAGCTCTCACCCAGGGGGAGGCAAGGGAACTTGCCTGCCGGGTGGCCCAAGGCATAGAAGAGCTACGGACAAAGGGATGACGCAATGGCATTTGAAAGCTTATCCGAAAAACTGAATGCCGCCTTTAAGAAAATGCGCGGCAAGGGCCGCCTCTCCCAGAGCGACATCAAAGAGGCGATGCGCGAGGTGCGCATGGCCCTGCTGGAGGCCGACGTCAGCTACAAGGTGGTAAAGGACTTTACCAAGACCGTCACCGAGCGGGCCAGCGGCCGGGAGGTGCTGGAGGCCCTGTCTCCGGCCCAGATGGTCATCAAGATCGTCAA
>JBJEYH010000033.1:0-7851 GCA_051886675.1 Aristaeellaceae bacterium
TCCCGGATCTGGAGCGGGTGCTGGCCATGAGCCGGCTGTTCGGGGTCAGCACGGATTATCTGCTCAAGGACGAGCAGGAGGAAGCGGAAGCGCCCGCCCAGGCGGCGGAGGGCGACGCGCTGGCCCGGCGGGTGACCATGGCGGAGGCCCAGGCCTTCCTGCAGGTGAAGGAGCAAACCGCGCCCCGCATCGCCCTGGCGACGGCGATGTGCATCCTGTCGCCGATACCGCTGATGCTGCTGGCGGCCCTGAGTGAGACGCAGACCCTGCCCATCGGCGAGAACGTGGCCGCGGCCCTGGGGCTGATGATCCTTCTGCTGATGGTGACGGCGGCGGTGGCGGTCTTCATCCTCACCGGCGCGAAGAGCAAGCCCTACGAATACCTGGACGCGGAGAACATCGACACGGAGTACGGCGTGACCGGCATGGTGCGCGAGCGGCAAAGCGCCTACCGGGACACCTACGTGCGCAGCTGCGTCATCGGGGTGTGCCTGTGCATCCTGGGGGTGATCCCCCTGGTGACGGTTTCCATGCTGTCGGACAGCACCCTGGCGGTGGTATCCATGGTATGTCTGCTGCTGGCGCTGGTGGCAGCGGCGGTGTATCTGTTCATCACCAGCGGCATGATCAACGCCAGCTACTGCAAGCTCCTGGAGGAGGGCGAATACACCCGCCCCCAGAAGAAGGCTGCCGCCAGCCCGGTGACGGCCATCTACTGGTGCGTGGTGACGGCGATCTTCCTGGGCTACAGCTTCGTCACGGGCGACTGGAAGCACAGCTGGATCATCTGGGCGGTGGCCGGCGTGCTGTTCGGCGGGGTATCGGCGGGTCTGGCGGCCCGCAGCCGGCGGCAGGGCTGACAAGGCACAAAAGAAGCGCGGCGCATCCGTCCCGGCCGTGACGCCGGAGGGGGGGATACGCCGCGTTTTCCATTGGCAAGCCTGCCGTGCCGGGCATCGTGCCGGTCGCCGGCGGCAGGGCTGACAAGGGCACAAAAGAAGCGCGGCGCATCCGTCCCGGCCATGGCGCCGGAGGGGGGATACGCCGCGTTTTCCATTGGCCCGCCTGCCGGGTCGGGCATCGGGCCAGTCGCCGGCGGCAGGGCTGACAAGGCACAAAAGAAGCGCGGCGCATCCGTCCCGGCCGTGACGCCGGAGGGGGATACGCCACGTTTTCCATTGGCACGCCTGCCGTGCCGGGCATCGGGCCATTCGCCGGCGGCAGGGCTGACAAGGCACAAAAGAAGCGCGGCGCATCCGTCCCGGCCGTGACGCCGGAGGGGGGGATACGCCGCGTTTTCCATTGGCAAGCCTGCCGTGCCGGGCATCGTGCCGGTCGCCGGCGGCAGGGCTGACAAAGCACAAAAGAAGCGCGGCGCATCCGTCCCGGCCGTGACGCCGGAGGGGGGGGGATACGCCGCGTTTTCCATTGGCAAGCCTGCCGTGCCGGGCATCGTGCCGGTCGCCGGCGGCAGGGCTGACAAGGGCACAAAAGAAGCGCGGCGCATCCGTCCCGGCCATGGCGCCGGAGGGGGGATACGCCGCGTTTTCCACCTACCTGTGGGAGAGATGGATGCGAATTCGCTCCGCCATCAGCGCGATAAATTCGCAGTTGGTGGGTTTTTCGCCGCACCCGCCCACATACCGTCCGAGCATTTTGTTGAAGGCCGCGCTCCCCGCCCTGTCCCACGTCACGGCGATGGCGTGGCGGATGGAGCGTTCCACCCGGCTGGCGGTGGTGTCGCAGGCCTGTGCAATGGCGGGGTACAGGTCCCGGGATACGCAGTCCAGTACATCCGGGCGCTCGATGGCGGTCATAATGGCCTGTCGCAGGTACTTGTAGCCATTCATGTGCGCGGGCATGCCGATCTGCAGCAGCAGGCTGGTGACGTATTTGTCCAGCCGTTCCTGGCCGTTCTCCTCAGGTTGACTGGCCGGCTTGGGGGAGGCAGGCATGGGGCCTGCTCCCGCCACGCAAAGGATCTGCTCGATCAGCTGCTCCACGTTGACGGGTTTGAGCATGTAGTAGGCGGCGCCCAGGCCGATGGCACGCATGATGAAGTCGTCTCTGCACAGCGCCGTCTGTGCAATGAAACCGGGTCTGTCCTCATGGGGGATTCCGGCCAGATGTTCCAGCAGGGCAAAGCCGTCCATGCGGGGCATGACCATATCGCATACCAGCACCTGGGGATGCCGGGTGGCCAGCAGCGACAGTGCTTCCAGGCCGTCGCTGGCTTCGCCGACAACAGTGATACGATCGTTTGAGGATAACGCGCTGATCAGCTGACTTCGCTGGCCTGGCTCGTCATCGGCAACGATGATGCGTATTGGTTCCAGAGGGATCATCCTTTCCACTTGGTGACTATGGGATCCGGCCGTGAAAGCTGTTGTACTTTTGGAAGCGTGGTGGGGTTTTGAAATGGGCCGCGCTGGTCCGAACGGTCGGAACGAATGGCCTGGAAGTAAGAAAAGTGGTCCTGAGGATAACAATAATATATCATATTTTTAATACAATGTCGAGAGTCTGTCATAACTTTTTTCCCATTAATATGAAGAAACCCGGACAAAAATACACGGGAAGAACAGAACCATCTCCCACGGATTCCCAAAATGCGTCTTATGGAACAGGAGCCCGCCGGGCATGAAAAGGCCCCCGGACGAGGCGGTCGCCCGGGGGCTGCGGGGAGGGGGAAAGCGTCATGCGCGGGCAGGCGTATCGGACAGCTGCCTGTAGGAGATGACGATCACCACGATGGAGGCGATCATGGTCAGCGCGTCGGAGACGGGCATGGAATACAGCACGCCGTCCAGCCCGAAGAAGCGGGGCAGCAGCAGCGCGAAGCCCACGCCGAAGACGATCTCGCGGATCATGGACAGGGCGGTGGACGCGGCGGCCTTGCCCATGGCCTGCAGGAAGATGAAGGCGGCCTTGTTCACGCAGGCGAAGATCACCATGCACAGGTAGACCCGGAAGGCCTTGACGGCGAACTGGGTATAGTAGACGCTCTCGTTGGCGGCGCCGAAGATGGCGATGAGGTACTGGGGGAAGCACTCGACGATCAGCAGGGCCACGGCGCCCACGCAGGCCTCGGAGATCAGCAGCAGGGTGAACAGATGGCGGACGCGCTTTTTCAGCCCGGCGCCCATGTTGAAGCCCACAATCGGGATGCAGCCGGCGGCCATGCCCACCACGATGGAGATGACGATCTGGAAGAACTTCATCACGATGCTCACCACCGCCATGGGGATCTGGGCGTACTGCTCCTGGCCGAAGATGGGATCCAGCGCGCCGTAGTAGCGGATCATGTTGTTGATGGCGGCCATGGAGGCCACCAGGGAGATCTGGGACAGGAAGCTGCAGATGCCCAGGGACAGCGTCCGGGCCATGGTGCGGCGGCGGAGGCGGAAATCGCCGCGGGTGGGGCGGATGATCCGCGCATGGGCCAGGTACCACACGGACAGCGCCGCGGTGACGATCTGGCCGATGACCGTGGCCACAGCCGCGCCCATCATGCCCCAGTGGAGGAGGAAGATCATGATGGGATCCAGGATGATGTTGGTGATGGCGCCGGACAGGGTGGCGAGCATGGCGAAGCGGGGGTTGCCGTCGGAGCGGATGACGGGGTTCATGGCCTGGCCGAACATATAGAAGGGCACGCCCAGGCTGATGAAGAACAGGTACTCCTGGGAAAGGCGGAAGGTTTCGTCATTGACGGTGCCGCCGAACATGGCGATCAGCTGATCGCCGAAGACGAGGTAGATAACGGTCAGCACCAGGCTGGAGGCCACGGTCATGACGATGGCGTTGCCCACGCTGCGGGTGGCCTCCTGAGGCTCCCGCTTGCCCAGGCACAGGCTGACAAAGGCGCAGCAGCCGTCGCCGATCATCACGGCGATGGCCAGGGCCACCACCGTCAGGGGGAAGACCACGCCGTTGGCGGCGTTGCCGAAGGAGCCCAGGTAGCTGGCGTTGGCGATGAAAATCTGGTCGACAATGTTGTACAGCGCGCCCACCAGGAGCGATATGATGCAGGGCACGGCGTAACGGCGCATCAGGGCGCCCAGCTTGTCGGTCGCGAGGTAATTCTGACTGGTGTGTTCGGTGTGTTCCATGAATATCTCCTTCCTTTGGACATGAAAAAAAGCGCAGGTCCAGGTCATCTGGACTTACGCTTATGCCGCTCGACATGCAAATGATACCACACAAGCCGCGAAAAATTCAAGCCGAAAAATCGGGCGGTTTTCCGGCCGGAACGGAGCGGGGGGGGGAAGATTTTTTCATGGAGGAGGCATGCAATTTTCCGGGGGATGTGGTATCATCAGGGTACAACCTGCGTTGTCATCAGAGCGCCTGTCAGCCTGGCGGGGGCAGCGGCAGCCGCCCCTTCGTCAAACCGGGAGGTTTTGTCCGACCGCCTCTG
This sequence comes from Aristaeellaceae bacterium, assembly GCA_051886675.1. Classification (GTDB taxonomy): domain Bacteria; phylum Bacillota; class Clostridia; order Christensenellales; family Aristaeellaceae; genus UBA11524. The sequence continues at coordinate 4,421 of JBJEYH010000033.1, forward strand.
TGCATACCGGGGCCGTGCCGCGCTGCCGCTGCGGCCGGGCTCAAAGGAGGTGGGACGATGAAGCGAGTGAGGGCAGGCTGCATCAGTCAGACGCTGGTCTTCTTCCAGAAGCCCGACGCCGGCTACACCCGTGAGCAGGCGCTGAAGCTGAACCGCGCCGAGGTCGGGCATTACCGGCAAACCCTGGAGCGCACCCGCACCAGGTATCAGATCATCAGCGAGCAGGAAGAAGCCGATGGCTCCGTGGTGCTCCACGTGCGCAAGCAGTACAACGACAAGGCGGCTGTGGACGAGTACTTCCAGCAGGCATAAATTCAGGGCAAAAGGGGCCGCGCGTTCCCGCCGCAAGGGCAGGGCGCGCGGCTCTTTTCTGCGGGATAAAGCCGCGGCAAGGCAGGGAATGCGTTCCGGATGGCGAAATGTCCATGCAGCATGGTCAATACAAGCGAGGAGGATACACCCATGGAACAGAAACGGTATTCCACGCCCGTGGCGGTCACGGATGTGACGGTGACGGACGCGTTCTGGCAGCGGGAGATGGAGCTGGTGCGCCGGGAGGTTATTCCCTACCAGTGGGAGGCGCTCAACGACCGCGTTCCCGATGCGGAGCCCAGCTGGTGCATGCACAATTTCCGTGCCGCTGCCCGCCTGGTGGACCGCATCCGGACCACGAACATGCCTGCGCCCTCCATCACGCCCCGGGGCTTCCAGATCCTGCCCGAGGAGGGCGAGCAGCCTGATCCGGACAGCTTCTACGGCTTTGTCTTCCAGGATTCGGACTTCTACAAGTGGATCGAGGCGGTGGCCTATTCCCTGGCCCAGCATCCCGACGCGCAGCTGGAGCAGGTGGCCGATGAGGCCATCGACGTGGTCGCCAGGGCCCAGATGCCCGACGGCTATCTGGACACCTACTACATCCTCCACGGCATGGACAAGGCCTTCACCAACCTGAAGGATCACCATGAGCTGTACTGCCTGGGGCATCTGGCGGAGGCGGCGGTGGCGTACTATCAGGCCACGGGGAAGGATCAGCTGCTGCAGGTGGCCTGCCGCTACGCCGACTGCGTGGCGGAGCGCTTCGGCCCGGAGGAGGGCAAGAGCCACGGTTATCCCGGCCATGAGATCGCCGAGATGGCGCTGGTTCGCCTGAGCGAGGTCACCGGGAACGACAAGTACCGGCAGCTGGCCAGTTATTTCATCGACGAGCGCGGCGCGCTGCCGCACTACTTCGCCCGGGAGGACAACGCCCGCCGTCAGGCCCGGGGCGAAAGGCCTCAGCCGGAGAAGCCCGAGAAGTACGCCTATTATCAGGCGGACGTGCCCGTGCGGGAGCAGCGGGAGGCCGAGGGCCACGCGGTGCGGGCCATGTACCTGTATTCCGGCATGGCGGACATGGCGCGGCTCACCGGGGACGCGGCCCTGACCGCGGCCTGCGAGCGGCTGTGGCACAGCGCCGTGGAGAAGCAGCGCTACATCACCGGCGGCGTGGGTGCCACCGTCCATGGGGAGGCCTTCACCTTCCCCTACGACCTGCCCAATGATGCCGCCTATTCCGAGACCTGCGCGGCCATCGGGCTGGTGTTCTTCGCCCGGCGGATGCTGCAGCTGCGTCCCGACAGCCGCTACGCCGACGTGATGGAGCAGGCCCTGTACAACACGGTGCTGGCGGGCATGGCGCTGGACGGCAAGAGCTTCTTCTACGTCAACCCCCTGGAGGTGGTGCCGGAGAGCTGTCACCGGGACGAGCGGCTGCGGCACGTCAAGCCCGTGCGGCAGAAGTGGTTCGGCTGCGCCTGCTGCCCGCCCAACATCGCGCGGCTGGTGAGCAGCCTGCCCGCCTACGCCTACACCGTGGGGGAGGATACCCTCTACGTCCACCTGTACGTGGGCGGCACGGTGAAGGCGAAGCTCTCCGGGCAGGAGGTCACGCTGCGGGTGGCGTCCGACATGCCCTGGGAGGGCAGCGTCCGCGTGCGGGTGGAGGCGGGTCAGGCCCGGGGCACGCTGGCTATCCGCCTGCCCGGCTGGTGCGACGCGCCCCAGGTGGATTGCGCCGGCAAGGAGCAGACCGTGCGGGACGGCTACGCGTACCTGACGGGCCAGTGGCGCGAGGGCGACACCGTGACCCTGACGCTGCCCATGCGGGTGAAGCTGATGGCCGCGGACAGCCGCGTGCGGGAGGATGCCGGCCAGGTGGCGCTGACGCGGGGCCCGATCACCTACTGCGCGGAGGAAGCGGACAACGGCGCGGCGCTGCACATGCTGCGGGTGCATCCGGCGGCGATGGGCGCGGTGGACGCGGTGCACAGCGACGTCTTCGGCCATGACGCGGTGCTGCTGAAGGTACCCGCCGCCCGGGTGAAGCCCCGGCCGCAGGGGAGTCTCTACGCCGAATGGCAGCCCGAGGAGGAGGAGCCCTTCACCCTGACGATGATCCCCTACTACGCCTGGGCGAACCGGGGCGAGGGGGAGATGCGGGTGTGGCTCCCCGCCCGGTGAAAGGACGATGGGCATGGTCACGCTGCGGGCCATCACCGAGGACAACTTTGACGCCATCATCGCCATGAAGCGGCCGGAGGGCGAGGGCTTCGTGGCGCCCAACAGCGTATCGCTGGCCCAGTGCTGGCTCTACCGGGACAACGGCGACGTGTTCCCCTGCGCCATCTACGCGGAGGAAACGCCGGTGGGCTTCCTCCTGCTGGAGGAGGACGGGCGGACGCTGATGCTCTGGCGGATCATGCTCCCCGAGGAGCACACGGGCCGCGGCTACGGCCGGGCGGCGGTGGAGGAGGTCATCCGCCGGGCGAAGGCCAGCGGCAGGTACGACCGGCTCCAGCTGGACTGCGCGCCGGAAAACCATCGCGCCCGCCGCCTGTACGAGGCCCTGGGCTTCCGCCCCACGGGGGAGATCAACCACGGCAGCGCGGAAATGGCGCTGCCCCTGACCGACTGACCGGATATTCCGAGGCCTGCCGTACCCGAGGGGGATGCGGCAGGCTTCTTTCTGCGCGGGGGGCAAAAACTTTCCCCGCACCGTTGGAAGGCAGGGCCGATCATGCTATAATGGACGCAGAGCGCATCAACCGGGCGGCGTCTGCCCGGCGATTCAGGAGGATTCGGGATGAATATACGGGAGCTGGAGCATCTGTCCCGCGGCGGGCGGGACTGGACGGAAGCCTTTCACACGGCGGTCGGGCAGCTGCGGGCCCAGGGCGGCGGCGTGCTGACGGTGCCTGCGGGGGAGTATCCCACGGGCTCCATCCGGCTGTATGACAACATGACGCTGGAGATCCAGTCCGGGGCGTTCCTGCGCTTCCTGCAGGATGCGGCGGCCTTCCCGCTGATCCCGCTGGAGTTCGAGGGCGTGGCGGGGGAAATGCATCAGGCGTGCATCTTCGCCCAGGGGGCGGAGAACGTGACCGTCACCGGCC
>JBJEYH010000034.1:0-1791 GCA_051886675.1 Aristaeellaceae bacterium
TCTTCAAGCTGGCGTCGCTGGGCGTGCCCTTCCCCATGAACGATTACGGCGAATACGTGGGCTATCAGACGGATCACGACGTGCGCAGGCGCGCCACCTCCGCCGGCCCCCTGACCAGCCGCTACATGACCGAGGCCCTCGAGAAGTCCGTCCGCGCCCGGGGCGTGGAGATCCTCGATCATACGCTGGCCTTCCGCCTCCTCACGGACGATACGGGCGTGACGGGCATCCTGTGCCTTCGCACGGACAGCCGGGAATGGCTGCTGATCCGCTGCGCCCATGTGATCCTCTGCACCGGCGGCCCGGCGATGATCTACCGCAACAGCGTCTACCCGGTGAGCCAGTCCGGCATGAGCGGCATGGCCTTCGAGGCCGGCGCGGAGGGCGCGAACCTGGACTGCTGGCAGTACGGGCTGGCGTCGGTGAAGTTCCGCTGGAACGTGTCCGGCAGCTATCAGCAGGCGCTGCCGCGGTACGTATCGGTGGATGAACAGGGCGTGGAGCGGGAGTTCCTGGCCGAGGCCCTGGGCCCTGTGGAGGCCATGAACCGCACCTTCCTCAAGGGCTACCAGTGGCCCTTCGATCCCCGGAAGGCTGACGGCTCCTCCCGGGTGGACATCCTCGTCAAGGCCGAGGAGGACAAGGGCCGCCGGGTGTACATGGACTTCATGCACAACCCTGCGGGCTACGATCTGTCCCTCCTGTCGGAGGAAGCGCGGAATTACCTGATCAACTGCGGCGCGGACAGGGCGACGCCCATCGAACGGCTGCGGGCCATCAACGCCCCGGCCATCGAGCTGTACCGCAGCCATCACATCGACCTGGAGCGGGAGATGCTGGAGGTTCGCGTCTGCGCGCAGCACCACAACGGCGGCCTTGCGGTGGACGCGTCCTGGCAGACCAGCGTCCCCGGGCTGTACGCCTGCGGCGAGGCGGCGGGCACCTTCGGCCGCTACCGCCCCGGCGGCACGGCGCTGAACAGCACGCAGGTGGGTTCCCTGCGGGCGGCGGAGCATATCGTCCGCCACAGCCGCCGTCAGCCCGCCGGGCGCGCGCAGGCGGAGCTTCCCCTGCTGCCCGCGGGCGACGCGGCGGAGGCCATCCGGCTATTGCAGTCGGCCATGACCCGCCACGCGGCCTTCCAGCGGGATCCGGCGGGCATCCGGGCCCTGCTTGCCGACATCGACCGGCGCATGGCGGATACCACGCCCGCGGACTGCGCCGATCCGCAGCTGCTCCTGCGCATCCGCCTCCGGGACATGATGCTGACCCAGCGTCAGGTGCTCAGCGCCATGCTGGCCGCGCTGGAGGACGATACCGATCAGGGCGTGCTGATCACCCGGGACGGCGTGAGCGCGCGCCGTCCGGCCCGTCCCCTGCCCCAGCGGGATCTGTGGTTCGAGCGGGTCTGGCAGAAATTCCGCGATGAAGCCGGGCAGCCATGACGCGTCCGGGTGAACGCTGCCATCAACACAGAAAGGGCGACATTCCCTCATGAACGCATCCATGCTGCTGGAGCGCATCAACCTGGACTATCCCGGCCTGGAGCAGGCCCGGGCCCTGGCGCAAAGCGGACAGGCCGATGCTGCCGCCGACGCGGTGATCCGTCACTTCCGCACCCGCACCTCGCCCCGCTACCTCTTCACCATCGACGACATGCGCCGCCTCCGGGATGATCAGATCCTCCGCGACGCCCAGGACGTCCTCGACCACACCCTCTACGGCCATCACTTCGGCGGGGAGATCGACTGGCACTTCAACCCCACCGACGATCCCGCCTTCAGCACCGCC
>JBJEYH010000035.1:0-7814 GCA_051886675.1 Aristaeellaceae bacterium
TGTGCCGCGGGCCGGCGGGGGTGGGGAGCCCATCGGCGGAAGGCCTCGTGCGGACACGCGGGAGGCCTGGTCATCAGCCGGGCAATGCTCCGCGGACACCGGCCGGTCCGCCGGCGGGGGCGATGCACTGATTTTGTCGGGAATGGGAAGATCCTGGCGAAATCAGGCGGGGATGGCATTGATTTTCTGCCTGAAATACGGTATAATGTCACTATCTGGGGCGCATGGGCAGCCAACGTCGCGTCCCGTGGCAAAAACGCCTGTACAGCCGGCTCCTCTGACTGCACAGACGGTATGAAGGAGCGGAAGGTACCAATGAACATCAAGTGTCAGAACAAATGGGTCCGCGGCGCCATCCCGGCGCTGCTGCTGCACTGCAGCATCGGCACGGTCTATTGCTGGTCCGTGTTCAGCCAGGAAATCGCTACCTATATCGGCTTCTCCAAGAGCAGCGTCGAATGGGCGTTCAGCCTGGCCATCTTCTTCCTGGGCATGAGCGCGGCCTTCCTGGGCAACGTGGTGGAAAAGAACATTCATCGCTCTTCCCTGATCGCCACCATCTGCTTCAGCGCGGGCATGCTCGGCACCGGCGCCCTGATCTGGGTCGGCGGCAAGAACCCCGGCAACGTCCTGGTGCTCATCGGCATCTTCATCTGCTACGGCTTCATCATGGGCGTGGGCCTGGGCACCGGCTACCTGTCCCCCGTCAAGACGCTGATGCTCTGGTTCTCCGAGAACAAGGGCCTGGCCACCGGCCTGGCTGTGGCGGGCTTCGGCGCCGCGAAGGCCATCGCCAGCCCCATCATGCAGGGCATCCTGTCCTCCGATCCCGTGACCGGCGTCGGCCAGGGCAGCGGCGTGTGGAAAATGTTCATCATCATGGGCTGCGCCTATTTCGTGATGATGCTGGTGGGCCACATCCTGCTGGCCAAGCCCGCCACCTGGCATGAGCCCGCCAAGCAGGAAAAGGGCGCCCGTGCCATCGACGTCATCAAGTCCAAGCCCGTGACCTTCATCGGCATCTGGCTGATGTTCTACCTGAACATCACCTGCGGCCTCGCCCTGATCTCCCAGGAGAAGGCCATCTTCAAGTGCATCGGCCTGGCGTCCTCCGTGGGCATTCTGTCCTCCATCACCGCGGTGTTCAACGCCGGCGGCCGCTTCGGCTTCTCCACCTGGGCCGATTACATGAAGGACCGCAATACCGTCTACAAGATCATCCTGGGCCTGTCCATCGGCGCCACCGCGCTGGTGATCCTCACCCAGGGCATCGTCAACGGCGCCAGCAACAGCATCCTCATGGTGCTCTGCCTGATCCTGCTGTTCGTGGTCAATGCCGGCTACGGCGGCGGCTTCTCCAACGTGCCCACCCTCCTGTCCGATCACTACGGCATGAGCAACATTTCCGCCATCCATGGCATCACCCTGTCCGCCTGGGGCTTCGCCGGCCTGACCGGCAACCAGGTGGCCTCGCTGATCGTCAACCATGTGGGCACCTACGACCATGGCCTGAATCCCGTGGGCTATCAGGCGGTGCTGTACTTCACCCTCACGCTGTACATCATCGCCATGCTCTGCAGCGTGTTCCTGGTCAACAGCAAGAAGGGCGTCAAGAACGCCAAGGTCGAAAAGGCCTGATCCATTTCCTGACCTTCCCCGGGGAGCGGTACGCTGCTCCCCGGTTCTTTTGTTTTGGGCGGATGCCGCAAAGCCTTGATTTTCCTGGCTTTCCCGGGAATCGCAGCCACGTTTACAAATTGTTCACATATTTTGACCTTCACAGCTATTGACTTTCTTTGACCATTGCTGTATAGTATAGTCACGGTTCAGGAATGAGCCGCGGGAAAGAAGAACAAGATAAAGACTGAGCAAAGCTATTGAAGGAGGCTATCTTATGTATACGATCGTACCGTTCCGCACCCGCAGGGAAATGAGCAACCCCATGAACAATCCCTTTGACGACCGGTTCTTCCGTTCCTTCTTCGACATGAACGACATGGTCGGGTCGGCAGGTTTCCGCGTGGACGTGAAGGAGCAGCAGGACAACTATCTGCTGGAGGCCGAGCTGCCCGGCGTGAAGCAGGAGGACATCAGCCTGACCGTGGACGACGACGTGCTGACCATCTCCGCCGACGTGAACACCCAGAAGAAGGAGCAGCGGCAGAACTACCTCTACAGCGAGCGCCGCACCGGCCACATGGAGCGCCGCTTCAGCCTGGAGGGCATCCGGCAGGAGGGCATCGCCGCGGCGTATCAGGACGGCGTGCTGACCATCACCCTGCCCAAGGCCCAGCCCGAGCAGCAGAAGGTCGCCCGGCGCATCGCCATCAGCGGCGGCAGCCAGGGCGGCGCGGTGCCCGTGCAGGGCGAAACCCACGCCTGAGGGCCCCAAAAAACCCTGAAAGGAGCGGCCTTGGCCGCCCCTTTTTCCGTGCCCGGGACAGGGATCGGAAGAAGCAAATTTATTCATGAAAGCACATGATAAATGTCATACTGAGTTCACAAACTGACAGTATAATGCTTTCGTAGGCTAAACAAGGGAAACCCGGCGACCAGGAGGAAACGGAGGAAAAAGCGTGGAAGAACAGAAAAGCCCCAAAAAGCCATTGATCTTTTACTATGTGATCGTGATTCTGGTCATCATGCTGATCAACATGCTGCTGGTGCCCTCCATCAGCAAGCAGCGGGTGATCGAGGTGGACTACGGCACCTTCATGCAGATGACCTACGCCGACCAGATCGGCATGGTGCAGATTCAGCCCAACCAGATCCTCTTCACCAACAAGGACGCAACGCAGATCTACTGCACGGGCATCATCCAGGACGATAACCTGGTGGATCGTCTGTATCAGCACGGCGCGGTGTTCTCCAGCGAGATTCAGGAGGAAGCATCGCCCATCCTGTCCTTCCTGGTGGGGTATCTGCTGCCCATCGCGCTGATGATCCTGCTGGGCAACTGGCTGGCCCGCCGCATGATGAAGAAGATGGGCGGCGACTCCATGATGTTCGGTGGCGGCGGCGGCATGGGCGGCCTGGGCAAGAGCAATGCCAAGGTGTACGTCAAGTCGTCCCAGGGCATCAAGTTCTCCGACGTGGCCGGCGAGGATGAGGCCAAGGAGAACCTGACCGAGATTGTGGATTACCTGCACAACCCCAACAAGTACAAGGACATCGGCGCCTCGATGCCCAAGGGCATCCTGCTGGTGGGCCCTCCCGGCACCGGCAAGACCATGCTGGCCAAGGCTGTGGCCGGTGAGGCGAACGTACCGTTCTTCTCCATCAGCGGCTCGGAGTTTGTGGAGATGTTCGTGGGCATGGGCGCCAGCAAGGTGCGCGACCTGTTCAAGCAGGCCAAGGAGAAGGCGCCCTGCATCGTGTTCATCGACGAGATTGATACCATCGGCAAGAAGCGCGACGGCGGCAAGATCGGCGGCAACGACGAGCGCGAGCAGACCCTGAACCAGCTGCTGACGGAAATGGACGGCTTCGAGGGCAACACGGGCGTGATCATTCTGGCGGCGACCAACCGGCCCGATTCCCTGGATCCCGCGCTGACCCGTCCGGGCCGTTTCGACCGGCGGGTGCCCGTGGAGCTGCCTGACCTGCAGGGCCGCGAGGAGATCCTCAAGGTGCATGCCCGCAAGATCAAGGTGGACGGCAACGTGGACTTCGGCCGCATTGCGCGGATGGCCTCCGGCGCTTCCGGCGCTGAGCTGGCCAACATCGTCAACGAGGCTGCGCTGCGGGCCGTGCGCGACGGCCGTCACTGCGCCACCCAGGCTGACCTGGAGGAGAGCATCGAGGTCGTTATCGCGGGCTATCAGAAGAAGAACGCCATCCTCACCGACAAGGAGAAGTGCATCGTGGCCTATCACGAGATCGGCCATGCGCTGGTGGCGGCCAAGCAGAGCAATTCCGCCCCCGTGCAGAAGATCACCATCGTGCCCCGCACCTCCGGCGCGCTGGGCTACACCATGCAGGTGGAGGAAGGCAACCACTACCTGATGACCAAGGAAGAAATCGAGGACAAGATCGCCACGCTGACCGGCGGCCGCGCGGCGGAGGAGCTGGTGTTCGGCTCGATCACCACCGGCGCCAGCAACGACATCGAGCAGGCGACCAAGCTGTCCCGGGCGATGATCACCCGCTACGGCATGAGCGAGTTCGGCATGGTGGCCCTGGAGACCGTGGAGAACGCCTACCTGGGCGGCGACGCGTCCCTGGCCTGCTCCGCCGAAACCCAGTCGAAGATCGACCAGCTGGTGGTTGACACCGTCAAGGCCCAGTATGACAAGGCCATGGCCATCCTCCGGGAGAACCGCGCGAAGCTGGACGAGCTGGCCAAGTTCCTCTACGAGCGTGAGACCATCACCGGCGACGAGTTCATGGCCATCCTGAACCAGTAAAGGAGCGGAGCAACATGCTGAAAAAGCTCGCAGTTCTGCTGGGCGGCCGCACCGGCGGCATCATCGCCAGCGCGGTGGAGATCGTCATCGGCATTCTGCTGCTGATCGATGCGGAGAACTTTACCAAGGGCATTGTGATCGTGCTGGGCGTGCTCCTGTGCGCGATGGGTATCTTCAACATTGTGCGTTACTTCCGCCGTCCGGTGCAGGTGCTGGGCAGCGACTGGGCGCTGAGCCGGGGCGTGCTGATGATGCTGGTGGGCGCGTTCTGCATGTTCTACAGCCAGTGGCTGCTGGCGGCGCTGCCCGCGCTGTTCGTGATCTACGGTGTGATCATGCTGATCTCGGGCGTGATGAAGCTGCAGCGCATGGCGGATCTGAAGCGGCTGCGGCATCCCCGGTGGTACATGCCGGGTCTGGCGGCGCTGCTGTACATCGTCCTGGCGGTGGTCATCCTGATGAACCCCTTCAGCACGATGACGGTGGTATGGATTTTCGTGGGCGTATCGATGATCGTGTCCGCGGTGCTGGACATCATCACGCTGATCGTCGCAGGCTAAGGCAAGCCCCCTCCCGCTGAACGGGAGGGGGTTTTTGCGCGGGAAAAGGGGCCCGTGGCCGCGATGCGTTGACAGGCCTGACGCGCGATGCTATACTTGATGCCCATAACGCACAACGACAGGAGGACAGGCTGTGAAGATTGACAGTTTCCGGGGTGAATACGAATTTCTGAGCAATTTCTGGGAAGCACCGGTGACCTGGGGCGGACTGACCTATGGCAGCAACGAGGCCGCCTTTCAGGCGCAGAAGTGCCTGACGGCGGAGGAACGGGAGGCCTTCACCCGGCTTTCGCCCGCCGCGGCGAAAAAGCGGGGCCGCCGGGTGCAGCTCCGTCCGGACTGGGAGGCGGTGAAGGTCGGGATCATGGAGGAGCTTGTCCGGGCGAAGTTCACCCAGCATGACGACCTGAAGCAGAAGCTGCTGGCCACGGGGGACGCCGTGCTGGAGGAGGGCAACACCTGGCACGATACCTGCTGGGGCGTGGATGCCCGGACGGGCAGGGGGCGGAACCATCTGGGCAGGATCCTGATGAAGATCCGGCAGGAGCTGCAGGCGGAGGAGGCCGCCCGTTCCGGGGACGGCGCGTGACAGCCCCCGTCATCGCCGGAGGACGCCGAATGCCGCCCGGGCCGTGAAGCATCCGGCGGATCCGCAGGCCGGACGCGCCGCTGGCACGGCGGGGGCGGGGCCTGCCATCCGCCGGACGGCCCGGGGCGTTCCTCCGGCGGGGGACGAGGGCCTGCGCGGACGCGGGAACAGCCGTCCGCGGTATTTCATGCAGGGTTCAGTGCGGGTTCATGAACCTGTCACATTCTCCCACTACAATGACGGAAACTTGTAGAAGGGGAGGTGGCAGCTGTTGAAAAAGGCTGTTCTGTGCATTCTGCTGGCAGCTGTGGCGGTGATCGCCGTAGCCGCGGCGCTGCCGGCCTTCCAGCCGGAGCAGGCGGAGGAGGAGAGCCCCGCGCACGCGCAGCGTACGGCGGAGCTGGGGCTCATGCTCCTGGATGAGGACAACGGCCTGTTTGTCCTGGCGATCACGGAATACAGCCCGGCCTGGCGGGCGGGCTTTCAGGCGGGGGATCTGCTGCTGTCCTCGGGCGATACGCCGCTGACCAGCGTGCTGCAGCTGGAGGCGATGATATCCTCCGCCAGCGGGGAAATGCCTGTGCTGCTGGACCGCAGCGGCAGGCAGATGAGCCTGATGCTGCCCACCTATTGAGGGCTTGCAAAGCCGCGGGTCTTCCGGTATACTGTTTACAGACATTGCGGAGGTGATTCCATGAGGCTGCTGGTGGTCGATGATGAAAGCCGCATACGCGACCTGATCCGGAAATACGCGGTATTCGAGGGCTACGAGGTGGAGGAGGCAGCCGATGGGATGGCCGCCGTCGACATGTGCCGGACGCATCAGTACGACCTGATCATCATGGACGTGATGATGCCCGAGCTGGACGGCTTTTCCGCCTGCAGGGAGATCCGCAAGACCAGCCAGGTGCCCATGATCATGCTGTCCGCCCGGGGCGAGGAGTACGACAGGATCCACGGCTTCGAGCTGGGGGTGGACGATTATGTGGTCAAGCCCTTCTCCCCGCGGGAGCTGATGATGCGCGTGGGCGCGATTCTCAAGCGCAGCGGCACCGCCGCCGAGCCGGTCAAGGATGTGGTGACCATCGGCGAGCTGACGGTGGATTACACCGCCCGCCTGGTGACCCTGGGCGGCGAACCCCTGGACCTTTCCCCCAAGGAGTACGACCTGCTGTTCTACATGGTGCGCAACCGGGGCATCGCCCTGACGCGGGAGAAGCTGATCTCCGAGGTCTGGGGCTACGATTTCTTCGGCGACGACAGAACCCTGGATACCCACATCAAGCTCCTGCGGCGGCGCCTGGGCGATATGGCTGACCGCATCACCACGCTGCGAGGGGTGGGATACCGATTTGAAAAGGATTGATTCTTCCGGGCGCAAGGCAAGAAGCCCGGGTGGCATCAGGAACCGCGTTCTGCTGTACCTGGTGCTTTTTGTAGCGGTTGTGATCGGGCTGCTGTGGCTGTTCCAGATCGTCTGGCTGGATGACTTCTACCGCTTTTACAAGGAGCGGCAGGTATCCAGCGTGTCGGACGTGCTGGTGTCCAACATTGACAACGAGGATCTGCCCGTGCTGGCGGATCGTCTGTCCACCGAGCACGACGTGTGCATCCTTCTGCTGGACAGCGATTTCCAGACCGTCTATTCCAGCGACGACATCCGCTTCTGCCTGATCCACCGCATGTCCAGCCGGGATCTGGCCTGGTGGTGCGACATGATCCCCGAGGACGGCTCGGTGCTGCTGGAGCGCTTCAACGTCCAGCCCTACCGCAACGACCGCTACAACGCCCGCAAGTTCCTCGGCCCCGTGCCGCAGATGGATGACAGTCAGACCCAGAACCTGCTCTGCGCGCGCCTGGTGCATCTGTCCAGCGGGAAAAGCTGCTATCTCCTGCTCAACACGCAGATCACCCCGCTGACGGCCACGGTCTCCACCCTGCGCTCCCAGCTGCTGATGATCACGGCGCTGGTGCTGCTGGGGGCCATCGGCCTTGCGGCGCTGATCTCCCACCGGGTGTCCGAGCCGCTGGTGCTGACCAGCCAGGCAGCCCGGGAACTGTCCCAGGGCCGCTACACCCCGCCGGACATCCGCCGCAGCTACCGCGAGATTGACGAGCTGAACACCACCCTGACCCATGCCGCGCAGGAGCTGAGTCAGGTGGAGCATCTGCAGCACGAGCTGATCGCCAACATCAGCCACGATCTGCGCACGCCCCTGACCATGATCGGCGGCTATGCCGAGGCCATGCGGGACATTC
>JBJEYH010000036.1:0-1784 GCA_051886675.1 Aristaeellaceae bacterium
CCCGCCCTCTCCCGGGGCGAGATTCAGGTCATCGGCGCCACCACCTTTACCGAGTACCGCAAGCACATCGAAAAGGACTCCGCCCTGGAGCGCCGTTTCCAGCCCGTGACGGTGACGGAGCCCTCCATTGAGGACAGCATCAAGATCATCCGGGGCGTGTCCCACTATTATGAGGACTACCACGGCGTGGAGATCTCCGACGAGATGTGCCGCCAGGCGGTGCTGATGAGCGAGCGCTACATCACCGACCGCTTCCTGCCTGACAAGGCCATCGACCTGATCGACGAGGCCTGTTCCGACGTGAATCTGAAGGACGAGGGCATCAACCGCCGTATGCTGGCCGAGCGGGATCTGGAAAACATCCGCTTTGAGCGGGAGGCCCTCATGTCCGCCGACGCGCCGGGTGGCCAGCCCCTCACCGACGAGATGCTGGATCAGCGCTACGCCCGCATTGCCCAGCTCCGCAGCAAGGAGATGCAGCTGGAGCAGGAGCTGGCAGAGCTGAAAAACGCCGGCCGGCCCAGGCTGACCGTGGACAACATGGCCCGGATCATCGAGCTTTGGACCAAGATCCCCGCCTCCACCATCCGGGAGGATGAGTTCGAGCGTCTGGCAAAGCTGGATGAGCGGCTGAAGGAGCACATCGTGGGCCAGGATCAGGCCGTGGACGCGGTCTGCGCCGCCATCCGCCGCAGCCGTGTGGGCCTGCAGGTCAAGCGCAAGCCGGTGAGCTTCATCTTCGTGGGCGGCACCGGCGTGGGCAAGACGGAGCTGGTCAAGCGCCTGGCCGCCGACATGTTCGACAGCCCCGAGTCCCTGATCCGTCTGGATATGTCCGAATTTATGGAAAAATTCTCCGTCTCCCGCATCATCGGCTCTCCCCCGGGCTATGTGGGCTATGACGAGGCGGGCCAGCTCACCGAGAAGATCCGCCGCAAGCCCTACAGCGTGGTTCTCTTCGACGAGATCGAGAAGGCCCACCCGGACGTGATGAACATCCTGCTCCAGATCCTGGACGACGGGCGCATCACCGACGCCCAGGGCCGGACCGTCAACTTTGAAAACACCATCATCATCATGACCACCAACGCCGGCAGCAACAACAAGTCCGGCAGCGTGGGCTTCGGCGGCTCCCTCAGCGACATGAGCCGGGAGCGCACCATGAAGGCCCTGAACGAATTTCTGCGGCCCGAGTTTATCAACCGCGTGGATGAGGTCATCTGCTTTAACCAGCTGACGGAGGAGAATTTCCGCGCCATTGCCGCGCTGATGCTGGGCGAGGTACGGGACGTTCTGGCCCAGCGGAATATGGCGCTGACCTGGCAGGACAGCCTGATCGACTACCTGGTGGAGAAGGCCTATTCCGTCACCTACGGGGCCAGAAATCTGCGCCGGGTCATCCAGAAGGACATTGAGGACGTCCTGGCCGCCCGGATCATCGAAAAGCGGGGCGAGGACGTCAGGCATATTGATCTGTCCGCAGCTTACGGACAGATTCAGATAGAAATGGAAGGCTGAACCATGGCGGGAAGAATCCAGATCATCCGGGGCGACATCACCAAACAAAGCGTGGACGCCATTGTCAACGCGGCCAACTGCTCTCTTTTGGGGGGCGGCGGCGTGGACGGCGCCATCCACCGGGCCGCAGGGCCGGAGCTTCTGGCCGAGTGCCGGGGCCTGCACGGCTGCGAGACCGGCAAGGCCAAGATCACAAAGGGCTATAAACTGCCCGCAAAATACGTTATCCACACCCCCGGCCCCGTCTGGCACGGCGGCAGCCGGGG
>JBJEYH010000037.1:0-1780 GCA_051886675.1 Aristaeellaceae bacterium
CGGCACCGGCTGACAATGGTGGTCAGCAGCAGCTCCGGCGCGTCGCTGAGCAGCAGGAATACCGTGCCCTCCATGGGCTCCTCCAGGGTTTTGAGCAGGGCGTTCTGCGCCTGGGGGGTCATTTTGTCGGCCCGCTGGATGATCACCACCCGCCGTCCGCCCACAAAGGTGTGCTGCCCCACCAGCTCGTTGACCATGCGGATTTCGCCCACGGGGATGCTCTTCAGCCCCTTGTCCACCTCGGGATTGATGGGCACCCCGGGCTGCACCACGATGATGTCCGGATGATTGCCCGCCATGGCCTGCAGGCAGGCCGGACAGACGCCGCAGGGCTTGTCCTCCCCCGTGCATACCAGATACTGGGCGATCCGGGCGGCCAGGGTGCGCTTGCCCATGCCCGCGGCCCCGCTG
The DNA here is from genome assembly GCA_051886675.1 of Aristaeellaceae bacterium. GTDB lineage: Bacteria > Bacillota > Clostridia > Christensenellales > Aristaeellaceae > UBA11524. The sequence goes on from JBJEYH010000037.1 coordinate 412, forward strand.
ATCAGGTACGCGTGGACAAAGCTGCCCTCCCGCAGGGTGCGAATCAGCCCATCATAAACAGCGCCCTGCCGCGCGAAATCCGTCAGGGCGGGCGCTGCGCATGCTTCCTGCGCCAATGGGACAATCTCCTTACAGCTTGATAAACTGATCTACCGTCAGCACGAACACCGTCGCGCCGCCCACGGTGACCTCGATGGGATAGGGCGAATACACGCCCGACACGCCGGCCATGGAGGCAGGCTGGGACGCAATCTGCTTGCGGGACTTGCACACCCGCTCGATCACCGCCATGGCCGCGTCAAACTTGTCGTCGTCCACACCGACCAGGAGCGTTGTGTTGCCCGCGCGCAGAAATCCGCCGGTGGTGGCCAGCTTCGTCACGCCAAAGCCATCGTTCATCAGCTGGGATACCAGACGGGAGGCGTCCTCATCCTGGACGATCGCGATAATCAGCTTCATGCAAAGAACCTCCTTCAAAACCGGCAGCGCCGCGAAAGCATCTGCCTCTCCATCAGACAGTATACAGCATAACAGCGGAAAATGCAAGGCAGGCGCGCGGGGCAGATTTTTCTTTACATTTTCATGCGGATACCGTATGATAGGCGGGTAAGGGAGTGAGCAAAATTGACGCAAGACGGCATCACGCTTTTCGCCACGGCGGCCTTTGGCATGGAGGGCATCGTCGCTTCGGAGCTCAAGCGGCTGAAGATGCATGACGTGACCGCGGAAATGGGCGGCGCGCGCTTTACCGGGTCCATGGCGGACGCCTTTCTGTGCAACCTGCGCCTGCGCTGCGCCGACCGTGTTCTGATGATTCTGGCAGAGAAAACCTGCCGCACCTTTGAGGAGCTGTTTCAGCTGGTGAAATCCGTGCCCTGGGAGGAGCTGCTGCCCGGGGACGCGAAAATCAACGTTTCCGGCAAGTGCGCCCGCAGCCAGCTGATGAGCGTGCGGGACTGCCAGGCCATCGCCAAGAAGGCTGTCATCGAGCGGCTGCGCCAGCATACCCGGCGGGACGTGTTCCCGGAGACGGGGGTCGCCTACCCCATCGGCGTGGCCCTGCACGGGGACGTGGCCCGCATCACCCTCGACCTGTCCGGCGAGGCGCTCAACCGCCGGGGCTACCGCACCTGGAACGGCGAGGCCCCTCTGCGGGAAACCCTGGCCGCCGCCCTGGTGGAGCTGTCCCCCTGGCGGCCCGGCATGCGCCTGCACGATCCCTGCTGCGGAACCGGCACCCTGCTGATCGAGGCCGCCTTCCGGCAGGGACACCGGGCGCCCGGCCTGACCCGCCGCTTCGCCATGGAGGATTTCCCCTTCTTCTCCCGGGAGGAGGGCGAGGCCATCCGCCGCCAGGCCCGCTTCGACT
>JBJEYH010000038.1:0-1775 GCA_051886675.1 Aristaeellaceae bacterium
CGGGCCACGCCGATCACCCGGCTGCCCTCGGCCAGCTTCATCACGCGCACGCCCTGGGTGTTGCGGCCGCAGAAGCGGATGTCCTCCACCCGGGTGCGGATGATGGTGCCGTCGTCGGTGATCAGCAGCAGATCCTCCTCCGGGTTCACCAGCAGGAGCGCCGTCATGTCGCCGGTCTTTTCCGTCAGGTTCATGGCGCGGATGCCCTTGCCGTTGCGGCCCTGCTCGCGGTACTCGTCCGGGCTGGTGCGCTTGCCGAAGCCGCCCTCCGTGATGGTCAGCACCTCGCTGCCGGCGTTCACCGGGCACATGTCGATGATCTCATCGCCCTCGTCCAGGCGCATGCCGTGCACGCCCATGCTCGCCCGGCCCATGGGCCGGATGTGCGCCTCGTTGAAGCGGATGCACATGCCCTTGCGGGTGCCCAGCATGATCTCGTCCTGCCCGTCGGACAGCTCCACGCCCACCAGCTCGTCGCCCTCCTTGAGGACGATGGCGATCAAGCCGTTCTTGCGCAGGTTGCGGAACTCGCCGAAGGGCGTCTTCTTGATCATGCCCTGACGGGTGGCCATGACCAGGTTGTGCTCGGCGGTGGCCTCCGGCACGGGCACCATGCAGGTGACCTTCTCCCCGCCGGCGATCTGCAGCAGGTTGACGATGGCCGTGCCCCGGGCCTGCCGGCCGGCCTCGGGGATCTGGTAGCACTTCATCATGTACACCCGGCCCAGGTTGGTGAAGAACATGATCTCGTCATGGGTGGAGACCACGCGCATCTGTACGGCGTAGTCCTCCTCCTTGGTGGTCATGCCGCTGATGCCCCGTCCGCCGCGGTGCTGGGCGCGGTAGGCGCTCTTGGTGATACGCTTGATGTAGCCCTCCCGGGTGAGGGTCACCACCATGTCCTCCTCCTGGATGAGATCCTCCACGTCGATCTCGCCCTCGATGGTGGTCAGCTCGGTGCGGCGGTCGTCGGCGAACTTGTCGCGGATGGCGGAAATCTCCGTCTTGATCACGTCCATCAGCAGCTTCTCGTCCCCCAGGATGGCCGTCAGCCGGGCGATGGTGCGCTCGATCTCCTCGTACTCCTCCATCAGCCGGTCGCGCTCCAGGCCGGTCAGGCGGGCCAGACGCATGTCCAGAATCGCCTGGGCCTGCTTGTCGGAAAAGTCGAAGCGCTCCATCAGGGCGGTCTTGGCGGTGGCGGTGTCCTTGCTGGCGCGGATCAGCGCGACGATCTCGTCGATGTGATCCAGGGCCTTGAGCAGGCCGTCCAGAATATGGGCGCGGGCTTCGGCCTTGTTCAGGTCGAAGCGGGTGCGGCGGGTGATGACGTCCTTCTGATGCTCCAGGTAGTAGTAGATCATCTCCCGCAGGGTGAGGATCCGGGGCTTGCCGTTCACCAGCGCCAGCATGTTCGCGCCGAAGGTCTCCTGCAGCTGGGTGTGCTTGTACAGGAAGTTCAGCACCACCTGCGGATAGACGTCCTTCTTCAGCTCGATGACGATGCGCATGCCGTTTCGGTCGGATTCGTCGCGGATGTCGCTGACGCCCTCCAGCCGCTTCTCGTGCACCAGCTCGGCGATCTTCTCCACCAGCTTGGCCTTGTTGACCTGATAGGGGATCTCGGTGACGACGATGCGGCTGCGGTTGCCGGGCATGGGCTCGATGTTGGTCTTCGCGCGGACGTCGATCTTGCCCTTGCCGGTGTAGTAGGCCTCGCGGATGCCCCTGCGGCCCAGGATGATGCCGCCGGTGGGGAAGTCGGGGCCCTTGAT
>JBJEYH010000039.1:0-1773 GCA_051886675.1 Aristaeellaceae bacterium
CTCTCTGTCCATGATTGTACCACAATCTCTGCGCCGGGGGCAAGCGTCTCTCCGGCGGATAACGCATGTGCGGGATTTTCGTCCGCCCGGCAGGAATCCCGAGGTTAAGCGTCAAACCTATGGATAACAAAGCCTTTTCGAGGGCTGAGAGGAGAGGAACCGCCATGGCCGTCAATACCGACAGGAGCCTGCGCAGGCAGGTGATGTATTCCGTTTACGTGCGCAACTACAGCAGGGAGGGCACCTTCGCGAAGGTCGCGGAGGATCTGCCCCGGATCAAAAATCTGGGCGTGGACATTGTGTGGCTGATGCCCATTCATCCCGTGGGGGTGAAGAACCGCAAGGGCGATCTGGGCAGCCCCTACGCCATCCGGGACTACCGGGCGGTGAACCCGGAGTTCGGGACGCTGGAGGACTTCAAGGCCCTGGTCAACGCCATTCACGCCCAGGGCATGAAGTGCATCATCGACGTGGTGTACAACCACACCTCGCCGGATTCCTGGCTGGCGGAGCATCATCCGGAGTGGTTCTACCACAAGCCGGACGGCAGCTTCGGCAACCGCGTGGGCGAATGGTGGGACGTGATCGACCTGGACTATGATCAGCGGGGGCTGTGGGATTACCAGATCGACACGCTGAAAATGTGGGCGGAAATCGTGGACGGCTTCCGCTGCGACGTGGCGCCGCTGGTACCCCTGGCGTTCTGGCTGGAGGCCCGCGCGAAGGTGGCCGAGGTGAACCCTGACTGCCTGTGGCTGTCCGAATCGGTGGAGCCGGAATTCATCCGCTTCCTGCGCGCCCAGGGCATGACCGCCTCCTCCGACTGCGAAATCTATCAGGCCTTCGACCTGGCCTATGACTACGATATCCACGGGGACTTCAACCGGGTGCTCACCGGCGAAGGCACTCTCGCCGCCTATCTGGAGAAGGTCAGCGCCCAGGAGTACATCTATCCCGCCAATTACGTCAAGCTCCGCCACCTGGAAAACCACGACCGGCTCCGGGCCGCCGCCGTGATCCCCGACGAGGGCGCGCTGCGCTCCTGGACGGCCTTCCAGTATTTCCAGAAGGGCATGCCGCTGATCTACAACGGCCAGGAAGCCTGCAATACCGTGCGCCCCAGCCTGTTCGACAAGGACGATATCGACTGGCATACGGGCCGCGACCTGTCCCCGCTGATGCGCCGGCTCTACGACATCCGCCAGGACGATATCTTCACCGACAGCGCCTACTCCGTGCAGGCCCTCGGCCATGACGACGTGATCTTCGCCCAGCACCGCCGCGGCAACGACCGCATCATCGGCCTGTTCCCCATCAGGGGTCAGCGCTGCGTCGTTCACGCCGACGTCCCCGACGGCCGTCACGTGAACCTCATCGACGGCAGCGTCGTTATCGCCGAGCAGGGTCTCGTCTCCCTCTCCGGCGCGCCCGTGATCATTGACCTGAGGTAAACGTGTAGGGGACGCGAGGGGCGCTGCCCCTCGACCCCGGTGGGCAGTGCCCACACCCGGCTCGCGATTGAGTTGCGGCGGGCAGTGCCCGCACCCGGCTCGCGATTGAGTTGCGCGCCTTCGGTCTCGCTGAACACGCGTGGGGGTGTTATGCGGGTGCGCGGTGGCACGGCGCGCGGAGGGCGCGCCGCGCTTGCAGGGGTCACGGCGCACAAAGGGTGCGCCGCGACGCGGTCGTGGAGGCCCCCAGCGGGCAGTGCCCCCTGGACCCGGCTCGCGATTGAGTTGCGCGCCTTCGGTCTCGCTGAACACGCGTGGGAGT
>JBJEYH010000040.1:0-1769 GCA_051886675.1 Aristaeellaceae bacterium
ACTACTGCGGCGAAAGCGGCTGCCTGCGCCAGTACATCCGCACCTACTTCGGGGAAAGTGCGCCGGCAAGATGCGACGGCTGCTCCTCCTGCAGCGGCCACCGCTACGGCGAGGCGGCGGAAGCCCGGAAGCCAAAGGCCCGCCGCAGGCCCCTGCACGACGAGCCCGCCGCCGACGGCATGACACGCCTGAAGCTCCCCAAGCCCGGGGAGGGGAGCCTGTTCGAGCAGCTGCGAGCCTGCCGTCTGCAGCTGTCCAAGCAGTACCGGGTGCCGCCCTACATCGTCTGCGACGACAAAACCCTGAACGACATGGCCCGCCGCAGGCCCGTGACCATGGAAGGTCTGCTGACGGTGCATGGCATGGGCGAGGTGAAGGCCGCGCGCTACGGCGAAGCGTTCCTGCGGGTGATCCGGGACTACGACAAGACCCGCACCACCCTGACCCTGCCCCGGCAGGGGCCGGCGGAGACGCCCATCGCAGCGGGAAGCGTGCCGCCCGGGGCGAAGAGGACACCGCCGTCCCCGTCCCTGCCCGGGAGCGGGAAGCCGGCAGGGCCGCTCACGCGGGCGGACAGGGAGCAGCTGCGCCAGGACTACCTGGCGGGCGTATCCATCGCGCGGATGGCGGCTTCCCTGGGCCGCACGGAGCAGGAGATCCGCCGGACGCTGCAGCAGATGGGGCTCATCATCTGAGGCAGAAGGGAAGCATTCCTGGCCCGGAAGCATTGTTCCGGTGAGGCCTGCGGGAGGGATGCCCCGGAGGGCGCAGCGGTCTGCGTGAAGCGTTTTTCCATGCGATTCTGGTCGGGAAGTGGCCGAATCCGCCGTCTGTACAAGGGGCGAATTTTGCGCTATAATGAGGCCGACTCCAAGGAACAAGGAGGAAATGGTCTATGATGACGTCCAGAACGTACAAAGGAGTTCATTTCTTCACGGCGCTGCTGCAGCCCAGGAGGGCCAAGGTGCCGGTGACGATGGAAGCGAAAGCGACGAAAGCGGATGAGGATGATGAGCCCTTCGACCCCGCCAACAGCGAGGACGAATGGGACGATGATGATGACGAATAACATATGCCCTCAATGACGCGGGCCCCGCTCCGGACTTATTCCGGAACGGGGCCCTGCTGCATGCCGGGGACGAATGCCGGGGGATCGCTGCGCCCTTCTCCGGGCGCGGGCCGTCCGGGGAGTGGCAGCGGTGCACCGATGCGCTACGGCGGGCGTGCTTGCCGTCGCCTCCGGCTCCGCTGACGGGGAGGGCCTTACCTTTGCCACGCTGGGCTTCCGGCACAGACCCTGCTGCATGCCGGGGACGAATGCCGGGGGATCGCTGCGCCCTTCTCCGGGCGCGGGCCGTCCGGGGAGTGGCGGCGGTGCGCCGATGCGCTCCGGCGGGCGTGTTTGCCGTCGCCTCCGGCCACGCTGACGGGGAGGGCCTTACCCCTGCCACGCTGGGCTTCCGGCACAGACCCTGCTCATGCCGGGGACGAATGCCTGGGGGATCGCTGCGCCCTTCTCCGGGCGCGGGCCGTCCGGGGAGTGGCAGCGGTGCGCCGATGCGCTCCGGCGGGCGTGTTTGCCGTCGCCTCCGGCCCTGCTGACGGGGAGGGATTCCCCCCGTTGCGCTGGGCTTCCGGCACAGGCCCTGCTCATGCCGGGAATGCCTGCCCGGGGGATCGCTGCGCCCTTCCCGGGCGCGGGCCGTCCGGGGAGTGGCAGCGGTGCGCCGATGCGCTCCGGCGGGCGTGTTTGCCGTCGCCTCCGGCCC
>JBJEYH010000041.1:0-7726 GCA_051886675.1 Aristaeellaceae bacterium
AAGGAGGACGGCACGGTGCTGCCGCTTCTGTGGCGGGTGCTGACGGTGGATGAGGACAAGGCCTACCTGTGCAGCGAGTACATCCTCTTCGCCATGCCCATGCACGTCAACTACACCGAGTACAAGACCATCGGCTACGACTTCGGGCAGACGGAGCTGTGCCACTACCTCAACGGCGAATTCACCGCCGACGCCTTCACCGAGGACGAGCTGGCCCTGCTGCAGGAGTTCGAAACCTACGGCAAGGTGTTCCTGCTGGATTCCTCCGACCTGAAGAGCACCGATGTGGGCATGGGCGTGGGCGAGGGCCTCAAGGCCTGGGGCACCGAGTACGCCATCAAGGTGACCGGCCTGTATGTGTTCCGGCCCAAGTACGGCTCCCACAGCCCCTACTGGACCCGCAACCAGTCCACCACCGATTCCCGCCATGCCCGCTGCACCAAGGACGGCGGTCAGCTGGGGCACATCGTCTCCGACCGGGAGAACGAGGGCGTGCGTCCCGCGTGCTATCTGGACCTGAGCGTGGCAGAAATCGTCTCCGGCACGGGCACCAAGGATGATCCCTTCATCGTGGGGAAGAAAGCGGCGGATGAATGATGAACATGCGCAAACTGCTCTGTGCCCTTGTGGCGGCGCTGGCCCTGACCCTGTGCTGCTCCTGCGCGCTGGCCGCCGAGGCCATGGACATCACCAGCCAGTGTACCCTGCGCTGCTCGCCCAACTCCATCCCCTCCAAGAACCTCACCGACGGCCAGTATACCACCAAGGCCGTCTTCAAAAAGACCACCAACCCCTGGGTCAGCATCGCCGCTCCGGCGGGGCTTGACATCCACGGGCTGTACGTGTGCTTCGCCACCATGCCCGACAGCTACGAGGTGCAGGTGGACTACGGCAACGGCAACGGCTGGGAGAAGTACATCGACGGCGAAACCCGGTTCTATCACGTCTACATTCCCCTCAACGGCGTGCAGAACGTCCGCCTGTACTGCACCAGCACCAAGAGCTTCGAGTGGCAGTTCAACGAGCTGTTCGTCCTGACGGAGGGCGATCTGCCCTCCTGGGTGCAGTGCTGGGAGCCCACCCCCGAAAAGGCGGATATCCTCTTCCTGGCCACCCATCCCGATGACGAGCTGATCTTCTTCGGCGGCGCGATTCCCACCTACGCCGTGGAGCAGCAGCGGGACGTGGTGGTGGCCTACATGAGCTACTCCAACACCACCCGCCGCTCCGAGCTGCTCAACGGCCTGTGGTCCATGGGCGTGCGAACGTATCCGGTCATCGGCTCCTTCCGCGACACCTACACCAAGGACGCCGCTTCCGCCTACCAGAAGGTCGGCGGGCAGAACAATGTGCTGGAGTTCGTGGTGAATCTGTACCGGCAGTACAAGCCGGAGGTGGTCGTCACCCAGGACGTGAACGGCGAGTACGGTCACGGCCAGCACAAGATGACCGTGGACGCTGCCCAGAAGGCCATCGAGCTGGCCGCCACCGAGGGCGAATATCTGGATTCGTTCCTGACCTGGGGCACCTGGAACGTCAAGAAGCTCTACCTGCACCTGTACCCCGAAAACCAGATCACCTTCGACTGGTCGGTGCCGCTTCAGTCCATGAACGGCAAGACGGGCATCGAGCTGGCGGAGGAAGCCTACGCGCTGCACATCACCCAGCGGGGGTCGGGCATGTCGGTCACCGAGACCGGCACGAAGTATGACAACCGGGTCTTCGGCCTGGCCTACACCACCGTGGGCGAGGACGTGCGCAAGGACGATTTCCTGGAGAACATCTACGAAAGCCCCGCCTCCTACGTGCCCATCACGCCCACGCCGGCGCCTCCCCCCGCGCCTACGCCGGTGCCCGCCTATGTGGAGGTCATGCCCGACCTGAACGATCAGGGCTACCTGGACGAGGGCGAATTCATCTACTCCAGCGAGGAGAAGGGCCTGTGGATCTACGTGGATCAGACCACGCGGATCATCATCACCCGGCGGATGGACAAGGACGCGCCCCTGACCTGGTTCGAGGCTGAAATCTGGTGCGACCTTGAAGCCGGCGCCATGCTGAACACCATCGCCTACGATTCCGAGCTGATGGGCAAGGCCCGTGTGGACGCCTCCGAAACCGCGCTGAAGCATCAGCTGGTCTTCGCCATGAACGCCGACTACTACACCTATCGTGTGGGCAGCACCAACGGACGGCACATCGGCGTGGAAATCCGCGACGGCGTGATCCTCTACGACGATCCCGTCCCCGAAAACAAGATGAGCTCCGGCCTGTTCCCCAACCTGGACATGCTGGCCTTCTTCCCCGACGGCAACATGCGGGTGTATCACAGCTATGAGATTCCCGCGCAGGAGCTGGTGGATCAGGGCGCGTACTCGGTGATCTCCTTCGGCCCCTACCTGATCAAGGACGGCGAATTCAGCGAGCGCGTGTACACCAGCGGCGACAGCAAGAATCCCCGCGCCGCCATCGGCATGGTGGAGCCCGGTCACTACGTGGCCATCATGGCGGAGGGCCGGCTCAAGCGCAGCGGCGGCATCACCATCCAGCATCTGGCCCAGCTCATGCGCGCCAGGGACTGCCAGGTGGCCTTCAACCTGGACGGCGGCCAGACGGCCATCATGTGCTTCATGGGCAAGCAGCTGAACATGATCGGCTCCTATGACGGCGGCAAGACCTCCGCCCGCAAGACCAGCGAGGTCATTGGCATCGGCATTTCCGACCAGGTCGGCACCTACGAGGTGGACGTGATCAACAAGTAAGGCGGAGACGCAGATCCGCCGGGCCTTTAGTGCCGGTCCTTCCGCGGCTGACATGCGCGCGAAGGCTGGCGGGTGCGTCGCATCCATCATCGCGCTGCCAGACGCCTTCCCCTCCGGGGGAAGGCGTTTTTCCGTGTCCGCCAGAAGGCCGCGGCCTCTTACGCCTGCCCGCGGGTATACACCGATACCGCGATCCCCGCGGACAGCGGCGCCGCTGCCACCAGCCCGAAGGATCCCACCAGCGTGCTCAGCAGCTGGGACGCCACGTATTTCAGGTTGATGATATCCATGATCGGCGTGCCCTGCCCCACAAAGTACATCAGCATGGACAGATAGTTGCCCGAATAGGCCAGCATCAGCGTGGTGGTCATGGTGCCCAGCACGCTGCGCCCCACCTGGATGCCGGACTTCATCAGCGCGGCGGGGGTCACGTCCGGCTTGTGGAAGCAGATCTCCTCCATGGATACCGACACGTCCATGGACAGATCCATCAGCGCGCCGGAATTGGCCAGGAACATCATCCCGATGGACAGCGCCCGGGTGTCGATCCCCATGCTGGACTGGGCCAGCAGCGGCACCACGTAGGGCAGATCGCCGCCATCCAGCTTCAGTGCGCATGTCAGCCCCCAGGCCGCCAGACATGTCACCAGCGTCCCGGCCAGCGAGCCCAGCACCGCCACCAGGCATCGCCGCGTGAACCCCGCCACCAGCAGGTCGATGATCACCGTCAGCACCACCACCGTCACGAACGATGCCAGAATCGGATCCACGCCGTCCAGCAGCAGGGGGATCAGCAGCTTCCACACCATGACCGCGCTGGCCGCCAGGCTCACCATGGCCCCGCAGCCGATCACCCCGCCAAACAGGATCAGCGCCAGGGCCAGCGCCGCCACAATCCAGCCCTCCGTGGACGCGCGGTAATGATCGATCAGCGTGACCACCAGCCCGCCGCCGCTGTCCTGCAGCATGGCCCAGGCCACGTCCCCCGGCTCGTAGAGCTTGTCCTTGTCCAGGGCGGAATTCAGGTAGTTGTACGAGCCGGTCTGCACCCCGGCATATTCGCCCGTCAGCACGGTGATCCGGCAGGTCTGCACGCCGTTGTACACAATGCCGATGGCATCCAGCATGCTGTTGTCCACGGCGTCGATGCGCACCTGCGCCCGCGGAAAGGCGCTGGTCACGTTCAGGTGCTCGTCCGGCAAAAGGCACAGCAGCAGGCAGAATATCATCATCACCCCGCAGAGAATCAGGCTTTGACGGCGGTTCCGGCGCTTGTTCAAGGGAATAACCTCCTGTTCGCATGGCATAACGCGTCCCCCAGGCAGCCGGGGCCGATGCCTGGCCTCCGTCCGACCGCGGGCCGCGCCTCTTTCCGCCCGATATACGCAGGCCGCCCGGTGTTGATACGGGCGGCCTGGCGCGTGCCGGGGATACCGGTGATCACTGGGCGTCGGGGGTCAGGCCCATGATCGCCATGGTGCGGAAGAAGATGTCCGTGTTGTCATACAGGCCGGAGAGCTGCTCCGCGCCCACGCCCATGGCGTACACGGGAATCTGCAGCCCGGTGTGGGCGTAGGAGGTGTAGCTCAGGCCCGCCTTGTTGTTCATGATGTGGCTGACCGCCATGGAGAAGGGCTCGTACCCGCCGTAGAGCAGGGCGGCTTCCTCATCGGTCATTTCGCCCGTGCCCATGGACATGGCGAAGGCCGTCTCCAGGTTGGCCACGTCGGTGGCGTTCAGGCTCAGCAGGGAGCCCTCGGCGGTGGTCAGGCCGTAGTAGGCTTCCACCTGCTCAAGAGCCTTTTCGAAGGTGGCACCGCTCTCCCGCATTTCGTCGATGACCGCGTCAAAGTCGGTGAAGGAGATGATCTGCTTCTCCAGCAGGTCGAAGTGGGTGTCGTAGGCGGTGGTGGCGAAGCCGATGGTCATGCCGCCGGTCTCGTGGTCCGCGGTGACGATGATCAGCGTCTCATCAGGATGCTCGGATGCGAAGTCCACAGCCACCTGCACCGCGTCGGACAGGGCGAGGGTATCCTGGATGGAGGTGGCGGCATCATTGGCGTGGCCGGCCCAGTCGATCTTGCCGCCCTCGCACATCATGAAGAAGCCGTCGTCATTGTCCAGCACGCTGATGCCGGCCCTCACGAAGTCCGCCAGGGAAAGCACATCCTCGCCCTCAGCCGCCAGACGCTTGCGGTCGATCTCATAGTGGATGGCCTTGGCGTCCTGCAGGACGGGGTTGGTGGCCAGCACGCGGCCGCTGTCGGCGGTCAGGGCGCGAACCTCTTCGTTGCTGGTGGTGACGGTCCAGCCGTTCTCCGCGGCCAGCTCCAGCAGGTTGGCCTGGGTTCCGTCGCCATCAGGCTTCTTGAAGCCGCCGCCTGCCAGGTAATCCAGCGTGCCGCCCGTGATGCCCTGCACCGCGATCTCGTAGTAGTCATTGCGGGAGGGCTGCTTGGCGTAGTAGGCCGCGGGGGTGGCGTGATCCACGGACACGGAGGAAATCACGCCGATCTTCATGCCGGCCTCCTTGGCGTACTCGGTGATGAGCTTGAAGGGCGTGGTCAGGGTCACGTCATAGTTGATGACGCCGGAGAGGGTCTTTTCGCCCGAGGCCATGGAGGTCGCGGTGGACGCGGAATCCGGGCAGAAGGAGCTGGCGTCATAGGTGGTGACCATGCCCAGGTAGGGGAAGGTGGTGAAGGACAGATCCGCCGGGACAGGGAAGGGGGAATCGGGATTCTGCAGGGTGCCCAGGTAGTACTGGGTGGCTGCCACCTGGGGGTTGCCCATGCCGTCGCCGATGAACATGAACACATACTTGGGGGTGGCGGTTTCCTCAGCCATGCCGGGCACGCAGGCCAGCAGCATGGTCAGCGCCAGGAGCAGGGACAGGAGCTTCTTCATGATGATCATCCTCTCATTCGCTATTGTGGGGTACGGTGAAAAGGATAACCGTTTCCTGTAAAACCCGGAAGCCATTCTGTGTAAAGCTTTCGTCAAGCGTGCACGGATCCGCCCGCAGAGGCGATGAACCGTTTTGACAATTTTTCACCGGAGCGGGAACTTATGGGGCAGGATCCGCGTCTGACAAAGTGAGGGCGGAATCACCGCCGGAAAGGAAGTCTTCCACATGAAGCGCATGCTGATCCTGTTGGCCGTACTGGTACTGGCCCTGCCTACTGCCCTGGCGGAAACGTCCCCCGGCTCCTGGCAGACCGCCGAGGACACCACCCTCACGCCGGAGCGTCTCGCGCCCCTGGAGGCTGCCCTGGAAACCCTGGCCGGCGTGAACTATGAGCCTGTGGCCTACCTGAGCAGCCAGATCGTGGCCGGAATGAACCACTGCTACCTGTGCCGGGCCACGGTGGTCTATCCCGACGCAGTGCCCTACTGGTCGCTGGTTTTCGTTTACGAGCCTCTGGAAGGCCCCGCGGAGATTCTGAAGATCGTCAGACTTGATCTGGCGGATCTGTCGAGCTACAACTGAGGTCGCGTCTGTCGGGACAGGCAGCGGATCTGCTGACACGCACGCCCGGGAAGTCTGGTCGGACAACCCGGGCGTTGTGCTGTTCTGCCGGATGCGCGGCTGCGTCCACCGGAGGGGGGTGCTGCCCGGAAAGCTTCAGCCATGAAATATCGCCCGGGAGGTCTGGGAGGACAACCCGGGCGTTGTGCTGTTCTGCCGGAAGCGCGGCTGCGTCCACCGGATGCGGGGTGCTGCCCGGAAAGCTTCAGCCATGAAATATCGCCCGGGAAGTCTGGTCGGACAACCCGGGCGTTGTGCTGTTCTGCCGGATGCGCGGCTGCGTCCACCGGATGCGGGGTGCTGCCCGGAAAGCTTCAGCCATGAAATATCGCCCGGGAAGTCTGGTCGGACAACCCGGGCGTTGTGCTGTTCTGCCGGATGCGCGGCTGCGTCCACCGGATGCGGGGTGCTGCCCGGAAAGCTTCAGCCATGAAATATCGCCCGGGAAGTCTGGTCGGACAACCCGGGCGTTGTGCTGTTCTGCCGGATGCGCGGCTGCGTCCACCGGATGCGGGGTGCTGCCCGGAAAGCTTCAGCCATGAAATATCGCCCGGGAAGTCTGGTCGGACAACCCGGGCGTTGTGTGTTGTTCAGTCCAGTGCGAAGCCCATGTCGCGGGTTTGGTTGTACAGCCCCGCGTTCACCAGCGCGCCGCCGGACACATTGTCCGGAACCCAGACGAAGTATTCCTCCGGCACCTGGCTCTGCGCCGTCCCCGGCAGGTAGATGCTGAACACGTCTCCCAGCTCCATGCCGTGGAACGCCTGGGTGATGATCAGCGTGCCGTCCTCCAGCCGCTCATCGCCTTCCGAACCCTGCATCGTCATGCGGGTCACGGTCATGCGGTATTCATTCGCGCTCACCTGCGTGAAATTCCCGAAGCTCCCGCTGAAGCTGCACTCATACTGCGTGCCGTTGGGATAGTCCGGGCCGGTCACGCCCATGTCGCTGTCCAGATAGAAGCCCGTGAAGCTGCCGTCCGGCCGGATGATCACCTCGCCGCGCCACGCTCCAACACCGCTGGACAGCGTCCACTGGGTGGTCTCCTGGAAGGGGAAGCCGGCAGCCTGCACCGTCTCCCCGATCCTCACCAGATCCGCCCGGACGTAGCCGTACAGGCCCTCCGTCACGGCGTAATACCAGCCGGAGCTCGTTTCGCCCAGGAGGGTGATGGCGGTCTGGTTATACAGCCGGGTCAGCTCAAGCGCGCTCTCCGAGGGGCTCTGGCGGAAGCTCGCCCAGCTGCCGTTCGCATTGGTGACGACGCCGTTGACCACATGGCCCGACGCGCTGCCCATGCTGCCCCGCAGCAGGTATTCCGCCTTCATGTAGCCCATCTGATTGCCGATGGTCACGGCCACCCATTCGCCCTGCGGCTCCGCCTCGCACAGCACCCGCGTGCCGGTGAAGTACAGGCCCAGGGATTCCGACGAGG
>JBJEYH010000042.1:0-1767 GCA_051886675.1 Aristaeellaceae bacterium
CGCCGGTGGCCTCCATCGTGTGCTACTCCGTGTCCATGCTGCCCAACCTGTACTTTGTGCTCAAGTACGGCAAAATGCGCTTCAACTGGTCCGGCTGGGTGCTGCGGCCCGGCGCGGCCACGGCCGTCATGGGGCTGGCGGTGTGGGGGATGAAAACCCTGCTGCCCATGAACCACTTCACCACGCTGCTGATCATCGCCATCGCGGTGGTGATCTACGTGGGCGTGGCGCTGCTGGTCAAGGCCGTGACGCCCGCGGATTTCCAGGCACTGCGCCGCAAAAAGAAAGCATGAGGTGACCTGCCATGAAGCCTGTCATCACCGTTGTATCCCTGGGGCCGGGGGATCCGTCGCTGCTGACCCTCCAGACCGCCGACGTCTTGCGAAACGCGAAGCGGCTGATCCTGCGCACCCAGCGGCATCCCGCCGCGGCGTGGCTGAAGGAGCAGGAGATTCCCTTCGTGTCCTTCGATGCCTACTACGATCATTTCGAGGACTTTGACGAGCTGAACCGCGCCATCGCCCGCAAGCTCTGGGAGGAAGCCGCCCTGCAGCCCGTCACCTACGCCGTCATGGACGCCACCGCCGACAGCAGCCTTGCCGCCATCGACGCCCTGACGCCCGAGGGAGGCCGCGTGGAGCGTCTGCCGGGTGTCAGCCGGGCGGACGCCTGCCTGTGCGAGGTTCCCGCGTCCCTGATGAACGCCGGAGGCCTGCGGGTGCTGCCCGCCCTTTCCTGCGCGGAGGCCGCCCACGATCCCACCCTGCCGCTGCTGATCACCGAGATCGACAACCCCGCCCTGGCCGGGGACGTGAAGCTGTGGCTGTCCGACCTGTACGACGAGGAGATGCCCGTCACCTTCTTCCCCTCCAGCGTGAAGGGCAGCCGTCATTCCGTGACGATCCCCCTGCTGGAGCTGGACAGGCAGAAGGTCTACGATCATACCGTCAGCGTCTGCCTGCCCGCCGTGCCCCTTACGCAGCGGCAACGGTACTGCTTCGCCGACCTGGTGGCGATCATGGACATCCTGCGCGGCGAGCGCGGCTGTCCCTGGGACCGGGAGCAGACCCACCAGTCCCTGCGCAAGTACCTGATCGAGGAAGCCTACGAAACCTGCGCCGCCATCGACGAGGACGATCCCGACCACATCGCGGACGAGCTGGGCGACGTGCTTTTGCAGGTGGTGTTTCACGCCAACGTGGGCAAGAGCCACGGCAACTTCACCATCAGCGACGTGACCACCGCCATCTGCCTCAAGATGATCTACCGCCACGCCCACATTTTCGGCACGGATCAGTGCGCCACGGCCCAGGACGTGTCGGTCAACTGGGAGCGGCTGAAGAAGGCCGAGAAGCATCTGTCCACCCAGGGCGAGGTGCTGGAGGACGTATCCCGCGGGCTGCCCGCGCTGATGCGCGCCGCCAAGGTGCAGAAGAAGGCCGCGCAGGTGGGCTTCGACTGGGACAGCGCAGCGGAAGCCCTGCCCAAGGTGACCGAGGAAGCCCTGGAGGTACAGGCGGAGCTGGAGGCCCGGCGCGATCCCGGCGAGGAGCTGGGCGACCTGCTTTTCTCCTGCGTGAACGTGGCGCGGCTGTGCGGCAAGGATCCCGAGGAAATGCTCACCCGGGCCACGGAGAAATTCATCCGCCGCTTCAAGGCCATGGAAAATCTTATTATTTCCGACGGAAAAACGTTGGAGGGCTTGACTTTGTCCGAAATGGATGTATACTGGAGTCAGGTCAAATCAGCGCAGAGCTGCTGCAATGC
>JBJEYH010000043.1:0-1766 GCA_051886675.1 Aristaeellaceae bacterium
GCCCCATGAAGAAGCACACAAACACCGTCACCACGCCCACCGTGCCGCCGATCAGATAGCCGATCACCGTGCTGAGCATGTCCACGCCGATGCGCAGGGGCGTGAAGCCGATTTTCTTCAGCTTTTTGGCCAGCACCTGAGGGACGGCATCATAGGGCGCCGCGCCCAGATCCACCACCAGGTAGAAGGACACCGCCAGCAGGAACAGCGCCATCACCGGCAGGAACACCGCGATCTTCACCAGCATGGTTTCGCCGTTCAGGGGATGGGTGCAGCTGAACACCCAGTCGAAGAAGCTCTTGGAATAGCCTACCAGCATCATGTTCGCCACCGAGCCGATGCCCAGACAGGTGATGTCCCGCATCGCCAGGATGAACACCAGCGCCACCAGGTTCACCAGCAGCTGACAGGTGCCGTACTGGATGCCCGTGGTCAGCGACAGGCCCTGGGTCATCACGGCGCAGGGATCCGACCCGAAGCTGATCTGCTGGAAGACCGAAACGCAGAAGCCCATGGTCACCACGCTGAGAATCAGAACCACCAGACGCCTTGGCATATGTGGCTTGATCAGCCATTGCCGGATCGTCATACGTTTTCCTCCGCATTCATCGCCATGCCGGAGCATGACGCAATCGGAGGTATTATAGCACATCGCAACGCAAAGTCAAGCAGCCTGCCCGGCGGAAAATGGCCGGAACAGGCTGCTTTCAAAATCAGCTGTGGTACAGGCGGAGGAACCGGGACATGAAGTCCAGCCAGGCGTCCGGGACGGGCATGCCGCTGGCGTAGGGGTAGTACGCCGTGAAGAATACCAGGCACACCAGCAGGTAGAGCACCAGCACCGCGCGGCCCATCCGCGGGAAGCGGCTGCTGACCCAGTGGAGGAGCAGCATCGTCCCCAGGATCAGGAAGGGCACGCTGGCAAAGTAATGGTAGATGTAGGTGCCGCGGGGCACGAGCACCCAGGGCAGGAACTGGGCCAGCAGGCCGACGAGCACGAAGGCCGGCGCGATGCTCCAGCTGTCGGAGGTCTCATGCAGCACGCGGTCGGAGCCCTCCAGCACGTAGCAGTGCCGCCGCAGCCATACCGCCAGCGTCGCCGCGATGCCCGCAAGGCCCGTCAGCCACACCGCCGGATTGCCGAAGCAGAAGATGGACAGGCTGATGCCCTCGGGCAGGAACTGCGCCATGGCGTAGTACATGGGACGCTTGATCAGCGGCCACTCGTACCAGGGGGAATAGAAGGGATGATCCATGCCCAGCCCGGGGGTGGAATGATAGTTGAACATGCCCTCCTGGGCGTTCAGCACCAGGCGGATGAAGTCCGTCAGGCTGTCGGTGCGGGTGTAGGCGAAGTAGGGTATGTAGGACAGCAGGTAGATGACCACCGGCACCGCCACGAAGAACAGCAGGCACCACAGGCACAGGATCAGGATGCGCTTCCAGGCCTGATGGTCGCGCCGCTGGAGCATGGCCGTCTCCTCCTTTGTGAAGGAGCCGCCCTCCGCCAGCAGCGCCGCGCTCCGGGCGGACAGGCGCAGATGCCGCGCGCAGGTCCAGAAGTACAGTACCGCCAGGCCCGCGCCCGCGTACACGCCAATCCACTTGCTGGCGATGCCGCAGCCCATGAACAGCCCGGACAGCGCCAGATCCGGCAGGAGCTTCTTCACGGGGGTCATAACCAGGTCCTTCTGCATGAAGCGCGCCATGAACAGGTAGCTCAGGATGATGAACAGCACCGGGAAGCTGTCGATGGTGGCGATGCG
>JBJEYH010000044.1:0-1765 GCA_051886675.1 Aristaeellaceae bacterium
TCTCCACACTGTCCACGATGGGGTATTCCTTCGCCATGTCGCTCTCTCCTTTTCGCGTCGTCGTGGCTGGTGAGTTCTTTTGCTGTCATAAGGATTTCGGGAGGCGTCCTCCCTCAGTCCCGGAACAGTGTAGCAGATACCGGAAACGTTGTCAATGATTTTGACACAAATTTAACGATAATTTTTTCACAAAATTTTGGCCATGGAAAATCCGGTTTTTTCCTTGCCGGAACGCCCTTGCCCGGTCGCTTCGCGGCGCAGGGGCACGCCGTCCGCGCGACGATTTTCCCGGGGAGAAAGCCCCGGTGCGCAGGTTCTGCTTATCCGCCAGCGCCGGCTCCTCCCCGCCGGGCCGGACGCTTCCGACATCGTATCCGCCGCGTCCAGCTCCTCAGCCGTCAGCGCTTCCTCCCCCGGCGCGGTCGCGGGCACAAAAGGTTTGCCACCCCCGGCAATCCGTGCTACAATAGTCCTCGCGAGGAGGAACACCCATGCCGATGACATGCTACTGCAAGAAATGCGGGCGCGACGTGCCCGTTGGCGATACCTGCGCGTCCTGCGGCGCGAAGCTGGCCCGATCCTCCGTGCGGGTGGCCTGGTGCGTGGAGCACGCCCCCGTGCGGGACTGGATGTGCTGGAACGCGGTGATGCGCATTCTGCTGCCGGTGGCGGCCCTGGCGCTTGTGCTGATGCTGCTGCTGGAGGGGCTGACCGGCGGGGCTGAGGGCGTCGAAACGCTCCTGCGCAGCGGTCTGCCCCAGGCCCTGGCGCTGATTCTGGTGACGGTGACGGCGGCCGTGCTGCTGATTTTCATCCTCCAGGGGGAGGACTGGCTGGACTGCGTGGTGGACAGCAAGGGCATCCATGTCAGCAGCTACCTGCCCAACCCAACGCCGCTGAAGCTGGTGCTGCGCCTGCGCTCCCCCCGGCTGATGCAGCAGGCCGATCCCGCCGACGAGGTGCCCACCGTGCCGCTGGGCCAGCAGGAGCTGGCCTGGAAGGACGTGGCCCGGGTGCAGCTGTGGCCGGAAAAGACGCTGATCCTCTTCTACGCCCCCACCTGGTGGATGCGTCTGGCCCTGCCCTGCACGCCCTTCACCTACGAGGACAGCATGGCCTTCATCCGCGACAGGCTGGGCCGGAAGAAGACCGTCCGGCTCCCCCGGGAGCTGACGGCTCCGCCCAAGCCCAAAGCTCCCCGGAAGGAGCAGCAGCTTTCCTTCGACGACGTGACCCCCGCGCCGGAGCCCGCGCCCGCCCCGGAGCCCGAGGCTCCCGCGCCGGCCCCTGCGGCCGAGCAGCCGGAGGACTTCGTGCCTCTTACGGACGTGCTGGAGGAAATCAAGGCCGCAGAGGAGCAGCCGCCCCAGGGCTGAGGACGCTTCCCGCCCGGATCATTGACATTCGGGCGGTCAGGCTTTCATCAAAGGCCTGCACCTGTTTCAGTCAACAGCTGTCGGCAGACCGGCAATCGAAAATCGGCGACATGTGCGGCGATTTTCGCGCGATTTTGCCTGAAAATCGCTTCCTTACACGAGCAAACGGCCGGGAAGGCTGCTTTGCAGCCTGACCAGTGCGCGAGTGCAGCGCTCAAAAAAGTGGCCAGAGCCACTTTTTTGAATTGCTTGCCGCCCGGATCATTGACATTCGGGCGGTTTTGTTCTATCCTTATTGTGTAAAGATTTGCGGCTTTGTGCCGCTTGCAACGACATTGACAGGAGGTTGCTTGTTTCTATGGATAAGAAGCCCGTTGTTCTGGTCGTCA
>JBJEYH010000045.1:0-1763 GCA_051886675.1 Aristaeellaceae bacterium
CGCAGGAGGGGCAGGCGTTCTCCTCATAATTGCGCACGCCGTCCTCGTCCAGGGTACCGGCCTTGTAGGCGCCCACAGCCTCGAACATGTGGCTCAGGCAGGTGCGGCGGCCATCGGTCAGATGCCCCGCCAGCATGGGCCCGCCGGAGACGAAAATGGTGGGGATGTTCAGCCGGGCCGCGGCCATCAGCAGACCGGGGACGTTCTTGTCGCAGTTGGGGATCATGACCAGGCCGTCGAACTGGTGGGCGATGGCCATGGCCTCGGTGGAGTCGGCGATCAGGTCGCGGGTCACCAGGGAGTACTTCATGCCCACGTGGCCCATGGCGATGCCGTCGCACACCGCGATGGCCGGGAACATCACCGGCGTGCCGCCCGCTGCGCGGACGCCCGCCTTCACCGCCTCGGTGATCTTGTCCAGGTTCATGTGGCCGGGCACGATCTCGTTGTAGGAGCTGACCACGCCGATGAGCGGCCGGCGGATTTCCTCGTCCGTGTAGCCCAGGGCGTAAAGCAGGCTTCGGTTCGGGGCGCGCTCCACGCCCTGCTTGATATTGTCGGACTGCATACTGTATACCTCCAGCAAGATTTCATGGAAAACGCTTCATATGAACGCGTCGTCCGGGAGTGACCCGGCCAATGCGATGGGTGGGCAGTGCCCACAGCCGGCACGCAATTGAGCTGACCGCCTTCGGTCATACTGCGCGCGCGTGGGGCAGCCTGATGCGGGGCTGCACGGCACGGCGCAAATGCGGTTGCGCCGCGACGCGTAACCTGGGGGAAAGATACTGCGCCTCTCTGGCGCAATGACAAGCGGATACCCTTCGGCTGCGCCCAGCGGGAGGGGGGAGTCCGAGGGGCCAACGCCCCTCGGCGCCGCATGTTCCGCGTCGCGGCGCGTCTGTCACGCGCCGTGACCCCGCAGCCCGGCGCACCCAATGAAATGGGTCGAAGACCCTGCGCCGGGCCGTGCAGTCAAGCAGCGGTACAATCTCCACACGCGCGCAACCGCGGCCGAAGGGACCCCTGCCCATTCGTGAGAATGGGAGTCCAGAGGGCTATGCAGCCCTCTGGCGGGGTCGAGGGGGAGCGCCCCTCGCGTCCCTTTCGTCAGTTGGACGCGTTGTCCAGGTTGGAGTCGTTCTTCCAGAGCATCTGCTCGCGGAGCTGGCGGCCGATGATCTCCATGGGGTGCTGGGCGAGCTGGTCGCGCTTGGAGTTGAAGAAGCAGCGGCCGTTCTTGTTTTCGGCGATCCACTTGCCGGCGAAGGTGCCGTCCTGGATGTCCTTGAGCACGGCCTTCATGTTGGCCTTGGTCTGCTCGTAGGGCAGGACGCGGGGGCCGGAGACGTACTCGCCGTACTCGGCGGTATCGGAGATGGAATAGTTCATGGCCGCGACGCCGCCCTTGTTGATCAGGTCGACGATCAGCTTCATCTCATGGATGCACTCGAAGTAGGCGTTCTCGGGCTCGTAGCCGGCTTCCACCAGGGTCTCGAAGCCGCAGCGCATCAGGTCGACCACGCCGCCGCACAGCACGGCCTGCTCGCCGAACAGGTCGGTCTCGGTCTCGTCGTGCATGGTGGTCTCCATGATGCCCGCGCGGGCGCCGCCGATGCCCGCGATGTAGGCCAGCGCGATGTCGTAGCAGTGGCCGGTGGCATCCTGCTCAACAGCCACCAGGCAGGGCACGCCCTTGCCGGCGACGTACTGGCTGCGCACGGTGTGGCCGGGGCCCTTGGGGGCCGCCATGAACACGTCCA
>JBJEYH010000046.1:0-1754 GCA_051886675.1 Aristaeellaceae bacterium
CTGCATCTTCTCAAAGCCCGAGGATCCCTCGAACTCGTAGGAGTGCAGGGTGTTCAGCGTGTAGCCGTACTGCCGGTACAATTCGCCGAGCTTATCCAGCAGGCTCACGCCCTGCGTCTTGTAGTACGCGAACATCTCGCAGATCAGGAACGCGCCGTCCACCGCGTCCTTGTCGCGAACGTAGCTGCCGCTCAGATACCCGTAGCTCTCCTCGAAGCCGAAGATGTACGAATCCGCCGCGCCCTTCTTCTCCAGCAGGCCGATCTGCTCGCCGATGAACTTGAAGCCCGTCAGCACGTTCACCGTGCGCACGCCGTAGTGGGCCGCGATGCGCTCCGCCATGTCGATGGTCACAATGGTCTTGACCATCACGGGATCCTTGGGCATGGTGCCCATGGCCGTCCGCCGGGCGCAGACGTAGTCCAGCAGCAGCATGCCGGTCTCGTTGCCGGTGAGCAGCACGTATTCGCCCGCGCTGTCCCGCACGGCGATGCCCACGCGGTCGCAATCGGGGTCGGTGGCCAGCAGCAGATCCGCCTGGCACTTCCGGGCGTATTCCATGCCCAGGGCCATGGCCTCGTGAATCTCGGGGTTCGGATAGGGGCAGGTGGGGAAATGCCCGTCGGGCTGCTCCTGCTCCTTCACAACGGTGATGTTGGTGAAGCCCGTCTCCCGCAGGGTGCGCAGCACGGGCTTCAGGCCGGTGCCGTTCAGGGGCGTGTAGACGATGGCCACGTTCCGGTCCACGGGGGTGCTGTCGTCCAGGACGGACTGCTTCTTCACCTCCGCCACGAAGGCCGTGTACACGTCCTCGCCAATGATGCTGATGCGGCCGTCGGCCAGCGCGGCGTCGTAGCTTTCACGCTTCACGTCGGCGAAGATGTCCAGCTTCTCGATTTCCGCGAGGATTTCCGCCGCGGCCTCGGTGGTGATCTGGCAGCCGTCCGCGCCGTAGACCTTGTAGCCGTTGTACTTGGAGGGGTTGTGGGAGGCCGTGACCATCACGCCCGCGGCGCAGTTCAGCTTGCGCACGGCGAAGGACAGGCAGGGCGTGGGCATCAGCTCCGGATAGATATGCACGCGGATGCCGTTGGCCACGAACACCTCCGCCGCCACCCGCGCGAACAGGTCGGACTTGATGCGGCTGTCGTAGCTGATGGCCATGGAGCGGCTTTCCGGCGCGAAGTGCTTCACCACATAGTCCGCCAGACCCTGGGAGGCCTTGGCCACGGTGTAGATGTTCATCCTGTTGGTGCCCGCGCCGATCACCCCGCGCAGACCGCCGGTGCCGAAGGCCAGATCCCGGTAGAAGGCGTCCTCAATGCGGTCGTCGCAGCCGCGGATGTCCTGCAGCTCCCTGGCAACATCAGCATCGCCGGTGGCGTTGACCAGCCAGCTGGCATACCGTTCCTGTACGTTCATGGTTCATCCTCCGTCCATATCTTTTCATTTGTTTCAGGAAAAGAGGCCAGCGCCGCGCACGAGCACTGGCCTTTACGATAGCTATTTCTCCGCGGGAAGGGCAGGTTCCTGCCTTTTGCCCCCAGGTAATCGGCTTCGCAGGCGCTGGAAACGTTTTTTCCATTTCTCCCGGGCCTCCAGCCGCTCGCCCAGATCCCGCGCGCCCACGCCGTAGACCAGGTAGAGGATCAGTCCGGACACCAGCATGATGAACACCGTCGAGGCGCATCTTCGGCCCGAGGCGTTGACGTTGTAGCCGTCGCGGCCCTCCTCGGCGCACATGTTCTGGATGA
>JBJEYH010000047.1:0-7656 GCA_051886675.1 Aristaeellaceae bacterium
CCCAGGTGCCCTTCCTGCCCCGTGAGGATCGGCCCGTGTACTGCAGCGAGTGCTTTGCGGCCCGTCGCGGCTGATAGCATCCCATGCGGAAAAAGCGGTCTCTCTGGCAGAGACCGCTTTCTCTTTTGCCCGCAAAAAAAGCGGCCCGCTTCCCGGAGGAAGCAGACCGCCGTCCTGACGCTTACAGCGAGGAGTTCTGATCGTTCTGCCGCATGGCGCTGCGGCCCACGCGCTGGGTGTGGGGCTGCTGGTAGGGCTGCTGCGCATAGGGCTGCTGCATCTGCGGATAGCCCTGCTGCTGGGGCTGCATGGGCGCATAGGGCTGCTGGGGCTGCGCGGGCTGATAGGGCTGCGCAGGGGTGAACTGCTGCGGCTGCACGGGCGTGAAGGTCTGCTGCGGCTGCGCGGGCTGATAGGGCTGCGCAGGCGTAAACGTCTGTCCCTGCCCCTGCATGGCCCGGTTGACGCCCTCGGCAGCGCGGCGGCCGGCCTTGTCGATGAAGGAGGGCACGCCGAAGCCATCGTTGAGCTGGGGGCCCTTGTAGGTGGAATCGCCAAAGGCCAGCACCGCCGAGAACACCGAGTTCAGGAAGTACAGGCCCACCGCGAAGAAATCGCTGCGGCCAAAGGCGCGCGCCACCTTGAACTGCAGGATCATCTTCGCCACCGCGCGGGCGCTGAGCACCACCACGTTGCAGATCAGGCTCACCACCATGCCGAACACCGCGTTGATCAGCCCGCAGATGCCGCCCAGCACCGTGGCGGCAATCTGCCCGATGAGCAGCGCCAGATAAATCCGGCCGTCCCAGCCGATCTTGTAGTAGATGTAATCGCTGTAGAGGGGGATCAGGCCCTTCCAGCCCTTTTCGCCCGCGCGCTTGAAGATGAACCAGCGCATGGCGTAGCTCAGCACGACGCCCGAAAGCAGCGTCGCAACCAGGTACGCGACAATGTTCCCCGCAACGCCACCAAGCATGGACTCCAGCTGCCGCATCTGATAACTGCTCATTGTGTTGTCAACCGCCTTTCCTCCGGATGCCAATATTATATAGGTTGTTTGCAGGCGGTGTCAATGAATGATCCGGTCTTTTCCCTGTACTTTCCATCTTTTCCGACACGGGAGGACGCCCATGACAACTGACGAAATCCGGCTTCTTCGCCTGCAGGGGCAGCATCTGCTCGCCCCCGCGCCGTCGCTGACGGTCGCCCGCGACCTGTGCGGGCTGCAGGCCCAGATACTCTCCTGCGCGCTGCATGCCCTGCGCATCCGCAGCGGCGATGCGAACCCCGCCGGTCTTGCGAAGAGCTGGACGCTGCGGGGCACCATGCACCTGTTCCCCGAGGCGGATCTGCCCCTGTACATCCGCCGGCAGGGCACGCCGGAGGACGTATGCGACACCCCCTGGTACCGCTGGAGCTGCACCAAAGGCGAGCCCGGCGCGACCCCGGAGCGGGAACGGTTTTTCGCCCGGCTGGTGACGGAGCAGATCGCCGCGGGCCATGCTACCCGGGAGGAGCTGCGGCAACGCTGCCGGGAGGCGGGCATGACGGAGAAAGAGGAAACCCACGTCTTCCACAGCTGGGGCGGGGTCGTGGCGGAGCTGGCGCAGCTGGGGGTGATCTGCCTGACGGTGCGGGAGGAGAAAAGCTACCGGCTCTGCCCGCCGTTCACGCCCCTTGCGGAGGAGGACGCGGAGACCGAGCTGGCGCGCCGCTACTTCACCCATTACGGCCCGGCCACCCTGCGTGACGCGGCGTATTTCTTCCATGTGCCCCAGGAGAAGGTGAAGCAATGGCTGGCCCGGCTGCCCGCGGAAGCCCTGACCGCCGGGGGACAGACCTTCTACCGCCTCCCCTGCCCCGCTCCGGAGGCGGACATGCCCCGGTGTCTTCTGCTGGCGGGCTTCGACCAGCTGATGCTGGGCTACCGCAAGGAGGATAATCCCTTCCTGTCGCCGGAGCATCTGCGGGGCATCTTCAGCCTGGCGGGGTTGGTGTTCCCGGCGATCCTGCTGGATGGCCGGGTGGTGGGCAAGTGGAAGCAGCGCGACGGCCAGCTGTCCCTGACGCTCTTCGAGCCCGTGGATCAGGCCGGACGGCAGCACATCCTGTCCGCCGCAGAGGCGCTGTGGCCCATCAGGCAGGCGGACTGGTTATGAGAAGAACCTGACCCCCAGGATCACCACGCCCAGGATCACCAGCACCACGCCGGTGGCGCGGTTCAGCGTGGCGGGGCTGGCCTTGTTGGCGAAGCGGGCCGCCACCCGGGCGAACAGCAGCGTGAAGGCCACGCACAGGATCAGGCAGGTCCAGTCCGGCGCGCCGCCCAGGGCGAAATGGCTCAGCGAGCCCGTCAGCGCGGTGAAGGTCATGATCAGCACGCTGGTGCCCACGGCGGTCTTCAGCTCGTAGCCCATGACGCTGACGAGAATCAGCAGCATCATCATGCCGCCGCCCGCCCCCACGAAGCCGCAGATGAACCCGATCACCGTGCCGCAGACCAGGGACTGGATCAGCCGCTTTTTCCGGCTGACGGCCTCCATGGATTCCCGGGTGGTCATCACGGGCCGGACGATGAACTTCACGCCCAGCAGCATGGTCATCCACACGCTGAAGGAGCCCATGGTCGTATTGGGCACCCGGCTGGACACCCAGCTGCCCACCACCGTGAACACCAGCACCGCCGCCATCATCGTCAGGCCGTTGCGGATGTCCAGGTTGCCGTTCTTCCCATAGGTATAGGCGCTGACCGCGCTGGCCAGCACGTCGCTGGCCAGGGCAATGCCTACCGCGTCGTAGGCGTCCATGCCCAGGAAGGTGATCAGCATCGGGCTGATCACCGCCGCCGCGCTCATCCCCGCAAAGCCCGTGCCCAGCCCGGCTCCCAGGCCCGCCAGCAGGCATACGCCAATCTTCAGCAATAAATCCGACATCTTCATCCTTCTTTCAACTGTTTCATTTAGAACTCACATTATCCTGCATACCGGCGGATTTGTCAATACATTTCGGCGAAAATCCTCCGCGCCTGTTGCAATTCCGGCGGAAATCTGCTATGATAACCCGGATAACAACATGCGAGGAGGGTGCTGCATGCGCATGCTGCTCAAGGGCGGCCTGGTGTATGACGAGGGCAGGCTGCTTCCCATGGATCTTGTGGTGGAGGACGGCGTTGTGTCCGCCCGTGGCAGCGGGCTTTCCGCCGAGGGCGCGGATCATGTTTTTGAATTGAACGGGCTGGCTGTTTTTCCCGGTTTCGTGGATGTGCATGTGCATCTGCGCGAGCCGGGTTTTTCTTATAAGGAGACCATCCGCACCGGGACGATGGCCTGCGCCCGCGGGGGCTACACCCAGGTCTGCGCCATGCCCAACCTGAATCCCGCCCCCGACAGCGACGAACATCTGCGCGTTCAGGAGGAGATCATCGCGCGGGACGCGGTCATCGGCGTGACGCCCTACGCGGCCATCACCCTTGGGCAGAGGGGCGAGGGCGAGCTGACGGACATGGCGGCTCTTGCGCCCCGGGTGGCGGGCTTTTCCGACGACGGCCGGGGCGTGAAGGACGAGGCCACCATGCGCCAGGCCATGAGGCGCTGCAAGGAGGCCCGGAGCCTGATCGCGGCCCACTGCGAGGACACGGGCCTGATCCCCCCGGGCGGCGCGATTCACGACGGGGCCTACGCCCGGGCCCACGGCATTCCGGGGATTCCCTCGGAGAGCGAGTGGAAGCCCATCGAGCGTGATCTCCGCCTGGCCAAGGAGACCGGCTGCCGCTACCACGTGTGCCACGTGAGCTGCCGGGAGTCGGTGGAGCTGATCCGCAGGGCCAAGGAGGAGGGCGTGGACGTGACCTGCGAAACCGGGCCGCACTACCTGCTCCTGTGCCAGGACGACCTGCGGGATGAAGGCCGCTTCAAGATGAACCCGCCCCTGCGGGATGCCGCCGACCGGGACGCGCTGGTGCAGGGCGTGCTGGACGGCACCATCGACATGATCGCCACCGACCACGCGCCCCATTCCGCCGAGGAGAAGAGCCGGGGGCTGGCGAAATCGGCCATGGGCGTGGTGGGCATCGAGAGCGCGTTCCCGCTGATGTACACCTGCTTCGTGGAGACGGAGCGGATGCCCCTTCAGCAGCTGATCCGGCTGATGGCGGAAGCTCCCCGGGCGCGCTTCGGCCTGGGCGGAGGCATCGGTCTTGGGCAGCGGGCGGAGCTGACGGTCTTCGACCTGAACGCGCGGGAGAAGATCGACCCGGCGGCATTCCTGTCCAAGGGCCGCGCCACGCCCTTCGAGGGCTGGGAGGTTCACGCAGCCTGCCGGCTGACCATCACGGGCGAAAGAATCGCCTACAACACCCTGTAAAGGAGCGACAGCATGGAATTCACGATTCTTGCCAACCAGCAGCTGACCGCCACGGTCTGGCGGATGGAGCTGGCCGGCGACACCGCGGCCATCCTGCGGCCGGGGCAGTTTGTGCAGGTGCAGCTTCCGGGCTTCTACCTGCGGCGGCCCATCTCCGTGTGCGACTGGAACGCCGACTCCCTCACCCTGGTGTACAAGGTGGTGGGCCAGGGCACGGAGGCCATGGCGGCCATGGTTCCCGGGCAGCGGCTGGATCTTCTGACGGGGCTGGGCAACGGCTTTGACGTGCGCCTGGCCGGAGAGCATCCGCTGCTCATCGGCGGTGGCGTGGGGCTTCCGCCCATGATCGGCTTGTGCCGGGCGCTCATCGCCGCGGGCAGGCAGCCCGTGGTGCTGGCGGGCTTCAACACGGCTGAGGAGGTCTTCCTGCGCGAGGACGTGGAGCAGCTGGGCGCGCCCTTCGTCCTGGCGACCATGGACGGCTCTGCCGGCGTGAAGGGTCTTGTCACCGACGCCATGAAGGGCCTGACCTTCGACAGCATCTTCGCCTGCGGCCCGCTGCCCATGCTCCGCGCGGTGTACGATCAGTCCGACGCGCCCGCCTGGTTCTCCTTCGAGGAACGGATGGGCTGCGGCTTCGGCGCGTGCATGGGCTGCACCGTCAGGGTCAGGGGCGGCTACAAGCGGATCTGCAAGGACGGCCCCGTGCTCGAGCGGGACGAGATCATCTGGGCGTAAGGGGGACGGCAGGGGTGCTGCCCCTGCACCCTGCTGAAGGGATTTCATCCCTTAAGCATCCCATTCGGGTATCATGAAGAAGGGCTGTCCCCTTGCGGAGGCACGGCGCAGGGTCTTCGACCCTTTTCATTGGGTGCGCCGCGACGCAACAAATGGAAGGGAACGAAGTCCCTGCGCCCTAGCCCCTGCAGGAACGCAACCCCCAAGCTATTCCCCCAGGGGTTCTGCCCCTCGCGTCTCCCCCTAAGGAGGTATAACACAATGAAGGATTTATCCGTTACCCTGTCGGGCGTTCGGCTGGACAATCCGGTGATTCCGGCCAGCGGCACCTTCGGCTTCGGCCAGGAGTTCACGCCCTATTACGACATCAACGTGCTTGGCAGCCTGTCCTTCAAGGGCACCACGCAGGAGTGCCGCTACGGCAATCCCACGCCCCGCATCGCCGAATGTCCCGACGGCATGCTCAACAGCGTGGGCCTGCAGAATCCCGGCGTGGAGCACGTCATCGCCCACGAGCTTCCCGCGCTGCGGAAAATCTTCCGCAAGCCCATCATCGCCAACATCAGCGGCTTCTCCATCGAGGAGTACGTGCACTGCGTGGAGCTGCTGACGAAGGAGGAGCAGGTGGAGATCCTGGAGGTGAACATCTCCTGCCCCAACGTGCGCCACGGGGGCATGGCCTTCGGCACCAGCCCGGAGGCCGCGGCGGAGGTCACCCGGGCGGTGAAGGCCGTGGCCACCAAGCCCGTGTACATGAAGCTCAGCCCCAACGTGACCGACATTGTGGCCATCGCCCGGGCCTGCGAGGACGCGGGCGCGGACGGCCTGAGCCTGATCAACACGCTGCTGGGCATGCGCATTGACCTGAAGCGCCGCAAGCCCGTGCTGGCCAACGTGATGGGCGGCTATTCCGGCCCGGGGGTGTTCCCGGTGGCGGTGCGGATGGTCTACCAGGTCACCGGCGCGGTGAAGATCCCGGTCATCGGCATGGGCGGCGTATCCACCGCCCGGGACGTGATCGAGATGATGATGGCCGGCGCCAGCGCGGTGCAGGTGGGCGCGGCGAACCTGGTGAACCCCTGCGCCTGCCGGGACATCATCGAGCAGCTGCCCATGGAGATGGAGAAGCTGGGCATTGACCGGCTGTCCGACATCACCCGAATCTGACAAACCACAACAAGGAGGACACCCATCATGGCGAAGGACGTTATCATTGCCCTGGATTTTGAGAGCAAGGAAAAGACCCTGGCCTTCCTGGATCAGTTCACCGGCCGCAAGCCCTATGTGAAGATCGGCATGGAGCTGTACTATGCCGAGGGCCCGGACATCGTGCGGGAGATCAAGGCGCGGGGCCACAGGATCTTCCTGGACCTGAAGCTGCACGACATTCCCAACACGGTGAAAAAGGCCATGAAGGTGCTTTCCCGGCTGGACGTGGACATGACCAACCTGCACGCCTCCGGCACCATCGCCATGATGGAGGCCGCCAGGGAGGGCCTGACGAAGGAGGACGGCACCTGCGGCGTGCTGCTGGCGGTGACGCAGCTGACATCCACCAGCGAGGAGCGGATGCAGCAGGAGCTGCTCATCAACGCCACCATGCCCGACACCGTGAAGAAGTACGCCCAGAACGCCAAGGCCGCCGGGCTGATGGGCGTGGTATGCTCGCCCCTGGAGGCCGCGCTGGTGAAGGAAGCCTGCGGCCCGGACTTCCTCACCGTGACGCCGGGCATCCGCTTTGCCGACGGCGATGTGGGCGATCAGGTGCGCATCATGACCCCCGAAAAGGCCCGCGCCGCCAGCGACTACATTGTGGTAGGCCGCCCCATCACCGCCGCCCCCGACCCCGTCGCTGCCTACGAGCGCTGCTGCCGTGAATTCCTCGGTGGGCAGTGCCCACACCCGGCTCGCGATTGAGTTGCGCTCCTTCGGTCACGCTGAACACGCGTGGGAGTGTCGTGCAGCTGCGCGGAGGCACGGCGCGCGAAGGGCGCGCCGCGGTGGGCAGTGCCCACACCCGGCTCGCGATTGAGTTGCGCTCCTTCGGTCACGCTGAACACGCGTGCGAGTGTCGTGCAGCTGCGCGGAGGCACGGCGCGCGAAGGGCGCGCCGCGCTTGCAGGGGTCACGCCTCGCAAAGGGCGAGGCGCGACGCGGTCGTGCTGGTTCCCAGGGGGCTGCCTGCCCCCTGGACCCCCGGTGGGCAGTGCCCACACCCGGCTCGCGATTGAGTTGCGCGCCTTCGGTCACGCTGAACACGCGTGCGAGTGTCGTGCGGCTGCGCGGAGGCACGGCGCGCGAAGGGCGCGCCGCGCTTGCAGGGGTCACGCCTCGCAAAGGGCGAGGCGCGACGCGGTCGTGCTGGTTCCCAGGGGGCTGCCTGCCCCCTGGACCCCCGGTGGGCAGTGCCCGCACCCGGCTCGCGATTGAGTTGCGCGCCTTATCGCGGCCCGGCCGGATCCCTGCCCTGTATAACTTGCTATCCCTCAACATTGACTGCATAAAGGAGATTGTACCATGGAAAAGAAGATTGCCAAGGATCTGCTGTCCATCCAC
>JBJEYH010000048.1:0-1750 GCA_051886675.1 Aristaeellaceae bacterium
TCCCAGAGCACCTTGTCCACCTGGTCCATGTCGCCCTCCGGGTAGTGGTGCTTCACGCCCAGTTGATAGCCGTAGGCCTTGCCGATGGAGCCGGTTTCATCGGCCCAGGCGTCCCAGACCCGGGTGCGAAGCTCGTTTACATTGTTGCTCTTGGCCTGCCAGATCCACAGCAGCTCGTCAATGGCCGACTTCCAGAAGGTGCGGCGGATGGTGAGGATGGGAAACTCCTCGGACAGGTCATAGCGGTTTACAATACCGAATTTTTTCACCGTGTGGGCGCTCTCGCCGTCCTCCCAATGGGGGCGGACCTGCTGATCGGTGTCCCACACGCCGTTATCAAGAATGTCTCTGCAATTTTGGATGAATATTTCGTCTGCTCTGCTCATAGATGCACCGCCTTGTGTATAATTCAAGTTATTTTACCACAGTCACAGCCCCGGGTGCAACAGAATACTATGGTTTGCGGAGGTGATGCGGGTGAAATTTGCCGTGATCGGCGGAGACAGAAGGGCCGTCCTGCTCTGCTCCATGCTGGCGCGGGACGGACACCGGGTACACAGCTTTGCCCTGGAAAAGGCGGAGCTGCCCGGAGAGATACCAAAAGCGGGCTGCCTGCAGGGCTGCGTTTACGGCGCGGACTGCGTGATCTTGCCGGTGCCTGCGGAGAAGGGCGGCTTTCTCAACGCCCCCTATGCCGCAAGCCCCTGCCGGATGGACGAACTGATCTCGGCGCTCTGGCCGGGGCAGATCGTCTGCGGCGGGAAGCTCAGCGAGAAGAGCCGTCTGGAGATGATCGCCGCCGGGCTGCACCCGGAGGATATTTTGCAGCGGCAGGCCTTTACGGTGGGAAACGCGGCTTTGACGGCGGAGGGGGCCGTGGGCCTGCTGATGGAAAACAGCGAGCGCAGCATTCTGGGCAGTCATGTCCTTGTCTGCGGCTGGGGCCGGATCGGCCGCATCCTGGCCCTGCGGCTGCGGGCCATGGGCGCAAAGGTGTCCGTCGCGGCGCGGGGCCCCGGGGACCGGGCGCTGGCCCGGGCCGTGGGCTGCCGGGCCCTGGACTACTGCCAGCTGGAAGGGGTGCTGGACGGCTTTGACTTTGTGATCAACACCGTCCCCGCCCGGGTGCTCACAGACCCTATGCTGTGCTGCATGGCCGAGGGGGCGCTGCTGCTGGAGCTGGCCTCCCCGCCCGGCGGCTTTGACCGGACCCTGGCGGAAAACATCGGGGTCAGAGTCCTGGCCGCGCCGGGGCTGCCCGGAAAGACCGCCCCCTATTCGGCGGCGGAGCTGATCCGGGACGAAGTAGTTCAGATCATCAGGGAACAGGAGGAATGAGCATGGAAAAAAAGCGGGTGGGCCTTGCGCTCTGCGGGTCCTACTGTACATACGAAAAGCTCTTTGCTGCGGCGGAGCGGCTGGCGGAGCACTACGAGCTGGTGCCCATCATGAGCGACACCGCCGCCGAGACCGACAGCCGCTTCGGCACGGCCACGGAGCACATCAAAAAGCTGATGCTGCTCACGGGGAAAAAGGTGGTCACCACCATCGCGGAGGCGGAGCCCCTGGGCCCGGCCCAGCCCATGGACGCGCTGCTGATCGCGCCCTGCACGGGAAACACCCTGGCAAAGCTTGCCCATGGCATAACCGATTCCGCCGTCACCATGGCGGCAAAGGCCCACCTGAGAAACGGCCGGCCCCTGGTGATCGCCCTGTCCACCAACGACGGGCTCTCCGGCTCGGCGGAGAA
>JBJEYH010000049.1:0-7600 GCA_051886675.1 Aristaeellaceae bacterium
GGAAAACGGTCTGAGATTGAATCATTCGATGTGCAGTTGTCAGGGTGCGGGAAAGTGAATAGCCCACCATTTCCGGTGGCAATGACGAAGGGGTCCCACCTGTTCCCATTCCGAACACAGCAGTTAAGCCCTTCAGTGCCGAAAGTACTTGGCTGGACACGGCCCGGGAGGATAGGTCGCTGCCGGATTCCAATAGAAGCATCTCAGATGAGGTGCTTCTTTTTTGCGCTGCGGGGCAGGAGGTGCAGCCGACATCCTGGCTGAGATGGAAGCGGCACCGCCGCCCCGGGAGGATGGGCCGCAACCGGATTCCAAAAGAAGCATCCCGTGCGAGGTGCTTCTATTCTGCGCAGCGGGGCAGGAGGCGCAGCCGTCATTCCGGCTGAGGTGGAAGCGGCACTGCCGCCCCGGGAGGATGGGCCGCTTGATGGATTCCATTCAATATGGAAGCATCTCAGTCGGGGTGCTTCTTTTTTGCGCCGCGGGGCAGAAGGTGCAGCCGTCATCCCGGCTGAGGTGGAAGCGGCACTGCCGCCCCGGGAGGATGGGCCGCTTGATGATTCCAACTGGATTCTATATGGAAGCATCTCAGATGGGGTGCTTCTTTTTTGCGCAGCGGGTGCAGAAGGCGCAGCAGTCATCCTGGCAGATGCGGAAGCGGCACTGCCGCCCCGGGAGGATAGGTCGCTTGATGGATTCCATATAGAAGCATCTCAGTCGGGGTGCTTCTTATTTGCACTGCGGGAGCAGAAGGCGCAGCCGTCATCCCAGCTGAGGTGGAAGCGGCACTGCCGCCCCGGGAGGATGGGTCGATTGATGGATTCCATTCAATATAGAAGCATCCCATGCGGGGCGCTTCCTTTTCGTATCGGCAGGCAATGCTCCTGCCGGGCGCGAATGACGCAATCAAATCCTCAGCAAAGCGGGGATA
Source organism: Aristaeellaceae bacterium (assembly GCA_051886675.1). Classification (GTDB taxonomy): domain Bacteria; phylum Bacillota; class Clostridia; order Christensenellales; family Aristaeellaceae; genus UBA11524. Next base: position 932 of record JBJEYH010000049.1, read on the forward strand.
GCATGGCCAAGGGCAGGCATCGGCGAAAGCAGCGGATGCACAGCATTATCCGGGGCCGTGCCGGCAGCCGGTTTACAAGGGCTTGCAGGGCGGCGTCGGCGGTGCGGTATCCGGCGCGGGTTGGCGTCTGCCTGCGGGTGTCGCTGCGGATGGCATGCCTCGCGGGCGCGGCGATGTGCTGCACGGTTGATATTTGTTCAGCGTTTGTTCATATTGGGGACATGAAGCTGTGGTAGCATGCTCCATGCCGAAGGAGGATTCGGAAGAATTGCCTTGCGCGGGCATGCGCAATATGATACCATGTTGCCGACCCCGCCGGGTCATGAAGGAGGAGCGAACATGTTTTTCTGGGATTGGACATACATTCTGGTGATACCGGGTCTGCTGCTGGGCCTGTATGCGCAGGCCCGCGTGCAGGGGGCCTACGCCCGGTACAGCCGGGTGAATACCCGCCTGGGCCGTCCTGCCTGCGAGGTGGTGGATGATCTGCTGCGCCGCAACGGCAACAATCGGGTGAGCATCGGGCGGGTGCGCGGGCAGCTGAGCGATCATTACGATCCCGCCCATGAGACGCTGAACCTGTCCGAGGGCGTGTACGGCTCCAGCAGCGTGGCGGCGCTGGGCGTGGCGGCCCACGAGGCGGGTCACGCCATGCAGAAGCTGGAGGGCTATGCCCCGCTGAAGCTGCGCACCGCCGCGGTGCCGGTGGTGAACATCGGCTCGTCCATGGCGACGCCGATTTTCATCGCGGGGCTGATTTTCGCTTGGGAGCCGCTGGTGAAGGCTGGCATCCTGCTGTTCAGCCTGTCGGTGATTTTCGCGCTGATCACCCTGCCCGTGGAGTTCGACGCCAGCCGCAGGGCGGTGCGGATGCTCACCGAGGGCGGCTACGTCACCGGCGAGGAGGAGCAGGGCGTGCGCAAGGTGCTGGGCGCTGCGGCGCTGACCTATGTGGCCTCCGCGGTCACGAGCCTGCTGTCGCTGCTGCGCCTGCTGCTCATCGCGGGCAGGAACCAGAACCGCCGGTAAGCCATACCTATCAGCCGCATGCCGGGCACATGCCCGCACGCCAGGAACAGCCATGGCAGTTTGCGCTGCCGTGGCTGTTTCCGCGTTTCCGGCGGAGGCGGCGGCGCACACTGGAATTCAGGAGGCATTGCCGCATGACAGACCGCATCGCTGAACGCATCCGGAAGCGATATGTCATCCTGTCGCTGATCGTTGTGCTCCTGCTGGGGATCGCCATGCTGAGCGTGGTCGCGCCGAATTTTTCGGCCCGGGCCAATGGCTATCCCTACCTGGAGACGAAACTCTTCTATACACCTGGCGATCTGCTGACAATGGTTGAGGGCTATGGCGAGACGGGCCGGGCCCTTTACGTCCGCATATCGTCGAGCCTGGATCTGCTGATCCCGCTGGCGGCGGCGAATCTGCTGACGTCCCTGGCGCTGCTGCTGACCCAAAGGGCCGGGCCGCTGAAACAGTGGCGCAAGCCCTTGCTGGGGCTGGGGGCGGGCGTCTGCGCGTCCGACTGGCTGGAGAATCTGCTGATGATATCCCTGATCCGGGCCTGGCCGCAAAGGCCCATGGGGCTGGCCGTGCTGGGGCGGATCATGACAAGCGTGAAATATTTGCTGATGATCGTCTTCGCGGTGACGCTGGTGCGGGAAGCGCGGCTGATCAGAAGGCTGAACGCCCCCGGGGCATAGGGACGCAAGCCGCCCCCCGCGCATGCAAAAGGCTCCCTCCTGATGAGGGAGCCTTTTGGTGCATGTGCGTCAGTCTCTGCCGAAGGAGCACTTTTCCGCGCCGATGGCCAGCACCGGCATCAGCGCGCACAGGGCGTCGGGGGGGTTGTCCATGACGATGGCGTTAATGTCCGGGAAGTGCATCCGCCCCCTGCGCATGCAGAAGGCTCCCTCCAGATGAGGGAGCCTTTTGCAGCATCCGCGTCAGTCTCTGCCGGAGGAGCACTTTTCCGCGTCGATGACCAGCACCGGCATCAGCGCGCACAGAGCATCGGCGGGGCTGTCCGCGTCGATGGCGTCCGCGTCCGGGAAGTGCATGTGCATCAGTCTCTGCCGGAGGAACACTTTTCCGCGCCGATGGCCAGCACCAGCATCAGCGCGCACAGGGCGTCGGCGGGGCTGGCCGCGCCGATGGCCAGCACCAGCATCAGCGCGCACGGGGCATCGGCGGGGCTGGCCGCGCCGATGGCGTCCGCGTCCGAAAAGCGCCTCCGCATCAGTCTCTGCCGGAGGAGCACTTTTCCGCGTCGATGGCCAGCACCGGCATCAGCGCGCACAGGGCGTCGGCGGAGCTGTCCGCGTCCGAAAAGCGCCTCCGCGTCAGTCTCTGCCGGAGGAGCACTTTTCCGCGTCGATGGCCAGCACCAGCATCAGCGCGCACAGGGCGTCGGCGGGGTTGTCCACGTCGATGGCGTATACGTCCGAAAAGTGCATCAGCTCCTTGGAGATGGAGGCGACGTGCCTTCCGCCCGCATCGCGGATGACGTAGTCCCAGGCCAGGAAGTTGCCCTCCACCTGCCAGCCGTTGCAGTCGATGCTGTAGCGGGGCCGGAAGAAGCTGAGCTCCCGGCGGATGCATCCCATGTACCGCTCCCCCAGGTACATCTCGAACCGGGGCAGCAGGGAGACCACCCGCTCCTTCACCACGCCCACCTCCCGGTCCTGCGCGTCGAAGATCCTCAGGCAGTGACCCCAGGCCAGCTTGCTCCGGACGGTGTAGAGCACGCTTCCGTCCTCGGCAAAAATGTCGTAGCTGTCCATCCAGGACAGGATCCGTTGCTTGAACAGCAGCCGCATGGCTTGCTCCTTTCTGTTACACGGCGGCGCGCAGGGTGTAGCCCTCGCCCTCGCGCACAAGGTCGAAGGCGCGTCCGCCGAAGGTGATGCGCATACCCGCCAGGGCAACGGGCTTTTCCTCCCCCAGAGCGAAGGGGTAAAGCACCGTGACCAGCGTGTGGTCGCGGGCGGGCGCCCGGGTGGTGGCGCACAGGTGATACTGCGTGGGCAGACCCTCGTATTCCGCGGGATCCACCCCGTCGAACACGTCGCGCTGGGTCATGGCCATGTCCTGGCTGAACAGGACGGTCAGGCCAGCCTTCCGGCCGGTCATGCGGGCGGCGCGATCCCCCAGGGCGAAGGGCTTCAGCGCGTGCAGGCGGAAGTCGATGACCTCCGGGGCCGTCAGGCGGATCTCGTCCACGATGACGAAGAACCCTGCCGCCTGATACAGCACATGCCGCTTATTGGCCAGCAGCCCGGGCACGGTGGCGGCGAAGGCGGGGGTCGCGTCGCCGCGGATGTACACCGTATCGCCGGTCATCCGGCAGTCCTCGACGGCGCCCCGGGCGGCGATGAGCTGCTCGTACTGCGACTTGGCCGAGCCGTTCATTTCCTCGGCCCTGGAGGTCTTGCGCAGGGTGGCGAACTGGCCCCTGCCGCCGATGGTGACCGCGTTCTTGGACAGGGTCTGCCGCCGCCAGTTCAGGTGCATGCTGCTCCAGAAGCCCACGTAGTACCCCGACTGGATGGCCAGCGGCTCCCCGAAGGCGTGCAGCACGAAGGCATTCTGATCGCCATGGCTGTGGCTGACCGAGCCGTAGGGGCTGGCCTTGAAGTGGAAGGCCAGGTGGCGGTTTTCGTCGGCCATGTCGCGGTGCAGGGTCACCCAGCCGATATCCCGGAACCAGGTCAGGCTGATGCCCTCGGGCGGGGGCGCGGGTTTCACGCTCCGGTCGCCGAGCAGGCGGAAGAACAGCTCGTCAAAGTCGAAGTTCCACCAGCCGTAGTTGTAGAACAGACCCTCGGTGCCCTTGCCGCGTTCCCTGGCCTGCTCGTAGTACCAGGCGAACTGGGGGGCAAGGGGATTGTCCGTGGCCGCGCTGAGGATCCGCATGGTGAAGCCCGCCTTCAGCCCGGGGTAGTCCCCCAGGTCGGACATGTCGCCAAAGGCCATGAACCGGGTATCCTGGCAGTAGGTGTTGAGGATGAACCGCCCCGTGTTGCGGAAGAAGGGCCGGGCAAAGGCGTCCACGCCGGTGGCCTTCCGGATGAGGGTGATGGCCTCGGTGAAGAAGGAAACCCCGGTCTGCCAGTAGGCCGGGCCTTCCGCCCAGCCGCCGTCGTCGCCGCCCCAGGGGGTGAACAGGCAGAAGAAATACTCGATGGTGTAGTCCAGCCAGCGGCGGGCGTCCTCCGCCTCGCCGAAGAGCGCCAGGGCCGCGGGCACCAGCGTCATGGACAGGGATCGCACGCCATGGCTGTCCAGGAGCTTGACGTGGATGCGGATATCCTCCGTCACGTAGCGGAACAGCTCCCGCCCCCGGGCCAGCAGCGCGTCGCGGACGCATTGCCGCTCATCGGCGGACAGATCGTCATGGAGCCAGTCGTAGCCCCAGGCCAGGGCCGTGGTCACGCGGAAGGCGGCCTCGTCGTTGTAGCTGCGGGCGGTAGGGCCGTTCACGTCCCAGCGGGCCAGGGCCATCAGCCAGCGGCGGGCGTTGTCCAGGTAGATCGCGTCGCCGGTCAGCCGGTAGGCCACGGCGCTGTGCTTCACGGCGTACAGGGCCTCCTGACAGTCCACGTACATCTGCCGCCACAGGGGAATCACCCGGACGTTCCCCGGATAGGGCGCGGGCTCCGGCTTGACGGGGACGTTCATCCAGGGGGTCACGCCGCTGGCCAGGAAGGCTTCCCATTCCGCCCGCAGAGGCCCCGCGACGGCCTCCCGGGCCCGGGGCAGCTCCTCCGGACGCAGCCAGATGCGGGGATGGGCGCCGATGGCGTCATACCGGCGATCGCGGCTGACGAGGGGCGTATGCACCGCGTCCCCGGCGATGGCGAAGGGCTTTTCCGGCACGATGACCTCTTCCCCGGCCAGCACCCGGTAGGTGTAGGCGCCGGGCTCCATCACATGGTCGGGGGTGTAGAAGTTGCGGTCGATGCCCTCGAAGCGGTAGGCGATCCGCCCCTGGCGCATCACCTCGATGCAGCAGGGGGCATCGTTCCCGGCGGGGGGCATCCAGGTGAACCGGGCGGGATTCTCGGTGCAGACGCATCCGGCGGGACGGTCGTAGACGTAGTAATGCATGGGCAGCCTTCCTTCCGGGCGGGTTGGGGTTGACAGGAACGGTTTCCGTGCCCTGATTATACCATCGCGCGGCCGCACGCGCAATGCCGCGGGCGAAAAGCGGCGCGGATGGCAGGCGGGGGAGCGGCAAGGCCGGGGGTGTCAGGGGGTCGGCACGGGATCGGCAGGGCAGCGCGGATGGCGGGCGGGGGAGCGGCCCGGTCGGGGGTGTCGGGGGGGCTGCGCCAATCGGCAAGGTCTCGCGGACGACAGGCAGGGGAACGGCCCGGCCGGGGGTGTCGGGGTGCTGCGCCGGATCGGCGGGGCAGCGCGGATGGCGGGCGGGGGAGCGTTCCAGCGGGGCCGTCAGGGGGGCTGCGCGGGATCGGCAAGGCAGCGCGGACGGCAGGCGGGGGAGCGTTCCGGCGGGGCCGTCGGGGGCTGCGCCAGTCGGCGGGGCAGCGCGGCTGGCGGGCGGGGGAGCGTTCCGGCGGGGCCGTCGGGGGCTGCGCCAGTCGGCAGGGCAGCGCGGATGGCGGGCGGGGGAGCGGCCCGGCGGGGGTGTCGGGGGGGGCTGCGCCGGATCGGCAGGGCAGCGCGGACGGCAGGCGGGGGAGCGTTCCTGCGGGGCCGTCAGGAGGGCTGCGCCAATCGGCAAGGTCTCGCGGATGGCGGGCGGGGGAGCGGCCCACGCCGGCTCGTCAGGGATCCCGCCCGTATCGTTCGGGGAAATGCCCGCTGTCGCTTACTTCTTCTTCGGGGCGGGGGTTCGGGCCCAGGCAAGCACCGCTTCCGCCGCGGGCTTCGTCATGCCCGGGACGGCCAGCAGCTCTTCCAGCGTGGCCTCGCGGATGGCCTTGGGCCGTCAGGAGGTCGGCGCGGGATCGGCATGACAGCGCGGACGGCAGACGGGGGAGCGTTCCGGCGGAGCTGTCAGGGGGCTGCGCCAATCAGCAAGGTCTCGCGGATGCCCGGCGGGGGAGCGGCCCGGCCGGGGGTGTCGGGGAGGCTGCGCGGGATCGGCGGGACAGCGCGGATGGCCGTCAGGGGGTCGGTGCCGGCCCGTCAGGGCTCCCGCCCGTATCGTTCGGGGAATGCCCGCTGTCGCTTATTTCTTCTTCGGGGCCGAGTCCCGGGCCCAGGCAAGCACCGCTTCCGCCGCGGGCTTCGTCATGCCCGGGACGGCCAGCAGCTCTTCCAGCGTGGCCTCGCGGATCGCCTTCAGGCTGCCCAGCCGGTTCAGCAGCGCCTTGCGCCGCTGGGGGCCGATGCCCGGTATGTCCTCCAGCTGGCTGTGGATGCTCGCCTTGCCCCGCAGCGCGCGGTGGTGCGTGATGCCGAACCGGTGCGCCTCGTCGCGCACGCGCTGGATCAGATGCAGCTCCGGCGTGTGGTGATCCAGCAGAATCGGTTCCTCCCGGTCGGGCAGGAAGATTTCCTCCTGCTTCTTCGCCAGGCCGAACATGGCCACCTCCGCCCCCATGTCCAGCAGCGCCTGCCGGGCAAAGCGCAATTGCTGCGGGCCGCCGTCGATCAGCACCAGATCCGGCAGGTCGCTGAACTTCCCCCCGATGG